>JAFRSO010000088.1 GCA_017427545.1 Selenomonadaceae bacterium
AAGCCGTACTGAACATTAAACAAAACTTTGCTGTCCATTAAAGTCACCTCTCCTAAAAAATTTTCCACATGATAGCAAAAAAAATCCTCCGCCGCAAGTTTTTCGACAGAGGATTATTTATTTCAAATTATTGCTCTTCCGTAAAGTTTACGTTGTTTTTCATGGCGTTCCTGTACATGTTTAGGACAGTATTTATAGTATTGTTCCCATTGTTCAGGAGTTCTTGGATTAATTTTGAAAAATCTCTTAAATTCTTCATCAGTCGTAGGCGGAATGTCGCTGAAGTCAATATCTTTGTCATGTTCTTCGTCGCTTATATTTTTTAGCCTTTCAAGTTCAACTTTTGCTATCTCGCGCATCTCTTCATACGTATAAAGCGGTTTCATATCGGGTTTAATTATAAAACTGCCCATAATAATCCTCCTTTTCTCTTCTGGTAGCATTTCGAGCCGATATAAGCCTCAATTTTTCTCCGCGTTCAGTATATACAACGAATAATATATTTTCAACCATTCCGATTACTTTTCTGCGTTCCTCGTAGTCGCTGTGCTCTTCATCAAACTCATCAATCCTGTTTTCATCGAGAAAAACTCGCGCCGCAACCTTAAATCTTATTCCGTGCTTTTTAAAATTCAATTCGGCTTTATTGTCGTCCCATTCAACTATCAAATCGCCAATCTCAATTTCGCCCATAAAATCATCTCCAAGCGAAGGTTATCAGACACCGCGCAAATTGTAAATGAAATTCCGCCCCGACTGCAGATGAAGCTTTACAAAATCTTCGACAGGAAAGCGCGAGTACGTTCTTCCTTCGGATTCTCAAAAACTTCTTTGGGATTGCCCTGCTCAACGATATAGCCGCCGTCGACGAATAATAATCGCGTGCCGACTTCGCGGGCAAATCCCATTTCATGCGTCACGATAATCATAGTCATTCCACTTTCGGCGAGGCGTTGCATAACGTCCAAAACTTCGCCGACCATTTCGGGATCAAGAGCTGATGTCGGCTCGTCAAAAAGCATGACTTTCGGATTCATGGCAAGTGCGCGGGCGATTGCAACGCGTTGTTGTTGACCGCCGCTTAATTGATTGGGGTAAGCGTCCGCCTTATCGCCCAAACCTACACGGTCGAGCAAATCTTGAGCCGTCTGTTGAGCGCGGGACTTTTCCATTTTGCGGACTTTGAGCGGGGCAAGCGTGATGTTGTCGAGAACGGTCATGTGCGGAAAAAGATTGAACCGCTGAAAAACCATTCCGACTTCTTCGCGGACTTTGTTAATGTTGGCTGTGCTGTCGAGTGGGATTCCGTCAACTGTGATTGTACCGCCAGTCGGCTCCTCCAAAAAATTTATGCAACGCAGGAGAGTTGACTTGCCCGAACCTGAAGGGCCGATTATAACGACGACTTCGCGCTCATCAATATGCAAGTCAATACCTTTGAGGACGTGCAAATCGCCGAAAGATTTTTTTAAGCCTTTAATCTCAATCATAATTCAAAATCCTTTTAGGGAACAGGGATTAGGGAACAGGAAGCAGATTTTAACTCCTAATTCCTAACTCCTAACTACTATCAGCCGTTGAGACTACCGAGGGAATTAACCGACTTCTCAAGCATGGCGTCTTGCGTCATGACGGCCTTTGAATTCGCCTCGTACATGCGCTGGTTATGAATCAGCTCAACCATTTCATAGACAATCGCCGTGTTAGATTTTTCCAACGAACCTTGCAAAAGTTCACCTGACGCGGGGCGCGGTTGCATATCGGGATTCATCAATCGTGCCTGAACATTTTGATCAAGCCCCTGCATCGGCGGAGGATTGCCCTCGTTGTCGTTCACAAGATAATATAAATTATCGCCCTGCTTTTGAGTGGCAAGACGGTCGCCGAACTCCACGAACTGAATTTGCGCAAGCGGTTGACGAGCGTCCATGTCGCCGATAGCTTCCCAACGATTTGTAACGGGATTAAGCTGAACCAAATTTCCCGGAACATAAATTACGCCGTTGCCGGTGATTGAAACTTGCGAGTCGGGAATATTTGCGGGAATACGAATCGGATTGCCTTGCGTGTCGAGAAGATTGTAGCCGCGAATATCCTGCAGATAGCCTTGACTGTTTTTGAAGAACGCGCCGTTTCGACTGTAGCGGACGCCGTCGGGAGTTTGCAGGGCAAAAAATCCTTCGCCGACAATCGCCAAGTCGTAAGCGTTGCCGGTTGATTCAAGTGCGCCCTGTCGATAGTCAACGGCAATCTCGTCGATATAATCACCCAAACCGAGTTGACCGATATTCGGACGATAAAACGGGTCGGCAGTGAAACCTTTAATCTGCGTGACGTCCTCTTTGGAGGTACCGAGTTCAGCCAGCGAATTAAACGGCGGAGTTGCCACGCCCAAAATCCCGCCCTGATCGAAATCGTTGACGCGTTGAATCAGCATGTTATGAAATTCTTTGTGGACGGTAATGTCCTTTTTATATCCGGTGGTGTCGGCGTTGGCAAGATTGTGGGCGATTGTATCGGTGCGTTTCGCCTCGCTGATCATGCCGGTTGCCGCCGTATAAAGTCCACGCCACATTTCAATATCACTCCTTTTTAGAAAGTAGGGAGTAGAAAGTAGATTTTCTCTATTCCCTACTCTCTACTTTCTACTTTCTAGTCCTTTAAAAAGGATTTTAAAGCTTTACAAAGAATTTTTCAAGGAAATATTTTTGCGGAGGTGTTCAAAAAAAATGGCTGACGAAAGATTGATAGTCGCGCTGGATTTTCACACGTTCGACGACGTGAAAAAATTGGTCAACGATTTGGGCGACAGCGTAAAATTTTACAAGGTCGGCATGGAACTTTTTTATTCGGTCGGAGCGGGCGTCGTCGAGTGGCTCAAGTCGCAGGATAAAAAAATTTTCCTTGACCTCAAGCTTCACGACATCCCCAACACGGTAGCCGGAGGATTGTGTTCGCTGATGAATTTGGGCGCAAATATTTTGAACATACACGCGTCGGGCGGCTTCACGATGATGAAAACTGCGGCGGAAGCTCTGCACGCTGAATCGGAACGTCGCGGCGTCGAGTGTCCGAAACTAATCGCTGTGACAGTGTTAACCAGCGTAAGTCAAGCGGAATGGTGCGGCGCGTTAAAAATTTCTGAACAGGTCGTCGAGTTCGCAAAGCTTGCACAATCGGCGGGGCTTGACGGCGTTGTTGCGTCACCGCAGGAAGCAAAATTGATTCGCGAGGCTTGCGGAGAAAAATTTTTAATCGTGACACCGGGCATCAGACCTGCGGGAGCTGACATCAATGATCAGCAAAGAATTTCGACACCGGCAGCGGCACTTCAAAATGGCGCAACTCATTTGGTTATCGGCAGACCGATTCGGGCAGCGGCTAATCCCCGCGACGCGGCAGAAAAAATTTTGGCTGAAATCGACGGGCTGTAAGCTATGGACGAATCTTGGGAAGCAAGCGGCATTTACATGCTGATTTGTCGTGTCAATGGCAAAAGATATATCGGTCAATCCAACAATATCAGACGGCGATTGAATGAGCACAGACTCGGAAAAAGTTATTCGCCAGTGATATGTAAAGCCATTGCGAAATATGGCTGGGACGCCTTCGACAAAACTGTATTGGAATTTTGCCCCGTCGAAGAGCTCGACGACAAAGAAATTTACTATATCGCCGAACTCAAGCCGGAATATAATTTGTCTAAAGGCAGCGGCGATCCTAGAGGATATACATCTTTAAGTACAATAAAAAAATTACAAAAGCCGATAATTTGCATTGAAACCGGCGAAATTTTTGACTCGGTGAACAGTGCCGCCACAAGAGTTGGCATTACTCGTTCCTGCGTTTCAATGGCTTTAAACGGGAAATGTAAAACGGCGGGAGGTTATCGTTGGGACTATCTGAACCCCGAAGATAAATTTTCTGAGGAAAGACGCCAAAACTTGGGACGCGCCAATCGCGGCAGAAAGCAAAGTGCGGAACAAGTTAAAAAACGCGCGGCTCAATTAAGAGGGAAAAATAATCCTCATCTGAATCACTATAAACCGGTATTTTGTGTTGAAACCGGAAGAATTTTTGCTTCGATTAAAATCGCCACAGAATCTGTCGGCGTTACGCACGGTTGCCTGTCAGGTGTTCTGCACGGGAGAAGAAAGACGGCAGGCGGCTATCATTGGAAATTTGCTAAGGAGGTTTTTTACATGACTGAAAAAGAAGTTTACGATTTACTCGTTGAGACGGGCGCGATTATGACGGCTCATTTTCAACTTACGTCGGGGCTCCACAGTCCGCACTACGTCGAGAAATTCCGCGTGCTGGAACGCCCTGCCTATACTGCAAAACTCTGCCGCGCAATCGCTCAACACTTCAAAGACGCGAATATTGAGACGGTCGTCGGTCCCGCGACGGGCGGAATTATTTTGGCTCACGAGACCGCACTGTCATTAGGGACGCGTGCAATTTTCACGGAGCGCGTTGACGGCGTGATGACTTTCAGACGCGGCTTTACACTTCACGAGGGCGAACGCGTTTTGATTGTCGAGGACGTTGTAACGACTGGCGGATCAGTTCGAGAGGTTATCGACGTTGTGAAAAAATTCGGCGGCGTACCCGTTGCGGTGAGCATGTTGGTTGACAGGTCGGGCGGCAAAGCTGATTTCGGCGACGTGCCCAATTACGCGCTGTTGCACATGGACGTTGAGACTTACGAGCCGGAAAATTGTCCGCTGTGCAAGGAAGGTGTCCCGCTGACCAAACGCGGTTCCACGGGCAAAAAGTGATTGGTGGTTGGTGATTAGTGATTAGAAATGTTAAACAGTTTAAGGGTTGAAAATTTCGCGATAATTGAAAACATCACGGTCGAATTTGGCGACGGCTTGAATATTTTGACGGGCGAGACCGGTGCGGGCAAGTCGATTTTAATGGAGGCACTCGGCGCGATTCTCGGCAACAAAATCGGTGCAAGCAAAATTCGCAAGGGCGCAGATTTTTTATACGTCGCGGCAAAATTTTCTTCGGGCGAGATGATTACGCGGAAAGTTTCTCGGACGGGCAAAAATTCAATCACACTCAACGACAAGCCGATAACTTTGGCGGCGTTGAAGAAATTGGGCGCGGATTTAGTTGACGTGCACGGGCAGAATAAAAATCTTGAACTCTTGCGTGAGGAAAAAATTTACACGCTCCTTGACGACGAAAAAATTTCCGATGAGCTGAAAAATTTTCAAGGGCTTTATCGTGAGCTGAATTCAAAGTCGCGTGCGTTGGAGAAAAAATTTTCTGCGCGGACGGAAAATCTTCAGCGGCTGGAGTTTTTGCGTTGGCAGGAAAAAGAAATTTCGTCCGCCAAACTCAAGCCGAATGAAGATGAATTGATTGACGCGGAGATAAAAAAACTTGCGCACGCTGAAAAAATTGCCGAATACGTTCAAGACTCAACGCAGCTTTTGAATGACGGCGACGCGGATATTTTGACGGCGTTGGCAAGGGTCGCGAAGAATTTAAACGGCGTGGCGCGGTATGATGATAAATTGAATTCGGCGCAGAAACTTTTGGAGGACGCGGAAATTTTCTTGCGTGAGGCTTATGATGAGATTCGGGATTACGGCGACAGGTTGGATTTTTCGCCGGGACGCTTGGATAAACTTCATGATCGGTCGGACGTAATTTTCAAGCTCAAGCAAAAATACGGCGCGTCAGTCAATGAAATTTTGCAGCGGCTGGAAAAAATTCGCGGAGACATTGCGGCGGCAGAAAATTTTGATTCGGACGTGGAAGATTTCAAAGCGCAGGTCGCCGAAATTGAACGTCAAACAAAATCATCGGCGGAAAAAATTTTGGAACTTCGGCGGGCTTCGGCAAAAATTTTGGGCGCGAAGATTGAAACGGAATTGCATAACCTCGGCATGACGAAGGCGCAGTTTGAAATTGTCGTGGAGCCGGCAGAAAAATTTTCCAAGTTCGGCGGCGATAAGGCAGAAATTTTATTTTGCGCGAACGTCGGCGAAGGTAAATTGCCTCTGTCAAAAGTCGTATCGGGCGGCGAATTGTCGAGAATTTCTTTGGCGATAAAAATTGTTTTGGCGGCGGAAAAGCGCGGCGATTATGATAGGGTAATGGTTTTCGACGAGATAGACACGGGGCTTGGCGGCGTCACTGCAAAAACCGTCGCCGAATTTATTGCAAAAATTTCACGCGGTCGGCAAGTCCTGTGCATAACTCATCTGCCGCAAATCGCAAGCATGGCGGATGTCCACTTGCAAATTTCAAAAGCCGAAATCAACGGTCGAACGCTGACCGAAGTTAAGCCTTTCGATGAGGAGGGTCGCGTCAAGGAAATTGCTCGTATGGCGTCGGGGGAAGAGTCGCCCGCCTCAATTAAAAATGCTCGCGAAATGATTTTGTCCGCAAAAAGATTTAAGGCAGTAGCGTTTTGATAATTTTTTTGATATAGTTTTAGTCGGTTGTAAATAGCAGAAAAGTTCCGTTCGAGGGGAAGAAATTTTATGAATAAGCAAGCTCCGAAGAAAAATACTCTCGTGACGGCGGCAATCGCCCTGCCGATAATTTTGTTTGTAATTTTCGCGGGAATTTATTTTAATCTTTCCGGTATCTTCCGCGACGTGCCGAAAGTCGAAACTCAACCGCTCAACAAATTCAAGAAAACTCTGCACGTCGTCACCGACAACGATTATGCGCCTTATTCATACGTCGACGAAGACGGAAATTATCAAGGCTACGATGTTGAGATGATGAATGAGATTGCCAACCGCTTGCAGATGAATCTTGATATTTCGTTGATGGATTGGAACGACGCGAATAAAATTTTTCTTAGCGGCGGCGCGGATATTATCATGAACATGGAAAGCGACCTGATTATAAACAACCCGAATATTATTGCGACGCTTCCGACGACTGAAAAGCAATATGTCGTTTATGGCCGAAGGGATATTTCTTCCGTTGCTGAACTTTACGGCAGGCGCGTTGCTTCACTTCACAACATGCCTGGCCTCGGTCTTGACGATGAAATTTCTTACGTCCACTCCTACAAAAAAATTTTTGACGGTCTCAAGAGCGGCGAATATGAGTTTGCAATTTGTCCGATTCAAGTCGGCGGAAGTTTCGTTGAAAAGCTCGACCTCAACGACGTTTTCCCAAGCTACGCCGTTCAGCACGTTTACGGGACACTTGCCATGCACCCCGAAGATACTCAACTGCGCGTCAAAGTCAACGCCGTTTTGATTCAAATGCAGCAGGAAGGCCGCCTCGAAGCTCTTACGAAAAAATGGATTATCGACCGCTACGAAAACATCACGCTTGAGGAAATGGTCACAAGTCGGCCGTGGCTGATTGCGCTGATTTTATGTTCGGCACTGCTGGTAATTCTGCTGATGGGCTATACATTTATGCAGGTGCGTTATGTTCGTTCGCAGGAGGCTTATACACAGCAACTTCAGGAGCATTACGAAACGATAAAACTTCAGGGCGAGGAACTTCAGAAACGTCAGACGGAACTTATCGCTGAAAAGGAGCGTGCTGAAGAGGCCAATAAGGCGAAGTCAACTTTCCTGTCGAACATGAGCCACGATATCCGCACTCCCATGAATGCAATTGTCGGTTATCTCAATCTGGCAAAAGATTTGCACAAAATCTGCGAAGCTTGTCCGCTGTACCGTAATGAACCTTGCAAAGATAATATCCCCGACAGAATGTTTGACTTCCTGAAGAAAATCGACGCGTCCAGTCAACATTTGCTCGCGCTGATTAATGACGTGTTGGAGATGAGCCGCATTGAGTCGGGCAAGATGGAACTTGAGCTTGAGGGCATGAATATTGTTACCGCGCTTGACGAAGTTCACGACATGTTTGCAACTCAAATGAAGGGCAAGAAAATTTCTTTCACCGTCGACACCGCCAATGTCACGGATAAATTTGTCGTCTGCGATAAAAATCGGCTGAACCGCGTTTTGCTGAATCTTTTGAGCAACGCCTACAAATTTACTCCCGAAGGCGGCTCAATTTCCGTCACGCTCAATCAAGTCGGCAGTCGTCACGATTACACGGCGGATTATGAATTGCGCGTTAAGGACAGCGGTATCGGCATGACACCGGAATTTGCCGCGAAAGTTTTTGAGGCCTTTGAACGCGAACGGACTTCAACTGTCAGCAAAATTCAAGGTACGGGGCTTGGCATGGCGATTACCAAAAGTATCGTCGACCTCATGAACGGCACGATTAAAGTTATCACTGCGCCCGGCGAAGGTACCGAATTTGTCATCAACGTCAGCTTTAAGCTTGCCGACGAAATGCGCGAGGAAGTTGCCGCCGAAAATATGAAGGCCGCGCAGATTATCGACTTCACGGACAAAAAACTTTTGCTCGTCGATGATATTGAAGTCAACCGCGAGATTGCCAAAATGCTCCTTGAGAGTGAAGGCTTTATCGTCGACACGGCCACTGACGGTAAAGATGCTGTCGAGAAAGTTGCGGCTTCAAAGGCGGGCGATTATGATTGCGTGCTCATGGATATTCAAATGCCGATAATGAATGGTTATGACGCGGCGAAGGCAATTCGTAAGCTTCCCGACAAAAATCTTGCGCAAGTGCCGATTATCGCAATGACTGCCAACGCCTTTAGCGAGGACGTGAAAAATGCTCTTGATGCCGGCATGAACGCGCACATTGCCAAACCTATCGACGTGGAAAAGATGATGGAGACGCTTGCAAAAATTCTTCCCGCTTAACAGATTCAACTCATTGACAGAAGGGAGTTTTAATATGATTGAAATTATTGTCGGATTGGTCGCGGGGCTGCTGATAATTACCGCGCTGAAATTTTTTATCGAGTTGCCGTTCAAACTGATTTTAAACAGCATAATCGGCGCGGCGATTCTCTGGCTCGTGAACTTGACGGGAATCATCATGATAAAAATAACTTTCGTCCACGCGCTGATTGTCGGACTCTTCGGAATACCCGGTTTGATTTTGCTGGCAATTTATCTGAACTTCATAAAATGAATTTTCAAACGGCAAGATTTCATATCGACGCGGGTCCTCAATCGCTGTTCGACAGAGTGTTTGCCAAAATGTCCGAAGTCAACAGTTTGGATTTGCACGGCGACCATTATCGGCAAAGAAAAATTGAACGCAACATTCCGGCTTATGTCTTGGATAAGATTACAAATTTTAACGCGGCGGAATGGCGGCCGGTCATGTGTGAAGTTCGCACGGACAAAGGCAAATTTATAAACTCAACTTGGGAATTGAACTTCGACGGGCGCGCCTACCGAATAACAATCGGCTTTAATAATTTGGTCATGACGGTCGTGACAAAAAAAGTCGGCGGCGCGGGAAAATTTGTAACCGGCGGTGAGCTTTATGATTTCGTTGCACAGGTAAATTCCGCGCTCAATCAAGAAAAAAAATTATTCCTTGACAGGGCAAAAAGTTTCTATTACAATCGCTTGCGTATGACGGGTTGCGGATGTTTCCATTAGCCCCGAACAAAAGCGAACTTCGTCGTGCGTTCAAATCAATCAGTCATGGAGGCAAAATCGTGAAAGATACGTACATGGCAAAAGCGGGCGACGTTGAGAAGAAATGGTACCTCGTCGACGCTGAAGGAAAAACCGTCGGTCGTCTGGCGGCAGAAATCGCGAAAGTTCTTCGCGGCAAAAATAAACCCGTGTTTACTCCTCACGTTGACACGGGCGATTACGTTATTGTTATCAATGCGGCTAAAGTTGTCTTCAGCGGCAAAAAGCTCCGCAAAAAAGTTTACTTCCACCACACCGGCTATCTCGGCGGCGGCAAATATGCTACTGCGGGCGAGTGGATGCAAAAATATCCCGAACGCGTCATTGAGCACGCCGTCAAAGGTATGTTGCCGAAAAATAAACTCGGCGCGGATTTGTTCAGAAAACTTCACGTCTTCGCGGACGGCAAGCACCCTTACGCTGCCCAGAAGCCTGAAGAACTTAAAATTGAAACGCGCTAAGGAGTGGATATTATGGCACAAGTAAGCTATTACGGCACCGGCCGCCGCAAAAGTTCAGTCGCCCGCGTACGTCTCGTTCCCGGCGACGGTAAAGTTACGATTAATAATCGCGCAATGGAAGAATATTTCGGCTTGAAGACTTTGGAACTGATTGTCCGTCAACCGCTCGTCCTCACCGAAATGAACGATAAATACGATGTTATTGCCAACGTCAAAGGCGGCGGCACTACAGGTCAAGCGGGCGCAATTCGTCACGGAATCACCCGCGCATTGATGGAACTCGACGCCGACTTGCGTCCCGCACTCAAAAAAGCCGGATTCGTCACCCGCGATCCTCGTGAAAAAGAGCGTCGCAAATACGGTCTCAAGAAGGCTCGCAAGGCGTCCCAGTTCTCCAAACGTTAATTTGCATTCTCCTTTCCAAAATTATAAAGTTTCCGAACAAAAAAGCTCCCGTCAGTTTGGCAGGAGCTTTTTTGCTGTCAAAGTTCATTCGTAGACAAATCCAAATTTCGGTGCTCAATATAATCCATCAGCCGCAAATCTTTTTCGGGATTAAAATTCACGTCGTAATAATCGGCGTCATTGCCCGGCGTGTACTCGTAAGAAAGTTTTTCGAAATGTTTTTTGCTGACATCGAAGCCGAGATTTTTACGCATGACTTTTCCGAGACGTTCGGCGTTGGGGATAAGATAACTCACGCCGTCAATATATTGCAGCCAGCCCGGTACGACGCCCGTTTTGACATTGCCGGAAGCCTCCGCACTCTTCAACGACCCTGCCGCCGCTAACATTTCACTTGAACTTAAATCGGTGTCAATCGCCTCAACCGCCACGCCTAAAAGTTTCGGAATTTTTATCAGCATTGACGGCTCACTCAATCTGTCCGCGCAAGCTCGCATAAATGCCTGTTGACGACGCACTCTCCCGACATCACCTTCCGCGTCACGGAAACGCACAAATTCAATCGCAGTCTGCCCGTCCAAATGCTGAAGCCCTTGCTTGAGATCGATATAAAGTCCGCCGTCATCGTCCCAAGGATCCTCGTAATGCATATCGCGTTCAACGTAAATATCCACGCCGCCCATCGCGTCAATCACTTCAGCAAACCGCGACTTGTTTATCGTGACGTAATGATCAATCTCAATGCCGAGAAAATCTTCAACGGTCTCCCGCGACAATTTCGCCCCGCCGTGAGCATAGGCCGCGTTGATTTTTTGATAGCCGTAACGATTTATGTAAACCATCGTGTCCCGAGGGATTGTCAGCAGTGACGCGTTGTCCTTCGACAGATTCAAAATCATCAACGTATCCGAACGCCCGACATCATCTTTGCGTTCATCGACGCCCATTAACATTATCGTTGTCGGCTCGCGGAAGGTCGGCAAAACTTTTTCGGGAACTATTTTTTCCGTCAAGTCCTCTTTGATTCGCGTGAAATCCGAATTGAAGCCCAGATGCGCCAGTGATCCGACGACGATAAATAAGCAAAGTATGAATGACCAAAATAATTTCCGATTACGCATTTTACGATATAATTCCTGTCGCCGTTTCTCCAAACGTTCGCGCATTTCTGTCACCTCCAAACTGCAATGCGTAAGTTGCAATGCGTAATTCGTAATGGTTTTAATTGCGCATTACGCATTTCGCATTACTAATTGCCGTTTAAAATCTAAGGGAAGTTTTGAGCTTTGTCAAGTCAATATCGGTTTTAATTTCGGGGTGCTTGCGGAGAAAAAATTGTTCAGCTTCGGGCGCGGCTTGAAAATTCATCAGCCGTCCGACTTTGGCAAAACATTTCCGCACGACTTTATCAACATTCGGGTCGTTAATCGTCAAGCAGGCCTTTGATACGACAGGTTCCTTGCCGCGATTCGCTATAAAATTCAAATGCAACTCAACTTGCGGCTCATCTTCGGCACTCGGATAATAGACGCCCAAAGTTTTGTCGGCGTAAGGGTTGAGCACGTTGAAAAGCACGTCCATGAGCATAGACAAATCCATTTTCTTCGGGTTGAATTCAATTTCAATGCTCGGAATATTTTCAAGCGTCTGCGGCTCGTGATTAACGTAGCTGTGAACATTTTTAGCGGCAAGCGTCCCGACTGAAACGTTGATGACGCCCGGCACGTCGGCAAAAATTTCTTGCAACTCCTGAACGTTGCCTCCGCTGAAATAAATTTTCTTAGTGTACAAGTTCAATCCTCCTTAAGGAACAAGGAATAAGGAACACGGAACAAGTTTTTTACGTAATTTCGAGGCGTCCCAGTTCCGAAAAATAATTTGAATCGTGCGTGATGATTATCAGCGTGCGATTTTTTGTCGCAGCAATGAGGTTTTCAATTAATTTATCCGCGCGATTTTTATCAAGCCCGGCAGTCGGCTCGTCCAAAATCAAAATATCTGTATCCTTCGCCAGAGCCAACGCTACTTGCAGACGATTTCTTTCACCGCCGGAAAGTTTTTCGCCATCCTCACCAATCGGCGCGTCAATGTCAAAATCCTCAAGCCCGCAAATTTTCAACGCCGATAAAATTTTTTCGTCGGAAATATTTTCATGGAGGATGTGGAAATTCTCACGAATCGACGCGGAGAAAATCACGTTGGTGAAAGTTGACGCAGCAATCGTTCCACTAATCGCAATCGTTCCACTGTCGGGCGGAAAAAGTTTCATCAACAGATAAAGCAAAGTCGTTTTACCTGCGCCACTCTCCCCGACAATGGCAAGCTTTTCACCGCGCTCAATCGTCAAGCTGAAGTTGTCAAAAATTTTCTCGCCGCCGTAGCCGAAGCAGAGATTTTTAATTTCAACGGCCTTTTTTGTAGGAACAAGCAACAAGGAATAAGGAACAAGATTAGTAAAAATTTTATCATTGCGCATTACGCATTTCGCATTACGCATTGTCCTCACGGCTGGTGGAATTTGAGCAAAAATTTCCAGCATCGCCAGAAAAATCAAACTCCAAACCGTCAAGCCGATTGTATCAACAACTGCCGCAACTTTCAACAGTATAAAAAAAAATCCCGCGACAGTCATAACTCTCAATGCCGTATCGAAATTGATTTGCCGAGCAGTGAGTTTGAAATTTTCTTCGCCGAAATTTTGAGCAGCTTGGTTGAGGATTTTGACGGCAGGCGTCGTTCCGAAAATTTTCAACTCGTCGCGCCCGTCGCTGAAGTCCAAAATTTTTTCCCGATAATTTGAGTCATCAGCCTGTGCAGTTTTCATCAGCGCGGAAAAAATTATCGTCATAAAAAAAATCGCGGGCAATGTCAGCGCGAAAAATTTCAGTGGCTCAAATAAAAAATACGTCAGAAAAATTGTCACGAGGGCGGCGGTTGAAATCGGCAAGACTACTCGCGGCAGAAAATCTTTCAGGAGGTCGGCGGAGATTGTCAGCGTGTGCAAAAGTTCGCCTTCGTGAGAGCGTCCCGATTTGAGCGGGAAAATTTTTGCGGCGCGTAAAAAAAGTTCTTCGCGCAAGTCGTCGAGGAGTTTAAAAATTATTTTGTGCGAAATGAATCGGTCGACATATCGAAGTGCGGCGCGTGAAATTCCTGCCGTGCGGACGAGTGTTATCCCGATTGACAGCGAAGATAGCGGCGGGTGCAATGCTGCGGAGGCGATCAACCATGCGGCCGACGCCATAAGTAAAATTTCACTCAATGCGGCGGAAATGTTCGCGACGATTGCCGGCAGAAAATTTTTAAATTTCATCTAACATAACCTTTCCGAGTTTACCGGCGCGAAAGTCCGTCAAAATCAGTCGCAAAGCCTTATCGGTGTCGAAGAGGCCGCCCTTACGAATACAGCCGCGCTTAAGTCCGATTTGATTCAAGAGTTCGTGCCCGTCAGTCGTCGGAGAAATTTTATAGCGTTCAATCAAACCGTTGGGAAATTTTTCAGCTAAAGTTTCAAGCAGTTTGCAAACAGTCGGTTCGAGGTCGTGAATTTCATCGCTGATTGCATATGTCCAGGAGAGTTTCAAAGCAACGTCCGCGTCGTCAAATTTCGGCCACAAAATACCGGGAGTGTCAAGGAGGTCAAGCCTGTCAGCAATTTTAATCCACTGCTTGGCGCGAGTGACGCCGGGACGATTTTCAATTTTCGTGTGATTCATGCCCGCAAGCCGATTAATCAGCGACGATTTACCGACGTTGGGAATGCCGACAATCATCACGCGAGCGGCGCGAGGTTTTGCACCATGCTTGGTAAGTTTATGCGTCTTCGATTCGGCAAGCGACTTGGCAAGGGCGATAAGATTTTTAATGCCCGTACCCTTAACGGCGTCGACTGCAACCGCGGATAAATTTTCATCACGAAATTTTTTCAACCACGCGTCAACATTTGCGGCAAGATCAGATTTTCCGAGGACAATCAGCCGCGGCTTATCCTGAATAATTTCGCGCAGCATTGGATTTTGACTGCTCAAAGGGATTCTGGCGTCGAGCAGTTCAATCACAATATCAACGAGTTTTAAATTTTCTTGAATGAGCCGTTGAGTCTTCTTCATGTGACCGGGGAACCACTGTAAAATTTTTTCGTCCATAATTTCACCTTAACGCCGTGATGATTAAACCGCCGATTGCCGCCATAATCGCCCCGACTCCTATCATCGTCTGAACAAAATTACTGTGCAGTTGTTTAGTAAATTCTTTAGCGTTGGCGTCGACTTTTTCATAAAACCGCTGATTCATCTCGTGCATTTTGGCATCTTGCTTTTCCTGCATAGCTTTCATTTCGGCATCTTGCTTTTCCTGCATAGCTTTCATTTCGGCATCGTGTTTGGCTTGCATAGCGTCTTGCCTCTCCCACAAACGCCGCATATCCTCGCGCTGTTGTTGAGCTTCTTGCATAAACAATTCAAACTTAGTTTCAAGGCTGGTCAAACGATTTTCAATGCCTACGTTGATTCTTTCTTGGTCAGTCATTTAAAACACCTCCTGACAACCGCAGCTTATCCTGATTTTCATCTCAACACCGTGATGATTAAACCGCCGATTGCCGCCATAATCGCCCCGACTCCTATCATCGTCTGTACAAAATTGCTGTGCAATTGTTTAGTAAATTCTTTGGCGTTGGCGTCGACTTTTTCATAAAACCGCTGATTCATCTCGTGCATTTTGGCATCTTGCTTGGCTTGAATTTCATCTTGCCGCTTCTGCAATTCTTTCATTTCGGCATCATGCTTAGCTTGCATAGCGTCTTGCCTCTCCCACAAACGCCGCATATCCTCGCGCTGTTGTTGAGATTCGGCAATAAATACGTCGACTTTCATCATTACATTGTCAATTCGTGCATTTTGCGCATCAATTTGCCGCTGAAGATTTTCATTAATTCTTTCCTGATCAGTCATTTAAAACACCCCCTGACACGGATATTTTACCATGCAGGAGGCGTTTTTTAAATAGTGATTTTATCTTTAAGGGCGTCGAATTTTTTTTGACCGATGCCGCGAACGTTTTTTAGTTCGTCAATGGTTTTGAATTTACCGTTTTGCTCGCGATAGTCGATAATTCTTTGCGCCATTGCCGGCCCGATACCTTTGAGCGTGGCAAGTTGTTCAACGTCGGCAGTGTTTATGTTGACGAGGTCGCCCGAACTTGTGCCGGAAAAATTTTTCTCTTGCAACAAAATTTCTTTGGTCGGAATGTGAATGTGTTGACCGTCGGTGAGTTTTTCAGCCAAATTTACGGCGTCAGCGTCCGCCAAATCAGTCATGCCGCCCGCCTTATTCACGGCGTCAACAAGGTGCAAGTCGCCGTTGTCTTCGAGTTCGACGACGGAAATATTTTCCACTTGCCCCGAAACATAGACGCTGATTTTTTTGACGGGCGGAGGTGGCGGTTTAAGCGGCGGAGTGTCGTCTTCCATGAACCCGATTAAAAACAAAATTCCCAGCGCGGCCATGCAGGTAATTCCGAAGGCGATTAAAAATTTTTTCTTAAACATCGTAGGCGACGGGCGTCACGTCAAAAATCGGCTCAAGATTTTTCATGTCGGCGAGGACGTGTTGCGAAATCGGATTGTCGACAGTCAAAACCATGAGGCTCGTACCTTCAATCGCAGTCTTGCCGACTTGCATACCGGAAATATTTACGCCGTGTTTGGCAAGGAGAGTTCCAACCAATCCGATAACGCCGGGGCGGTTAATGTGCGGGCAAATTAAAATTCTTGCGTGAGGGTCGACATCGACGCGGAAATTATTTATCTCGACAATGCGTCCGTCGTTGCCGAAAAGCGTACCCGTCACGATATTTCCGTTAGCCGAAACCGTCACGAGGTTTGCAAAGTCGCGGGCAATGCTAGATTTAATTTCGGAAAGGTGAATGCCGCGTTCAGCCGCCAAAATATTTGCGTTGACGAGATTGACGTTGGTATCAAGCGCGGTCGCAAGCATACCTTTAAGCACGGCGGTTGAAATCAGGCTTGAATTCATGTCAGCGATTTTGCCGTTGATTTTGACTTGAACGCTGGAAATCGGCTCCTTGCTCATGCCGGTAATTGTGCGTCCGAGGCGTTCGGCAAGGTCAAGATAAGGCGCAAGCTTTTCGAGGACGTGACTTGGAATGTGCGGAAGATTTACGGCGGTTGCGACGGGGCGATTGTTCAGCGCGTCGATAATTCCCTTTGCCACGTCGACTGAAACGCCGATTTGCGCTTCAACTGTTGAGGCTCCGAGGTGCGGCGTCAAAATTATATTCGGCAAATTTCTTAGCGGCGAATCTTCAGCAAGCGGTTCATTCTCAAAAACGTCAATGGCCGCGCCTGCAATAATTTTTTCCGTCAAGGCAGTTGCAAGATCGGCTTCATTGATAATGCCGCCGCGCGCGCAGTTAATCAGTCGGACAGTTGGTTTCATGATTTTCATCTGCTCAAGGGAAATCATATCGCGAGTTTTATTCGTCAGCGGCATATGGACGGTTATAAAATCTGCCCGGCGGAAAAGTTCATCAAGCTCAAGCATGGTGACGCCGAGATTTTTGGCACGTTCAGCACTGACGAACGGATCATAAGCGATAACGTTCATGTCGAAAGATTGCGCACGTTTGGCGACACCTGCACCGATTTTACCCAGCCCGATAATCGCCAGCGTTTTATTTCTAAGTTCGACGCCGACGAATTTTTTTCTATCCCAACCGCCCGCGTGCATGATTTGATTGGCCTGCGGAATATTTCGGCTGACAGCAAGCATCATTGCAAAGGTATGTTCGGTTGCAGCGATTGTGTTACCGTCGGGCGAATTGATGACGATAATGCCGCGTTCAGTCGCCGCTTGAATGTCGATATTGTCGACGCCGACTCCCGCCCTGCCAATAATTTTTAAATTCGTGCCGCGTTCCAAAACATCAGCCGTAACTTTCGAGGCACTGCGGACAATCAACGCGTCGAACTTCGGGATAATCTCCAAAAGTTCTTCGTGAGAAATTTTGTCGCGAACTTCGACGTTGAAAGTTTTTCTGAGCTGTTCGATACCTTCGTTGGCGATACCGTCTGCCGCCAAAATATTAAACGTGTTCATTGTAAATCAGTCTCCCTTCTTAGGAACTAGTAATTAGGAACTAGGAACTAGTAGGGATTAGGGAATAGTAAAAACTAGTTCCTAGTTCCCAGTTCCTAGTCCCTAAAATCAGTATTTCGTTCAATCGGTCGGAATTGCGGCGCGTAAATCATGCGCTTACCGTCAATCTCGTCGACAAGATAAATCGGTCGGTGTTTGCTCTCGTGAAAAATTTGCCCCAAATACTCGCCGATAATCCCCAGCGATAAAATTTGTATGCCGCCGAGGAATAACATCACCGTCATTAAAGTCGGATAGCCCGCAACCGGGTCGCCGTATAAAATCGCCATTGCCAGGACGAAAATCATGTAGAGCATTGCGCCGAATGAAATTGTTATTCCGAGGAAAGTCATCAATCGCAGCGGCGCGGTCGTAAATGACGTCATGCCCTTCATTGCCAAATTGAACAGCGCAAAATAATTCCACGTCGTAGTTCCGGCAGCTCGCGGTTGAACTTCAAACGGGATTTCTTTTTTGCGATAGCCGACCCATGTAAACAAACCTTTCGTGAACCGCTGATTCTCCCGCATGAGTTTTAACGCCTCAATGCATCTTCTGTCCAATAAGCGGAAGTCCCCAACGTCGCGTTGCATTTCGTAAGACGTACTGAATTTTTTCATGACGGCGTAGAAAAGATTCGCACAACTCCTCTTGAGCCACGTCTCACCTGCGCGATCAACACGCTTTGCACAAACATCGTCGTAACCTTCCCGCCACCACTTAATCATTTCGGCGATAGACTGCGGCGGATGTTGTAAATCGGCGTCCATGATAATCACCGCGTCGCCGTCAGCATAATCAATGCCCGCCATCATTGCAGATTCCTTGCCGAAATTCCGCGAAAGGCTGATATAAGTTACGTCGTCATGAGCGGCGGAAAGTGCGCGGAGTTTGTCGAGTGTGGAATCACGGCTGCCGTCGTTGACGAAAATATAATTGAATCGGCAGTCGGAAATTTTTTCAACATGCTCCTGCACCGCCGGATAAAACATATCGATAACTTCTTCCTCGTTATAGCAAGGAACGACGATTGTAATTTTGTCCATAAATTTTTTCACAGCAGAATGTTGACGATACTTTGGAACAGCGCGAAGATTACTCTTTGCAGCGGCACGAAAACATAACTCAATACCGGCGTTGCAATGATTATCAGCAGGAAAATGAAGCTGTAACGTTCGAGCCGTTCATATGCCCGCGCCATTTCGTAAGGCAAAATATTTCGCAGGATATGTGAGCCGTCGAGCGGTGGAATCGGCAACATGTTAAAAATCGCGAAGTTGATATTGTAGACGATTATCAGGTTGAAGACGACGAGCAGTCCTTCCGAGAGCGGGAAGTCGAGTTTCGCCATAAAGACCAAAATTATCAGCGCGATAAACGACGTGATTAAATTTGATGCGGGGCCGGCCAGTGAAACTAAAATATCGTCGCGGCGGGGGTTGGAAAAATTCATCGGGTTTATTTGAACGGGTTTAGCCCAACCGAAATGAACTAGGAAAAGCATAGCCAATCCAATCGGGTCGACGTGCGCGGCAGGATTGAGCGTCAAGCGTCCTTGCATACGCGGCGTATAATCTCCGAGTGCGACGGCAACTCTGGCGTGGGCGTATTCGTGAACGACCATCGCAATGACAATGCCGGGTAAGCCCGCAACTAAAGTTGTCAAAAAGCCGCCAATATCATCAAACATCAAAGCACCTCCGGTTTAGCTGTTAGCTGCTAGCTGTTAGTTTAAAAATTCCTCAACGATAAAACGCGGGCGTCGTTTCGTCTCAAGATAAATTTTCCCGACGTATTCGCCGACAATGCCGACTGATAGGAGAATCAATCCTCCGATAAACCACAGCGAAGCCAGCATACTTGACCAGCCGGGAACTGTGTAGCCGAAAAAATATTCGTAAAGCGTCCAGAGAATCACGAGAAAACTTATCGAACTCATCGCAATTCCCAAAGTCGTAATCATGCGAATCGGCTCAACCGTCAGCGAAGTTATCCCTTGGAACGCGAAGAATAACATTTTCTTCAGCGGATATTTACTTTTGCCGGCAAAACGTTCCGCCCGTTCATAGTAGACGATTGCCGACGGGTAGCCGATCATCGGGACAATTCCGCGCAAAAATAAATTCACTTCGCCGAACTCCGCCAGCCCGTCCAAAGCTCGACGGCTCATTAATCGATAATCGGCGTGATTGTTGACGATATCGCCGCCCAAAAATTTTATCAGCTTGTAAAAACTTTCCGCCGTGAATCGCTTAAAAAACGTATCAGTCGCCCGCTTACTTCGCACGCCGTAAACAATGTCGAAGCCTTCCGCGAATTTGGCAATCATCTCGTCAATCGCGTTGATGTCGTCTTGCAAGTCGGCGTCCATTGAAATAACCATGTCCGCACAATTTTTGACAGTCATCAATCCGGCAAGCAAGGCGTTTTGATGTCCGCGATTTCGGGAAAGATTTATGCCGGAAAAGATTTTATCCTGCCCGTGAAGTTCACGAATAATCTGCCACGTCGAATCTTTGGAGCCGTCGTTGACGAAGACAATCCGACTTTGCGGAGAAATTTTTTCGGCGTCAATCAGCGTCAAAAATTTCTCTTGCAAACGCTTGGCAGTCTCGCGCAAAACTTCCTGCTCATTGTAGCACGGAATGACCGCGTATAAAATCTTACTCATAAATTAATCCTTGAAATGCTCGTGCTTGTACGCCTCAAAACGATTTTTAAACAGCTCGTCTTGATTCGGGTACAGCTCGACAAAAATTTTTTCCACGTAATCAATATCGGACTTCTCGAACGGCGAAATTTTCTCGTAAACCTTAAACGTCACGGACGAAACTCCTTGCGTTTCAGGGCGGAAGGTGTATTCGCGAATTTTCTTGAAGTGCTTGGAAATCGGCGTGGAGTTTGTCATAACTTCGGCCAGCTTGACGACGACTGATTGATCTTGCTCGCGCAGATGAATTTGCAACGGGTCGGAGACAATGACAAAATCCGCGTCGAAAAAGTGAATCGGGAAGCCTTCGCGCAAATCGACTTCGGCAATGTTCATGAGAGCGGGCAAGGCGTTATCCTTCTCCGGCAGATAAAGTTTCGTGAAGCTGTGACCGTTGTAGAGGCCGTTGCTCGTCAGCGCGTAAATTTTTTTATCGGCACCCGCAAGATTATCCATGTCGCTCACGAATTTTTTAAAGTCGTCAATGTCGTGGCGGACGGGCAAGAAATATTCCTGGTTGAGTATGCCGCCGAGGTTATAATTTTCGGAATAGGGCTGGACGAAATTTATCATCAAGAACAAGCTCAATGCCACGCCGATAATTTTTTTCCGCGCAGAGGCGAATGCAATCAGCAGGGCGATTGTAAATGCGAACGGCAAAATTATCGTGTAGAAATGCTGCCTGTCCATGAGCTGAACTTTGCAGATTAAAAGCGGCGGAATGATTGTCCACGCCAACAAAAATATCGTGAGTGCGGAAAATTTTCTGCTGAAGAGACTTACGATTGCTCCGAGGGCAAAAAGTATGTAAGTCAAATATCCCAGATAGCCCATGTGGAAATAAAATCTTTGACTGAAGTCGTAACCGTGACCGTATGCGGAATATGCCGTGCCGATGTCGTAAGTCAGCGCGTGTTTTACGAACGTGAAGAACAGCGGCAAAATCATCACGAGTATAGCGGCTCCGAGGAAGAAATATTTTTTGAGCAGCATCACCAAATCCGCCAGAAGTGCCCGTTCTTGAAAGCCGGAAACTATTATGTAAAGCGTGTAGCCCGAAAAAATTCCGATGAGCATGTAAACTGCCGTCCGCGCCTGAAAGACTGCGCAAATACACAGCAGGGCTAGAAATATCAAGCGGTCGCGTTGCAGCTGTGACTTGTTGAGGCTCAAAAGCATTGAGAAAATTACTGCGCCGGGCAGTAAGATTGAAACGTTCGCGTAGCCGATGAAAATTGGAATCTCGAACGCGGGGAAGAGTAAAATTATCGTCATCAACGCGGAGCACGGAAATAATCTTACGCCGGCATTTTCAAAGATGGTTTTGAAGGTCGCCGCCGCAATGAAAATCGCGGGCAATGCAAACATTATCCAGACGTAAAGTTCATAGCAGAGAAAACTTTTGCCGAAAATGTGCATGGGCAACGCAATCAACATCGGCAGAAAATTATTATAGTCCAAGTGATTTATTGACCAGCGCAACTCTTTTATTGCGCGATAAGGGTCGGTGAAAGTCACTTGCTCGCAATAAATCGCCGGCTCCCACGTCTCAAGTGAATCACTCGTGTAAATCGTGTGCGTTGAATTTATCATGAAGACGATAAATCCCGTCGCCAATGCCGCAACGATTAAAATTCTCGGCCAGTCGTTGATTAAAATTTCGCGGAAATTTACGTTGCAAAATGTCAGCGAACGATAAATCACGAAGTAATAGCCGCCCAATAAAAGCAAGCATAAAATTGTTCCCGCCAGCCACGGCAAAAATTTAGTAATCAGCACGACGAGGATTGCAACTCCGACAATCGCCACGAGTGGTCGAGAAAATTTTTTATCGGCAAATTTTTTGACAGGCAAATTCATTGTCAAACCTCCGCGTCATTTTTTGAGGAAGACTTGCTTGGCGAGGAGCAAAATTGATACGGCGGATTTTGCGTCGTAAATTTTTCCCGACTCAACCATTTGAACTGCGGCGGTCAGCGGAATTTTTACGGCGTTGATAAATTCGTCGGAATCGGGATGAATTTTACCGGGCGTCAAATCACTTGCGGCGTAAAGATGAATATATTCGTCTGTGAAACCGACAGTCGTGGCAATCGTCGTGAGCTTCCAAAATTTTCCCGCAGTGTAACCGGTCTCCTCCGAAAGTTCACGCTTTGCACACTCGATAGGATCTTCGCCGAGCTTGTCAAGTTTACCGGCGGGGACTTCAAGCGTGACTTTTCCGACGGGATAACGAAATTGGCGGACGAGGATAATTTGATTGTCGGGCAGGAGCGGAATAACTGCCGATGCGCCGGGGTGTTTAATCCATTCACGAGTTGCCCTGTGACCGTTCGGCAATTCGACTTCATCTTTGCGAACGTGAAGGAGTACGCCGTCAAATACCGACTCACTCGAAATTTTTTTCTCGACCAAATTTTTATCTTCGTTATCAATCAACATTTTTAATCGCTCCTTAAAAGTTTTGTGGTAAATATTTTGCCACAACGCGGAATTTTTTACAATACAATTTTGCCGAATGAAATTCTGTGATATAATCGGGAAAATTTTTGCAGGAGGTTGGTAACGTGAAATTACTGAAGAAAATTTTTATAGCCGTTTTGATGAGTGCGACGATTTTTATTGGCGGCGAGGCTGAAGCTGTCGATTATTACAGCGCGATTTATCAGACGGTCAATCGCTACAACGGCAATGAGGTTGAGTGCGATTGGATAACGCGCGCGATTTTATATGCGTCGAGTGAATATCAAGTTGATCCGATTTTGATTACGTCGATTATGGAGGCGGAAAGCGAATTTAATTTCCACGCGATAAGTCCGGTCGGGGCAATAGGTTTAATGCAGCTCATGCCGTCGACTGCGGCGGGATTGGGCGTTAATCCTCATAACCCGCTTGAAAATATTATCGGCGGCACGATTTACATCAAAAATCAACTCGGACGTTTTCAAGATTGGGGCGTTTATTCTGTGACGGACGCGGTTGCGGCGTACAATGCCGGCCCCGGTGCTGTCGAAAAACATGGCGGCGTTCCGAATTACTCCGAAACCGTTCATTACGTCATCAAGGTTGCGAACAATTACAAAAATCTTTTGAACTTGATCCAATCGTAGCTTAAGGAGGACTTTTGGCGTGATTGACAACTCCAACAATGGCGAAGAATATATCGGGCGACTTAAACCGCTGGCGATTGCGTTCATTATGGTTATTGCGATTTTAATTGCGCGAGTCGGCTATCTGCAAATTTACGACGGTGAATATTATGCCGGTCTTGCTGACGGCAACCGAATCCGAATTATTCCGTCAATGGCTCCGCGCGGAACTTTTTACGACAGAAACGGTCAACTCCTCGTGAGCAATCGTCCCGGCTTCAGCGTATCACTTCTGCCTTTAACCGAACCGATTAAACCCGAAGTCGTCGACCGCATATCAAAACTTTTGAACGTTCCCAAGGAGGAAATTGAGCAGAAAATTTCTGTGCATTCCGGCTTCGACCCGATAAGAATTCGCCCCGACGTCACGCAAGATATCGTTACGATTATCGAGGAGCAAAAAGATTTATATCCCGGCGTTGTCATTGAAGTTCAGCCGATTAGAAATTACGCGCTCAAACAGGAGGGTGCTCACACTTTCGGCTACGTCAGTGAAATTTCCGACGCTGAACTTGAGACTAAAAAGGAAGAGGGCTACAAGTCCGGCGACATAATCGGCAAGTTTGGTTTGGAGCGCGTCTATGATAAAGAAATTCGCGGCGTTAATGGCGGTGAGCAAGTTGAAGTTGACGTGTCGGGGACGCCCGTGCAAATTCTCGGCAAGAAGGAACCTACGCCCGGCTACGATTTGATTTTGACGATTGACAGGGATTTACAGGTTGCGGCGGAAAAAGCTGTTGATGATATGCTCGCGCAGTTAAGTTGTCACGCGGCGGCGGCAGTCGTTTTGAATCCGCAGACAGGCGAAGTCCTCGCGTTGGTAAGTCGACCGGCCTTCGACCCGAATCTTTTTGCACACGGCATTTCCACGAAGGATTGGAATGCGATTAACAACAACCCTTACCACCCGATGGACAACAAAGCTATAACCGGCGAATATCCGCCCGGCTCGACGTTCAAAATTGTCACGGGCACGGCGGCTCTTGCGGCAGGTAAAGTTGCTCCCGATGAAATGATTTTCGACAGCGGCACGCACTGGCTCGTTCCAAAAGGTAATGCGGGCGGTGAAGCTCTCGGCTGGTTGAATTTTCATGACGCGCTAAGTCACTCCGATAACGTTTACTTTTACGAGATGGGCAACCGCTTAGGCGTCGACACGCTGGAATATTACGCCAAAATGTTCGGACTCGGCTCCGTCACGGGAATTGATTTGCCTTATGAATCGCCCGGGCTGGCCGATTGGAAGGAATATAAGCGCGAAGTTTACGAAGACGATTTTTATTTGTCGGAAGTTATGGACGCGGCTATCGGTCAAGGCTTCAACCTCGTTACGCCCTTGCAAGCGGCAATGGTTATGGGTGAGATTGCGGCGAATGGTAAAAGATTTAAGCCGCACCTCGTCAGACAAATCATCACGCAAGATAAAGAAGTCATCAAAGATTTTCAGCCCGAACTTTTGAGCGAATTGCAGGTTGAGCCGTGGATTATCGAACTGGTTCAATCCGGCTTGCATGATGTTACGGTCAACGGCACTGCTGCGCGGAATTTTGCAGGCTTCCCATATGACATTGCGGGCAAAACCGGTACTGCTGAAAATTCGCAAGGCACTGATCACGGATGGTTTGTCGGCTACGGACCGTTCAACAATCCTACAATCAGCGTCGCGGTTATCGTCGAGCAAGGCGGCTTCGGCGCAAGTTCAGCTGTTCCGATTGGTCGTCAAATTATGGAGGCGGCTTTTAATCTTATGGTTCAGCGCGGCGAAATGGCACCTCCCGCAAAATAATTTACTTGAATCGTATCTGCAAGTTAAGATCAATGAATTTTGCCCCCCCGCGTAAATTTTCCCGAAATTATGACGATTCGGACTCGGCGTTTCAAGTTTCGTGTTGTTGAGCAGGTATGTTTCAAAGTCATCATAATTTTGCAGAGGATACAATACGATTTCGGCTTTGCGATCGACGACGATACAACCGCCCTCCGCCTCATTGCGACCGCTCCAATTTTCGGCAGGTCTCAATCCCAACGCAACTGCTCGCAAAAATTTTTTGATGTTGATTCGGTAAAAATTTTCTGCGCGGACATTGAGCGGATTGCGTTCCTCCAAAACTGTAGCCAACTCCGCGCAACCGCTGATTCGTTCTACGTAAAAAATTTTCATCATCTCGCCCAAAATCCTGTCCATATTCGAATCAATCAAGCTCAAATTGGCGGCAAATGTTTGATTGACGACCGAATCAAATTCAAGCCGCTCAATCAATTTCAGGCGGTCAATAATTTTCGTGCGCGTTTCGATTGAATTAATTTTTTCGGTAAGCGCATCGTCCACGCCAAAAACTTTGAACTTGAAATTGGTTGCCTTTGAAGCGTTGAGCAACGTCGGCTTGCTGCCCAAATAAGATTTAATCGAATAGCCGCGGATAAAATCTTCGCCGGTAAATTTGTCGTAAATCGTCAACTTAATATCGGCTTTTTTGTTCGCGGGAGATTTAATCGTCTTCAGGCCAAGCGTGTCAATAATTTTTTTCGCGTCGTCAATGTTAAATGCTCTGTCGTTGCCGCAAAGTATGCCGCTCAAAATTTTTTCCGCCATGACCGCAAAATCATCTGCGGGAATTTTTTTTATGCGGTCGCCGTTCCAATACAGCGTAACGAAATCTTTTTGCCTATGCATTTCCAATAGAAAGCCCGTAAAATCTGTGTAATGAATTTTTATGACGGGCAATCGATAATTTCTTCCGTTGACTTCGGAATTAATCGCGCCGTCCGCCATAAGACGCAGCAACACATAAAGTTCGCTCCATTCGCCTCTGTTATATGCCATAGGTTCAAGCACGCTCCTTATTTCTTGAGCAATCGCCGCCACGACATCAATCGAAACCGTATTGCCGAATTGTTTGTAAAGTTGAGTGTCGGGCAGAATTAATTTGAAATCGTCGGGGAAACCTTGAAGTCTCGCCCATTCACGCGGCGTGAGTTTGCGAATATTTTCGGCGTTGATTGAGCCGTGAATTTTCGTCGTCGGAACGGTTGAATGTTCGCGTGCGTCAACGATTAAATTTCTTTCACGCCCCATGCCTCCGCAAACCAGAGCATTTGCCACGCCGTCCAAATTTTTTATCTCGTAGCCGAAACCGTTGCCGGCCGCCTCATGACGCCGCCTGTGTTCGCGCAAAGTCGCAAGATAAACGTCACTCAAATAATATTTCGAGGGAATCGGCGCGTATTCGAGAATGTCGGAGATTGAAAATTTTTCATCAGTCGGCGCGGGGAAAGTGAAATTGTCGGCGGCAATATCCTTTCGGAAACAGACAATATAAATCCGTTCGCGATTTTGAGGCAAGCCGAAGTTGCGACTGTTGAGAACTTTGTAGAAAATTTTGTAGCCGATTTGCTCAAAAGCATTGCAGATAATTTTAAACGTGCGGCCGCGGTCGTGATTGACGAGGCCTTTGACGTTCTCGCAGAAAATAATTTTCGGCTTATGATAATCGCAAATTCTCACCACGTCCAAAAAAAGTGTTCCGCGACAAGTCCCGTGATAATCGTCGTCGAAGCCGCCGCGTTTACCCGCCACAGAAAATGCTTGACATGGAAAACCTGCCAGGCAAATATCGAACGGCGGAATATCTTCGGCGGGAATTTTTGTAATGTCACCTTCAATCGGCGGGCTGTTCGGAAAATTTTCTGCGTAAGTTTTTCGGGCGCATTTTTCAATTTCGCTGACAAAAACCGTTTCGGCGTCGGCTCCGAAAATATTTTCAAAGGCAAGCCGAATCCCGCCAATGCCCGCGAATAAATCAATCATCTTGTACATTTGACCGCCTCCGATTTTTTTTGAGCGACGGTCTCCGCAATGATTCGGACGCACTCGTCGACGTTATTTTTGATTTGCCGTCCGAAGAATCTTAAAACCGTCCAACCTTCCGCCGCCAAATGTTCGTTGACTTCGCGATCACGAGCCATGTTGCGTTCGATTTTCGGTATCCAAAATTCCCGGTGACTTTTGAAATCATGTTTGCGATTTTCCCAATCGTAGCCGTGCCAAAATTCCGAATCGCAGAAGACAGCAATTTTCAAGCGCAGAAAAACAATGTCGGGGCAGCCGAAAATTGAGCGGACATTTTTTCTGTAGCGGAAGCCTGCGTGCCAAAGTGCCCGCCGCAATTTTAATTCAATCTGCGAATCTTTGTTGCGGACGTGTTGCATATTTTTTCGCCGTTGAGCGGGAGTAAGTCTGTCCATGAAATCAACCTCCTTTAGGTTTGGAATAAATTTTAGAAGCCGTCAAGGATGACGGCTCCGCCCGCGCACTTTTTAATTAGGAATTAGGAGTTAGGAATTAATTACGTAGTCATTCCTCATTTCAAATTCCACATTCCTAATTGAATAAGCCCCTGCGAGGCGCACTTTCTTTTTGCTACTTTTTCTTTGGGTGCGCAAAGAAAAAGTAGATCAACAATAAAAAAAAGAGATTACCCGTCACGGTTGAGAATCAACTTATTCAACTCTCCTTCAGCCATTATACCAGCGTGTAAAAAAATTTTCCGGCGTGATATCGGGCGGCAAATTTTTACGGAATCTTAGTTGCTCTCGCAACAGCACGGGAAAATTCGCAATGATATAATCAACAAAATTTATCGGAGGAGGCGGCGACTTGTGAGGAAAGTTTTTTTAATCGTCCTGCTTGTAGGCTTCGTTGCATACGCGGGATTGAATCTTGCCGAAAGCGTCACGCCATATGTCAGCATTGCCGAGGCGCGTGCGACTTCAAACGGCGTGCAAGTCAAAGGTCTGCTCGATAAAAATTTTACCCCCGTGCAGAGCGGCGACAAATTTAATTTCAGCCTTCAAGATGAGACTTCGGGTGAGACGATGCGCGTCATTTTCGACGGAATCAAGCCCGATCAATTCGACGAGGCCTATCACATTGTCGCTGTCGGCAAGTACGATGCGGCGGACGAAACTTTTCACGCGAAGAAACTTTTAATCAAATGTCCGTCGAAGTACGAGGGTCAGAAACCCCAAGCTTGATTTAAGGGGGAATGTTATTGGCGGGGAATTTACTTTTGGGCGGCGGCTTGACGACTGCATTGGCGGCAATGGCAATTTGTTTCGCACAAAAAATCCCGTCAGCGCGACCGGTAAAAATTTGCGCGGCAGTTTCGGCAATTTTTATCACGGCGGCAAGCTTGCTCCTATGGATTTTGATCTTTGAAAACGATTTCAGCGTTGAATACGTCGCGGCTTATTCTTCAACGACGCTCCCGACGATTTATAAAGTCTCGGCATTTTGGGCGGGACAGCAAGGTTCGTTTCTATTATGGCTGCTGATTCACGCGATAATTGGCGCGGTGTTGACGTTCAGGCGGACTCAAGCGGCGGCGTTGGGAATATATTTCCTGGTGCAAAGCATTTTAGTTTTACTCGTGCTGGCGAAGACACCTTTTGCCGAACACCCCGCGCAAGTTCTCGAAGGCGTCGGACTAAATCCGCTGTTGCAAGATTTTTGGATGGCGATTCACCCGCCGATAATCTTCGTCGGCTACGCACTGTTAGCGGTACCGTTCGCGTTGAGTTTGGGAAGTCTTTTAACGGAGGCGGCGTCACAGCGTTGGCTTGAAGAGGCTCGCAAGTGGACGCTCGCGGCATGGGCATTTCTCGGCGCGGGAATATTCATCGGCGGCTATTGGGCTTACAAAGTTTTAGGCTGGGGCGGATATTGGGGCTGGGATCCCGTAGAAAATTCTTCGCTCGTACCGTGGATTTTGGCGGCAGTCCTCCTGCACTTGATAAACCTTGCACGAAAAAAATCCGCTGTCCTGGCTCAAGCACACGTGGCGGCAACGTTCACATATTCGCTGGTAATTTACGGAACATTTTTAACGCGTTCGGGAATTTTGGGAGACTTCTCGGTTCACTCGTTTGCCGGCTCAAATATCGGAATGGCAATCGCCCTGGCAAATGCACTCGTCCTAATCGGCGGACTTGCAATAATTTTCGTCAAGGCAAAAGAATTTCCGCAAGGCGAACTGTACAAATCCTACGGCGAGGCGTCGTTCATAATCCTGTTGAGTTGTCTGCTGTTAATATTTATCGCGACGATAGTTTGGATTGGAATGTCAATGCCGCTGTTGACTCAACTTGTCGGAGAGGCGGCAGCAGTCGATTCGGATTTTTACGTCAAAAGCATTTCACCTATCGCGCTGACTTTGGCGGCGTTGATGATTTACACGTTCGTAAAATTCGGGCGGATGTTAAGCTTGGGCGGAAAAGTTGCACACGTCGGATTTTTGGCAATGTTGGCGGCGATTGTAATTTCCGCGCAGGGCGAAACTGTTACCCAAGAACTTCAGCCGCGAGCAAAAGTTTTAATCGCGGGGCATGAAGTCATTTACGAGGGACAAGTTTTTCAGGAAGAAGAGCGACAAAAATTTTACGTCTACACGGTCGACGGGGAAGTTGTGAGGGCTTTAACGAAACTGCACGGCAACGGCACTGATGCGGCGCGTGAACCGGCTATCATGAAAAATTTTTCCGGCGACGTGTACATTGCTCCTCATGCCCCGACAATCGAAAACGTTCAAGAATTGATGTTGACCAAAGGGCTTTTCGCAATGGACGGCGAGTTGGGATATATCTTCGATGACGCGCACATTGATTACGACGATAACAATCAGCCGATTCAAGCTACGGCGGCAATCACGATAACTGACGGCGAAGTTGAGGAAGTGATTCACCCGCTGATAACCGTAACTGCTGACGGCGGCTCGTCACAAGCTCTGGAAGTTTTCAACGGCAAGCGTCGTGTTCGATTGACGGGCATATCGGGCGACTTGAATAAAGCTCGGCTTGAAATTTTGCCGACGCTGGAAAAACTTTCCTCAATGCCGATAACCGTCACAGTCAGCACGAAACCTTTCATCTGGCTGTTATGGTTGAGCGTCACGATAATTTGTTTAGGAACTTTATTGGCGATAAAAAAATTTGGAAGGAGGAGGGAAAATGTGTCTTAAAAATTTGTTTGAAAAGCACACGCTGAAATGTTTGGCGGGCGGATTTATTCTAGGCGTCGCGGCAGTCGGAGCGGTGAGTTTCGCACTTCACGCGTCAGGCACACCGACATTTTGCGGGCAGTGTCATTCGATGAAACATGAGGCGGCGACGTTCGCGGTATCAAGTCACAGGAATCAAGATTGCGTCGAATGTCACTTGCCGCACGATAACACCGCGCATTATCTGTTTGAAAAAGGTCGCACGGGTATGGTTGATATGTATCATGAAATGATGCGCGATTATCCCGAACGAATCAAGCTTGACGCCGACGCCCGCAAAATGGTCGCTGAAAATTGCGTGCGTTGTCATAGCGCGACAATGTCTTACGTTGAGACTGCGCCCGAAGGTACACAAGACGATTGCTTGAAGTGTCACAGCAAAATTGCGCACGGCTCGAATCACTTGGAAGGGGGTATAAAAGTTGAGTAAGATGCAAAAATGTATCGCGGGCGCATTGGTCTTATGCGTTGCATTCTTTGGATTGCTATTTGCCAGAGTAATTGCCAAACCCGCGACAAAATTTGAACTGGCGACAATTCCCGAAGACCAAAAGTTGACGCGCATGGCTTACGAAAAAGCTTATCCGTTGCAGTTCAATTCCTACAAGATGACAATGGATAAATCTCCAAGTCCGACGGGATTTGGCGGCGCGGACGCTTATTCACACTTGACTGAACAGCCCGAACAAATTGAGCTGTTCAAAGGCTACAAATTTTCGATTCAATATGACGACGACCGCGGTCACTGGTATGCCGGCGAAGATATTTTAAATTCCAAACGCCGTCCCGGTCAGCTGGGATCTTGTATCGTCTGCAAAGGCTCCTACATGTACGACGTTTACTTCAAGGAAAGCGGCTGGGAATTTGCCTCTAAACCGTTCGATGAAGTTGTCGCCCCGATTAAAGATGATGAATGGTTCGGCTGCTCAACTTGCCACGACCCCGACACTATGAAACTCCGCATTTACAATCAAGGTTTCGTCGAGTCAATGGCTGAACTCGGCATTGACGTTTCAAAGGCCACGCATAATGAAATGCGCGCTTATGTCTGCGGTCAGTGCCACAACGAATATTATTTCAAGAAAAAGGAAGACGGCCGCGTTCACATGCCGTTTGCAAATGGTCTCGGCCCCGAAGAAGAATGGAAATATTATCATGACGGCCACGACCCGAAATTTGATTACGATTGGATTCACCCCGACAGCGGTGCGGCGATGTTGAAAGTTCAGCACCCCGACTTTGAAGTTTGGACGGATTCGGTTCACGCACTCAACGGCGTCACCTGCGTTGATTGCCATATGCCGTACATGCGCAAGGACGGTCAGAAATATACTTCGCACTGGATGACGAACCCGCTTAAACATTACGATACAGGTTGCGCGAAGTGCCACGACGAATCTTACGAAACCATGTTGCACCGCGTGCAGACAATTAACGACAACACGTTTAAACTTTTGCGCATGGCAGGTCAGACGACGGCTCGCGCTCACAAAGTAATCAAAGCCGCTCATTTGGCAGGCGCAACAGATGAACAGCTCGCCGAGGCTCGTCAACTTGTCCGTGAGGCGCAGTGGTATTGGGATTGGGTCAGTGCTGAAAGTTCGATGGGCTTCCACAATCCCGACAAGTGCATGAAGTCTCTGGGCATTTCGATTGACGCGGCGCACAGGGCTATCGAATCTGCAACCGCGGCAGTCAAAGGCGGCGCACTTGCGATTGAACCTATGCCGACGGCACCTTTCACGGATACGAAATTTGACGACGCAATCAAACCGGGCATGACACCTCCGGCACCTGCACCGGCTCCCGCTCAATAAAAATTTTTCGGCAAAAAATCTATCGCCTCTCGAATTTTGAGGGGCATTTTTTTGTCTCCGAGAAAAAATTTTTTTTGCTCAAAAGGGGCAGGAAGGTAAAAAGTGGCGTCGTGACGGGAAAAAAATTTTTTTTGGGAAGGTATTGACAAAAGGTGGGTTCGGGTGTATATTAAGCAAGCTTGATTCATGAGGCTCCTTGAAAACTGAACAATGAATTGCTAAATGTGCGGAAACACACAATTAGAGTCAGACAACTCAAAGTTTTACGGAGAGTTTGATCCTGGCTCAGGACG
>JAFRSO010000089.1 GCA_017427545.1 Selenomonadaceae bacterium
CCGGAGCTTGAAGCGTGGGTTCGACTCCCGCCGAGCACACCAATTTAGTGATTAGTCGTTAGTGATTAGTTGTTAGAAAAATTTTTACAACTATAGCTGTCGTTAAAAATAAAAGCGGTTCCGATTAATTTCGGAGCCGCTTTAAGTTTACGCATTAGTCAAGCCGAGTTCACGTAAAAGTTTCATGTCGCTGCTGATATTCGTGTTCGACGTGGTGAGCATGTTGCCGGTTATCGCGGCGGACGCTCCATGTAAAAATGCCGACGCGCCGTTATCGGGCAAAAATTTTCTCCCCGCGGCCAATCTGATATGTGCTGTCGGATTGATGTAGCGGAAAATTGCAACCGTCCGCAAAATTTCTTCGGGCTTGAGTGTCGGCAAATTTTCAAGCGGCGTGCCCTTAATCGGATTCAAAATGTTTATCGGGATTGATTTTATCTTCAACGCGGCAAGCTCAAATGCCAAATCAATTCTGTCTTGCCACGTCTCGCCCATGCCGATTATCCCGCCGCTGCAAACTTCAAGCCCTGCCGCCCGCGCAAGTTTAATCGTCTTGATTCGGTCGTCGAAGGTGTGCGAAGTGCAAATCTGCGGAAAATATCGCCGCGAAGTTTCAAGGTTGTGATGATAACGCTTGACGCCCGCCGCCTTAAGCCGCTGAAGTTGTTCGTAAGTCAAAAGTCCGTGTGAGGCGCAAAGTTCAATCTTGAGTTTTTCGCGGAGGATTTTGTAAGTCTCAATCGCCCGCTCAAAATTTTTCCCGTCCAAAGTTCGCCCGCTCGTCACGATAGAAAATCGATTGACGCCGGCTCGTTCATCAGTCAGAGCAACCTCCAAAATTTTTTCCGTCGGCAAAAAATTGTACTCGTCAACGCCGGTTTTATGCCGTGCAGATTGAGCGCAGTATTTGCAATTTTCACTGCAACGCCCGCTTTTACCGTTGATGATTGTGCACAAGTCTACGCGGTTTCCGAAAAATTTTTGCTGAATCAACTGCGCGCCCGCCTGTAATTTTTCAATCGGCGTCGTCAATAAAAATTCCACGTCGTCGGAAGGTTTGAGCCTTTCGCCCGAAATAATTTTCTCCGCAATCAAAATTCATCGCTCCCTCAAAATTTTTTGCAACTTCACGCCGAGAGCTGCCGCCGCTGCCGATTTCAACACGTCGCCGAAAATGAACGGGAAGACTGCCATTGTCAACGCCTGCCAAAGTTCCACGTGCAAAATTAACATCATCGATGCCAGCCCGCCCGCGTAAGTTATCGGCATTGCGATTAAAATATTTGTCGCCACGTAGCGTTTGAAATTCGGCATTAAGCCTTTCGCCCAACTCATCAGCGGATATGCGATCAGCCACGCGAAATAAAATCCTCCGACCGGCCCGATAAGTCTGCTCAAGCCCTCACCTGTCGCGAAGACCGGCAATCCTATCGCGCCCATTAAAATGTAAATCAAAATTACCGTGAATGTTTGTCGCGGCGGCAAAAGATACGCCGTCAAGCTCAACGCGATTGTCAACGCCGTAACGTAACCGGGCGTGAATGGCAACGGGAACGCGATATACGCCGTCACGCAACATAACGCCACGCACATTGCCAATTTCGTCAACTCTCTTGCTTGCATGAATATTCCTCCTGTCAACGCCGCTGATTATACAGGAGCCGATTGTCAACGTCAACGATTTTAAATGTTTACCAAACGCTTGCATAGACTTTTCCGCGATTATGATTTAAAATTTGCTGAAAGATTTTTGTAAGGGGAGATGCACTGTGTTAGAGAAAATTTTTTCACGCAGAAATTTTATAAAGATGACAACGGCGGCTCTTGTTCTCATGACGACAAATTTTTCCGGTACTGTTCAAGCCGCAAAACCTTGCAGAGTTCGGACGCGTCAGGGAATTTATGACGGCTTCGTTGATAAGCGCGGTATTCAAACGTGGCTGGGCATTCCGTATGCTCAACCGCCCGTTAAAAATTTGCGTTGGCGTGCGCCCGAAAAATTACCTCCGAGCGATAAAAAATTCAACGCAAAAAAATTCGGCTTCTCACCCATGCAAGACATTGACCCCGTTGAACCTGCCTCAATCCTTCCGCAAAGTGAAGATTGTTTGACGCTCAACATTTGGCGGCGCAGTGACAAAAATAATCAACCCGTCATGGTTTTCATACCCGGCGGCGGCTTCGTAAATGGCGGCAGCGGCGATCCGATTTATAACGGCTCGAATCTTGCGGCAAGTCATGATGTCATTGTCGTCACGATTAATTATCGGCTGAACATTTTCGGATTTATGAACTTCGCGGCGATTGATTCCGATTTCGACGACACGGGCTATCTCGGCTTGAAAGATCAGATTGCGGCGTTGACGTGGGTTAAGGAAAATATTTCTGAATTCGGCGGCGACCCCGATAACGTGACGATCTTCGGGGAAAGTGCCGGCTCAATTTCTACGACGCTGCTGATGGTCACGCCCGCGGCTAAAGGTCTTTTCCAAAAGGCAATCGCGCAGTCGGGGAATATGGCGTTTTATCGTATCCCCGAACACTCAATGGAACTTGCCGCAAAATTCATGGAAATGGGCGGCTATAAAAATATGGCGGAACTCGTTGCCAAGCCGACTGCCGAACTCATGAAGACGTATAATAAATTTATCAGCTTACGACCGATTTCTACGGACGTTGATTATATGCCGACGTGCGACGGAAAATTTTTGCCGGCTCACCCTTTCCAAGCATTAAAGAGCGGTGCGGCTCAAGGCATAAAACTTTTGACCGGCACAATGGAGGACGAATATCTTTATTGGGCGATGTACTTCGAGGGGATTTTGGAAGATTTGCAAGATTATCATTCCCAGCTCACGCCGATTCTTTACGAAGGAGAATTTTTTTTGGTGCGGGAACTTTACGAGACGTGGAAAAAAAATCATACGGAGTACAGTGGCATTCATCAATATTTGGAATTTGCCGACCAGTTGGATTGGCGCGTCGGGCAAGAGTTAATCGCGGAATATCAATCGGCCTTCGATGACGTGTATTTTTATCTGTTCAGTCAAGAATCTCCCGACGAAAATTTAGGCTCGTGTCATGCGTTGGATTTGCCGTTCGTATTCAACAATCCCAGCCCAGGAATTGAGCCGAATCCGTCGCCCGAATTGGTTAAGCAAGTTCAAGCGGCGTGGTGTTCATTTGCGGCAACCGGCAATCCCAACAATGATTTTATCCCGACGTGGAAAAAATATACCACTGCCGACCGTCAAACTATGGAAATTAATTCTGAGGCGTGGACGTGTCATAAGGATTTGAACGTTGACAATTTGACCGAACTGCGCGGCGTCTATGAAGATAATCTCCTCGATTGATGAGGAAAAAATTATGTCTGCTGCAAAAAAAAATTCGACGACCCTGCCATCCTTCATGCCGCCGATAGTTTTTCTGCTGTTCGATTATGTCGGAGTCGTCATAAGTGAACACCTTGCATTTATCCTGCGCGACGCCCTCGACACTTGGAACCGCGTAACCTATTTTTATGCCGACGCGTACATTTACGGGGCAGTGCCGCTGTTATTTTTGATTTTTCTCGGACAATCCCGCTCCTATCGACAAATGAAACCCGTCGTCGACACAATGCGCGAACTTTTTCAATCGGTCGTGGCGGGCTGGATTGCGTCAATCATAATTCTCTACTTCCTCAAGGCAAGCGAGCAATCTTCGCGGCTGTTCATAATTTTGTTCGGGCTGTTCGTGCTGATTAACGTTTGCTTGATTCGATATTGCGTCCTGCGATTCATGAAGCGGCGGAATATTTTTTACGAGCCGATAATTTTAATCGGGGCGGGATTGACTGCCGAAAAGCTTGTAAATTTTTGGCGCGAGGATTTAGGCTACCGCTATAAAATCGTCGGATTCATTGACGATCACCCCGTATCCGAAATTTTGCCGAAAGATTTTCCGATACTCGGCGGCTTTGATGAGGCGCGCAGAATTATTCGGGCGGCCAATGTCAAAACCGTCATCATAGCTGCACCGGGTCTCGGCAAGGAAAAACTTCAAGAACTCATCAGCACAATTCAACCGCACGTCAAAAATATTTCATTTGTGCCGGATTTAATCGGAACGCCAATGTCAAGCGTGGAATTGTCGCTACTTTTCAGCGAAAAAATTTTAATGCTCAACCTGCGGAATAATTTATCGCGGCCTTACAATCGAATCATCAAAAGAATTTTCGACTTGACGCTGACAATTTTCGGCGGACTGATGATTTCGCCGATACTGCTGATCATTGCGCTTGCCGTAGCGATTGACAATCGCGGACGCGTGATTTTTGCTCACAGGAGAGTTGGTGCCGCTGGGAAAAAATTTCCGTGCTACAAATTTCAAACGATGGTAGCCGACGCCGATGTTCAGCTGAAAAAATATTTGGCGGAAAATCCCGAAGCTCGTCGCGAATGGGAAGAGACTTTCAAGCTGACCAATGATCCGCGCGTCACGAAGTTGGGAGGATTTTTGCGGCGGACGAGTTTGGACGAATTGCCGCAACTTTGGAATGTTATTCGCGGTGAAATGAGTTTGGTAGGGCCGCGTCCGATTGTTCAAGCTGAAGTTTCTCGTTACGGCAAAAATATTCGCGAATATTATATGGTTTTGCCGGGGATAACGGGCATGTGGCAAGTCAGCGGCAGAAGCGATACCACTTATCCCGAACGCGTCGCAATGGATACTTGGTACGTCCGCAACTGGTCGGTTTGGATTGATTTGATGTACCTTTTCAAGACCGTCAAGGCTGTCTTTTACGGCAAAGGAGCTTATTGAATTAGGAATTAGGAATTGTAACAGCTAGCAGCTAGAAGCTAACAGCTAACAAGCGGCGCGAGTTTCAACTCCTCCAAAAGTTCGTTCGTCTGAAAAACCGTTTTATGATTCTCCAACGCGAAAATAATCACTGCGTCCCAATCGTCACGGGCGTATAATTTTTTATGCCCCGCGTAATACAGCAGGTAATCCGTTTCATTCGGCGACAAATTCATTGCCAGCGCGAGTGATAAAATTTTTTCCCGCGACGGATTTTTTCTGCCGCCGAAAATGTGTTTGGCATAACCCTCGTCAAGCTGTGAATTTTTTATGACTTGAGCCTTGGATAAATTTTTTTCAGTCAGCAGGCGTTGAAGATATTCGGCGAGCGTGAAATTGCGGAGATTGTCCGCGTTGGCGTCGAGAAATTTTTTTACGTCGTCGGCCTCGGTCAATTCGTTTTCAAGTTGAGCGGTATCCTTTGCAGTCATCGTGTTGCCCCCAAAATTTTTATATAATTTACTGCATTATATTCCTAATTGATAGGAGGTAAAGTCCTGTCCTTGCCGTTGCTTATAAAAATCTCTAAGTCACTTGATGTTGAGCTGGCGAATTTTTCCCAAACATTGTATAATGCTATGAATACAGATTCTTAGAGGAGAATTTTTATGGAGAATAGCTTAATCGACCGGAACTCTTTTCTTGAACTTTTTAGGGGCGATGACACTTCGGACGAAATGATTTTATATCCGCAATGTCTCAAGTCCGACGACTTAAAGATTAACGAAATTTGTTTCTTCAAAGTCGAGCGACTGACTTTCGACGAAGAATATCCTCACCGCGAGGCTTTTGAAAACGTCCTGCAAGCTCTGGACAACGACGCTTTTAACTTCGTATACATTTTGAACGGCGACGCAAACGGCATAGGGCTTTACGTCGGCGTGGTGAAAAATCAAAACGAAAACAAACCTTTTCTCGGCAAGCTTATGAACGCTACAAATTATGGGCGTAATATAGTTGGCTCATTCGAGGGAAATTTCGGGGGCAGTCAACTGGTTAAGCTCACGGGCGATGCTTTAACTGATGTGGTTTTCGATTCCGTCAAGCATTTCAAAAACGCGGGCGTGATTGTCGGCATCCCCTCCGTCAACAAAAAGGATAATGACGACAAAGGCTTTCAAGGTATCGACCGCTTGATAAACAGCATGCTGGGCTTGAATTGGCGGCTGGTAGTCGTCTGTGAACCCGTTTCCAAATCCGAAATCTCCGCTCTGCGCAATGACATTTACGAAATTTACAATAAAATTTCTCCCTATGCACATCGTTCTGTTCAGCACTCGGAAAGCGGCGCAATAAATTTCAGCCAAGCGACGAATAAATCTACCGCCAAAGGTACAAGCCATTCGGAAAATAAATCTCACTCCGATACAAGCGGCAATCAGACCGAACGAACAAATTCAAGTCACTCCGACCAAATCGGAAATTCTTTCGGCGAAAGCACGACCGATACTCACGGCTCAAGCGATAATATCGGCGGAAATTTTGGCCATTCTTCTTCGCTGACGACGGAAATTGTCAATAAGAGCGCGAAAGAAATTATTGACTACATTGACAAAGAACTTTTGGAGCGCGTGAAAATCGGATTCGCCAAAAGACTTTTCAAAACATCGATTTATTATATGGGCGAAAAAACTACCGACGCTGAACGTTTGAAGGTCGGGATTATGTCGCTGTTTCAAGGAAATAATTCGTCTTACAGTCCGCTTTGCGCCTTGCCGCTTGACATTGAGCGCGACGCAAAAATTTTGACGGCTTACCAGAGTTTTTATGTTGACTATACTCGTCGGAGTGCCGAAAAGTTGACGCTATTAAGCCGTCCGAAATTTGAAGACCAAATTGGCTTGACGACTTACTTAACTGCCGGCGAAGTCAGCTTAATCGCGGGCTTACCGCAAAAAGAAGTTCCCGGTCTCACGGTAAAAGAGAGTGTTGATTTCGGCTTAAATTTTTATCGTGCCGACGGTGAAATTTTTTTGGGAAATCTTATGCAACACGGGCGGGAACTCGCAACCGTCCCCGTCAAGATAAGCGACGCCGTTTTGAATAAGCATACCTTTATTGCAGGTGTGACGGGTTCGGGCAAAACTACGACTTGCCACAAAATTTTGACGGAGACCGCGTTGAACTTTTTCGTTATTGAACCGTCAACGACCGAATACAGGAATTTTATCAACTCGCCGCATTTTAAAAATGTTGTTGTATTTACTATCGGCGACGAGACAACTGCGCCTTTCAGATTGAATCCTTTTGAGTTGGTGCGCGGCGAAAGTGTTTCCGCTCATGCCGACATGTTGAAGGCAACTTTTACTTCCGCCTTTCCTATGGAGGCGTCTATGCCTCAAATTTTGGAGGAAGCAATTTATAAAATTTACGAGGATAAAGGCTGGGATATTTACAGCGGCAGAAATTATCTCGTCGAACACCGCGCAAATTACAAAATCTATGACGCCTTCCCGACGCTTGCCGATTTTCTCAACGCTTTGGAGGAAATTGTCGATACCAAAGGTTTCAGCTCCCGACTTCGTGACGATTATCGCGGTTCTTTAATCAGTCGTTTCTCGAATTTGACTAAAGGCTCGAAAGGCGCGTTGTTTAATTGTCGGCAATCGACGAATTTTGAAAAGCTCCTTGATATGAACGTCGTAGTCGAAATGGAAAATTTGAAATCAGCCGAAGATAAAGCATTGCTTACGGGCTTTCTGCTTACGCAATTAACGGCGGTAATCAAAAGGCGTCACCGCGTCGACAAAAATTTTCGGCACATCACGCTTATCGAAGAGGCGCACCGTTTGCTTTCTCGCGTCGAATTCGGTGACAGCGGCTCCAAACGTACCGCCGTCGAAACTTTTACCGATTTACTCGCCGAAGTCAGAAAATATGGTGAATCTCTCATCGTAGTCGACCAAATTCCAAATAAGCTCGCGTCTGAAGTTTTAAAGAACACCAACACGAAAATTATTCATCGCCTTTTTGCCCGTGACGATAAAGAATCTGTCGGCGATACAATGCTTATGGACGATAAGCAAAAGGAATTTCTCTCTGCACTCGAAACGGGACAGGCGATTGTTTTTTCAGAGGGCATGGAACGCCCCATTCACGTCAAAATTCAGCCCGTCACCGATACTGCCGCGGCCGGCGTCTCAAATGAACTCGTCAAGGCTCGTTTCATAAAATTTTTCGGCGAACAGCACAAGCTTACGGAACTCATTCAAAAATTTTATCAACCTGCGCGGGAGTTGTTGATAAAGTTGGCACGCACCGTTACGGCAACAAAATCGTTATCGGAGGAAATCTTGACAACGGTAGAGAAGTTCAAACTCAATGCGGCGCGTTTCTTTGAAACATTTGACTTCGAGGAGGAGCCGACAGAATTTTTTGCGAATAATCTTGCGGCGGAGTTTGCACGGCGTGAGATGCGAGATAAAATCTTCGCCCGAAGGCTTGAAGAAATTTTTACGCTGTTACTTACGCAAGAAGTTATATCGGCGGAGCTGTTCTTCACAACGCGCGAACGGTTTCGCCTACTTGACGATATTAAACGATTTTTTTAAGGAGGAAGATTTATGTTCGGATTAGGATCGTTGTTTTCGGGGATAGCCAGCGTCTTGAGCGTCGTAGTTACAAAATTGGTGCCGACAATAATAAAAATCATCGGCGTTCAGCTGGAAAAATTCGGGCGGGCATTGGAAGAATTTTTTAAGGAACTGGGCTTGATTGAGCAGGAAGACAAAGTTGAAGAAATCGGCGACAAGGCTCTGCAGGCCGAACAGGACGAATTGAATCCGATTAAGCTTGAAGAATTCGACAGCCACGAAAAATATTTGGCGGCAATCAAGGAGTATGAAGTTGACGCCGAAAAATCCGCGCTGATTCCGCAAGACGATAAACTTCACAAGGCGATTGAAATTTTATTGGGCGCGGCTATAGCAAGGTACGGTCAGCCAATGAGCGACTTTAGTCAAATCGTAGTGAGCAACCCTGACTTCTACAGCAAAGCAGGACGTCTCAACGAATTTGCAAGCCTGATTCGTAGCGATTCAAACTCCTTCGCGGAATTGGTCAACTACATGGAAAATAAAAATATGAGCACGGAAAAAAATGATGCCGCTTTTGATAAACTTGTCGAAATGGAAAAGAAAGTTAATCCCGACGCCTCCGATGCCGAAATTTGGATGGCGGTCAGCGATATGAAGAAATGAGGTGCAAAAATTTTGGTAAAATTTTATGTGGTAATTTGCAAAAATAAATTTTATCTCTACGGCGACGACCGTAAGCCCGTTTACATCGACGGCGAAGCTTTTTTTGAATACGAGACCGGCAAAATCCGTGAAGCGACAGGCAGATTGACGAACAAAATCGTTGACGAAAATAATCTGTCGAACGCCAATGAACTCAAGTTTTTCGTCATTGAAAACAGCGACGCCGCACTTAACGACAGTTTTATGAAGGCACAAGACAACCGCGTTGCCAAAAGATTTACGCTGGCTGAACTCTTGCGCAAAACTATTTCGGAACTCGCCAAAAATCCTAAGCTTTATATTGAGCAATTTGGCATTAATTACGATGGCGAATGTTATCACACGGAAAAAAGTTTGTTGACCAAAACCGAATACAGTTTGCTTGCGCTGTCGATTGAGCCGAATGAATTATTAAAATTTGTCGACTGAAACGGAGAAAAAATTATGGGAAAAATTATTTGCGGGCATTGTCGCTTTGAAAATCGGGATACGAGAAATTTCTGCGAGAAATGCGGCACGTTCCTTCGCACCAAAAATTTCGATAAGACTGCTTACGAATTGCCCGAAGTAAAAATGATGCGCGTCGTCGAAAATCTTTTGCATGTTCCGCACGAGCCGATAAATTGGGACAAGTTTATAGATGCCTGTTCAGAAAAAGTCGAACGGCTTGACTCGCTGTTCAGAATTCCCGGCATGGGCGCGGAAAATAATGCCGCCCTCGTCCAAGATGTCAAAGACTTCCTGAACCTGTGCAGGAATCCCGAATTTCAAATTGCCTTTGTCGGAACGATAAAAACCGGCAAGTCGACGCTGATTAACGCGTTGCTCGGCAAAAATTACGCTTCTATGGCAGTGACGCCTGAAACCGCCGCGTTGACGAAATTCCGTGCAAGCCCCCGCGATTATGTCAAAATCACGTTTTACACTAAGAGCGAATGGGATAAGCTTTGGGCGTCGCGTACCGAAGGTGCTTCGGCATTCATGCGCGAATATGAGGAGTTGCAAGGCGATAAGCATAAGGACAAGTGGATTAACAAGCCGCCTCTGTACAAGCAGATAAGCAACGATGATATTGAGGACGAATTGAAAATTTGGTCAAGTTCCAAGCACGCTGAACATTATTTTGTCAAGGAGATTGAAGTTGGCATTTCGACTCTGGGAAAAGACTTCCCGCCGCAAGTTGTTTTCGTCGACACGCCCGGACTTTCAGACCCCGTCGCTTATCGTTCCGAACTTACCAAAGAATACATTCGCCGTGCCAACGCCGTGTTCGTTTGCATTGACGCGCAGAAAATTCAACGTGAAGAGATTGAAACCATTTCGTCAGTGTTCGCGTTCTCGTCGGACGACAAAAGCAAAGTTCACATAATCGCAACGCATTGGGACGTTCTTAATGACCCCGAAACCGATTGGAAGGAGCAAAAAGATTATTTGGTTAAGCGGCTCACGGGCAAAGCGTTCTTTGAGAAGCGTGAACATGCGGCTGAAAATATCATGCACTCGGCGGCTTTTATCTACAACCTTTGCCGCGATTACGATTCACTCGACAAAAAAGGGCGCATTGCTCTGAAAAGGTTTGCGCTGAACTTTGAATACGACTTGCCCGCCGATTTGCACAAGCTGAAAGAAAAAACCAACGTTGCCGCCGTCATGAAAGTCATTCGCGAAAAGCTTGCCGCCAATTACAAGAAACTTTTATCCCGCGAAATTCAAAGCAAGTACAGAAATATTACTTACAACTTTAATCGCGTTGCCAAGGAAAAGAAAGATTTAATGAGTGAACTTATGGCGGCTTCAAGCTCAAGCCAACAAGAGCTTGACCGGAAAATCAGTGAGCAACAGACAAAACGTGACGAAGTTAAACATTCCGCCGAACAATTGCGCGAGATCATTAAGCAAGTCAAATTTAAAACCAGAACTCGCGCCGATATCATTTGCGGTAAGTTAAGGCTTAAACTTAGCGAAGGCAAACGTTAGGTCGGGAGGAATAATCATGGGCGGTGGCGGAGGTTGTTGCGTCAGTAATATCGAAAATCAGTGTGCCGACTGTAACTTTTGTTGCGTTGGAGATATGGAGGTTCCCGTTCAGCACGAACCGAATATTTCCGACGAACTCAACGAGACACGGTCACGGATTCAAGAACGGGCGAAAGTACCCGAACAAGAGCTTGCTGATTATGTAAATCAAAGCATAACGGGGATTAAAGGGTTGTTGAATTCATTTGCCGCCGATGAGTTTGACGTTGAGAATTTGGACGCGCTCACGAAAAAATTTGTTGACGAACTCAATGGCTTTGTCGGCATGAGGGTTAATAAGCGGCTTATCCCGGAAGACAAAGAGCTTGTCGTTATTTTGGCGGAACCCGACGCTATCAAGCGCAAGGAAAATTTCGACGCTTTTAACGAGCGACTGTTCCGCAACGCGCTTAAAGATTTACTCACTGCGACAGAGGAATTTTATTGTGCGTTGGAGGACAGTCTCAAGCGGGACATTTCGGCGTTGGAAAAAATTTTGACGGACGCGGGCAAGCCAGCTGACAAAATCGACGATATGTTCACGAAAATACCTGCCGCCGTTGTGGAAAAACGCGATTACATTTGCGACGCGCTGAATACTCAACTAAACAAGAGCAAAGAAAAAACTCCCGTAACATCTCTTCGACTACGCGACATAGCCAAGGAATTTAACTTCACGATTGCCGGCAACGAGGAGCTTGAAATTTCCGCGCTCAAATACGCGAATGACGCTGACGAACATTCACTTGCTATCGCTTACAACGACAAGGATGTTATCATCACCGATGCGCAGGCAGTGTTGACGGAGCCGCGTATCTTGCCCGTCGCGAAAAGTTTTCTTTACAGCGGCTTCAACGAACTCAACACGGCAATTATCAATATTGCGAGACTTTTTATAGCCGAGGGCATTTATCCCGATTACGAAAAAATATTTCCGCAAACGCTAAAAAACGGCTCAATGTTCGGCGCAAATGTCGAGGTCGGCGAAGGAACAATAATTGCACCTTTTGTCAGCGTCGGTGAAAATGTCACGATTGGAAAGAATTGCCGTGTCGAGGCAAGCGTCTTTATCGGTTCGGGCACGGTTATTGGTGACGGTGTTAAAATTCTTGCGGGCAGTCGTATCGGCGTGAACTGCCATTATCACTACGAAGTTGACAGCAAGCACAAAAGTTTTAGCGGCGTCGGACGTACGAAAATTGGCGACGGTGTGGAAATAGGCGCGAATACCGTCATTCAACGCGGCTCGTTTTCGGATACGGTAATAGGCGCGGGCACGATTATAGGCAATTTGGTTGAGATAGCGCACGACGTGAAAATTGGCGCAAACTGTCTGATTGTGTCGCAGGTCGGGCTTTGCGGCAATGTAACGATTGGCAACCGCGTTCAAATTTTAGGGCAAGCAGGCGTTAAAGATTGGGTGACGGTCGGGGACGGCGCGATTATTCTTGCCAAGTCGGGCGTCACGAAAGATATTAAAGCCGGTCAAAAAGTTTCGGGCATGTTCAGCCGTGAACACCGCAAAGAACTCAAACGGCTTGCAAAATCAAAAATCATTGGGGAGGAATAAATTATGGGTGGTGGCGGAGGTTGTTGCGTCGGAGATTTTTGCTGCATCGCGAATTGCGGCTTTTGTTGTATCGGAGACTTTTTCAGTTGCAGTGACAGTGGCTGTTGCGTCGGGAATTGCGGCGACACTTCAACAAACTCAAGGACTGCCGAAGAGGATCATGCGGCGTTGATTGCCAACGAGCTGGCTGAAATGCGCGAACGCTCTGCGACGGATGCTAAAAATCAGGAAGGCGAAATTATCGACGACGTGAACGAGACTATGCAGGAATTTATCAAGTGGATTCGCGAAATCAATAAGCAAAAAATCGGCGGGCGGAACTTGAACATCAATATTAAACAAATCGAGGAGCTTAACGAAGCATTGCGCAAGAAAATTGTCGGTTTTATCGGCAAGAAGCTTGACGACAGACTTATCATGACTGACCCGGAAGTTTCGACGATTTTGGCTGAACATGACGCTGCAACGCGTAAAAAGAATTTCGACGACTTTTACGTTGCGCGGAAACGCGAGGCAATTCGTGCGCTGATTGAGGAGATTGAAACGTCCGTTCGCGAACAATCCGACAGCATAGAACGCGAAATTCAAAACCGAATCAAGGAGCTTGATAACAACATGCAACAAGAGGCGCGTGCTTTTGATGATTTGCGTAAAATGAAGGTCGAGCAAGATTCGCGCCTTGCCACAAAGCAGGTCGAGTATATGTACTATGACAATTTATGCGATATCATGTTAGACGAGCTAAAGACCAGCAGCTTGAACGTCGGCAGGTGACGCGGCATGGAAACTCTTATGTCGGGCAACGAAAAAATTCTTGTCGTGATGTATGCACTTGCCAATGGCTTTGACTTAAGCGCACTGAAAGATTTTGCCGAGCTTAACAAAAACGTCCGCGCCAAAATGAAAAACGTCGAGTCCGTGAAGATGTCAGTTTTTAACTTAAGCGTCGAGACGCCGAAAAAAATTATCGTATACAACACGCTGTACAACGCAATGGCAAAGTTGACGCCCGCCGAATTTTTGAAGCTCAAAGGGAAACAATACTGCGGGCGCGAGCTCAAGCAAAAGTTCTTATCGGCAGGATTGTGCGTTCCCGCCGCATTTGACGAGCGCGAAAACTACCGTTTGTGGCGTATGGAATCGGGCAAGCACCGTGATCATCTTTCCGTTAATATCACGACAACACTTAAATGCAACGCCCGCTGTCCTTACTGTTACGAACACGGCGTTAAACATGTTGACTTTGACGAAACGAAAATCGACGCGCTGATTAAATTTATTAAGCAACACAAAAAAGATACACCCGTCAAGCTGAACTGGTTCGGCGGTGAACCTCTGCTCAATCCGAAAATTATTGACACCGTAACGAAACGGCTTGGCGAAAGCGGCATTGAATTTACGTCCTTTGCGATAACTAACGGCAGCTTGATAACGCGGCGGCTTATTGCTCGGCAATTCAAACGCTGGAATTTGCGCGGAGTACAAATCACGTTGGACGGCACAGCTGAACAATATGCCAAGCGTAAGGGCTACGTCGACGGGCAAAGAGCCGTTTTCAAAAAAATTCTTAATCGAATCGCGTGGCTGGCTGAAGCTGATATTCACGTCGACTTGCGTTTGAATATCGACCGCGAAAATATGAACGACATTTTGAATTTGATTTACGTCCTGCAAGCACGCTTCGACAGTAACAAAAACGTCGTCTATTATCCTGCATTTGTCACCGGCGTCAAGGACAAGCTTAGTGACGACGAGAAAGTTAATTTTGTCAAGGAAATGTTCCGCGCCATTGCCAATCCCGTCAAAATGAGCATAAACAATCGCCTGTATTCCTTCCCACGCAGCTTGCCTTGCATGAGAAATGACCCGCAAGCTTTTTCTGTCGACGTTTACGGCAGAGTCTACAACTGTGAACATTTTGTCGGGCGTAAGGATAAGGCTCTGGGCACTCTCAAACGCTTAAGCGATAAAGTCAACGCGGCGAGGCTTGACGAAACGTTACGAGACGAATGCACGACATGCGTTTTCCTGCCTAAGTGCATGAGTGGTTGCGCGTCGAATTTGCGAACGGGTGACGCTGCTTGCATGATTGAACGCTACATGATTCAAGCTTATATAGAATTTATGTGCGAATGACGGAGGCGCAATGTGGATAAAATTTTTGAGCAACAAGAATTAATTTTGCGGCAACAACAGGAAATTTTGGTAACGCTTCACAAGCTTAAAGACACGCTGGATTTAATAAATTTCAAAGTTCAACGGCAATATGACGAGCTGAATTCACGGCTGGAAATAAATGAGCGGTCGACGCGGCAAATTGATGAGCAACTTGCGTTGGCAAATGCATTGCGGCGCGATGAACTGAAGGATTTGCAACCGACTTTGAAACAATTGCAGGAATTGGAAGAATTTTTGCGGCTTGATGTGGCAACACGGCTCATGAACAATTTGGAAGGAGGATTTTGATTGGAAGAATTTTTTCTTAAGTTAGGCTTAATGACACAAAAAAATCATACTGAACTTATTCAAACTGTTAACGGATTGCGAATGAGTATAGAGGCATTGACAAAAGAGATTGCAAAACTGAATTCAAAAGTTGTCGAATCTAACACGGACTTAAGCGATAGAATTTCCTCACTCGTTGATGCGACAAAAGAGATTTCAACGTTGATTAAGGCGACTTCCGAAAATCAATCCGCGCTCAATGAAAAACTTTCAACGCTGATGAAGGCGACTTCCGACAATCAATCCGCACTCAATGAAAAACTTTCAACGCTGACGAAGGTGACTTCCGACAATCAATCCGCGCTCAATGAAAAACTTTCAACGTTGATGAAGGCGACTTCCGACAATCAATCCGCACTCAATGAAAAACTTTCAACGTTGATGAAGGCGACTTCCGACAATCAATCCGCGCTCAATGAAAAATTTTCAACGCTGATGAAGGCGACTTCCGACAATCAATCTGCGCTCAATGAAAAGATTTCAACGCTGACGAAGGCGACTTCCGACAATCAATCCGCGCTCAATGAAAAACTTTCAACGCTGATGAAGGCGACTTCCGACAATCGCAACGCACTGGCAAAAGGAATTTTCTCACTGGCAAATCAAACGACAGTCGACAATCGCGCTTTGAAAGAATCCTTGGAGAACTTGGAAGAGTTGCTACGATTGATGGCAGCCAATCAAGTCATGAACTTGGTCGACAAATGAAAGAACTTTACAACACGCCTTGGAATTGGTATCGCCAAAAATTTTTAGGATGATATATCATGATCGACGCAAAAAAATTTGTCAAAAAATGGTCTGAACGCGGCTATGAAAAGGGTGAGGCTCAACCGTTTTGGTTGAGTTTTTTGCGTGATGTTTTTGACATCGCCGAACCCGAAAATTTTATCAGCTTTGAAGTCCCAATCCCGCACGGTTTCATTGACGGATTGATTGATTCGACAAAAGTTTTAATCGAACAGAAAAGTTCTACCGTAAATCTCGACGACCCGGAAATTTTTCGCCAAGCAAAACGCTACAACGACGCCCTCGAATATTCTCGCAAGGCTCGTTGGATTGTCACTTGCAATTTCAGAGAATTTCGCGTCTTCGACATGGATAACCGCTATCCCGAACGTGAGCCGCTTAAAATTTCTCTCTTTGAACTGCCGAAAAAATTTTCCGCGCTGAATTTTCTTGTCGAATTTAAAGACAACATTTCTTACGAACGCGAACTTTCAATTCAAGCAAGCGCGATTGTCGCCAAAATTTACGACGGACTTCGCGGCGAACTCAAAATTCAAACCGACGACGCACTTTCAGACCTCAACAAGCTTTGCGTGCGGCTGGTCTTCTGCCTTTATGCCGAGAGTATAAATATTTTCGGCAAGCACAAAATTTTTCGCGACTACCTGCGCGGCGCAAGAAATATTCGCCAAGATTTATTGGAGCTGTTCAAAGTCCTCGATACGCCGCTTGAAAATCGCAGTCCGTATCTCGACGACACTCTGAAAAAGTTTCCTTACGTTGACGGCGGGCTTTTTGCTGACGAAATCGACTTCCCGAACTTCACGCCCGAAATTAAAACTCTCCTGCTCGACGACGCAAGCTCCAATTTTAAATGGGAGGACATTTCGCCCACGATTTTCGGCACGGTCTTTGAATCGACGCTAAACACTAACGATGAAACTCAACGCGATATTCGGCGGACGGGCGGTATGCATTACACCTCAACCGAAAACATTCACAAGGTCATCAACCCGCTGTTCATGGACGACCTGCGCGCCGAATTTGACACGATTAAAAAATCCACTCGCAACCGCCGTAAAAATCTTTTCGCCCTGCAAGATAAAATCGCGTCGCTGAAATTTTTAGACCCTGCAGCCGGTTCAGGAAATTTTTTGACGGAAACTTATATTCAACTTCGCCGCCTTGAAAACGAAATCCTTAAGGAACTTCTCGAAAATAAAATTATCCTCGGCGATATCGAAGACCCCATTAAGGTCAGCATCAAAAATTTTTACGGCATTGAGATAAATAATTTCGCGGTTGCTGTAGCTCAAACCGCCCTGTGGATTGCCGAAATTAAGATGAAGCGTGAGACTGAAGAAATCGTTCACAAGGGCTTGGATATTTTCCCGCTGAAAACCGAAGCTCATATCCTTGAGGCCAACGCTTTGCACGTCGACTGGAAAAGTTTTGCGCCCGAAGTCAATTACATTATCAGCAACCCGCCATTTGTCGGGGCAAGCATGATGGACGCCGTGCAAAAGTCTGACGCCGTGAAGATTTTCGGCAAGATTAAACTTTCCAACAGCATTGATTATGTCGGCGCGTGGTATCATAAGGCCGCTCAACTCATGGCGGGCACGAATATTAAAGCCGCGTTCGTGTCAACCAACTCAATCACGCAGGGTGAGCAGGTTACTCCGCTTTGGAGAAAACTTTTCGACGATTACGGTATGCAAATTATTTTCGGGCGCAGAACGTTCAAATGGGACAGCGAATCTTTTCATAAGGCGGCGATTCATTGCGTCGTTATCGGCATGTGTGATAAAAATCTCCCCGTCGACAAAAAAATCTTTGACGGCGATAAAATTTTTCCCGCGACAAATATCAATCCCTACCTCGTCGACGCCCCGATTATTTTTATTGACAGCCGCGCCCGTCATTATCAAGACTTCGTGCCGCGAATGACAAACGGAAGTCAAGCAACTGACGACGGAAATTTTATTTTCAGCGAAGACGAAGCAAAAAAATTTATAAAAAAATTTCCCGCGCAAGCACATTTGATTCACAGATATGTTGGAGCAAAAGATTTTCTTAACGGCGAGCCAATTAGATATTGTTTATGGCTATTCAATGTGCCGCCGAATGAATATTCACGCAATCGAGAGATAATGAAACGTTTAGAGGCGATAAAAATTTTTCGCGAGAATAGTTCAGCCGCTCCGACGCGTAAATCAGCCGAGACCCCGTATAAATTTTTTTCGACGACGCAACCGAGCGAAATTTATCTTGCAATGCCGCGGACAAGTTCAGAGCGTCGGCTTTATCTTCCGTTGAAATTTTTGACGCCCGAAATTATTTGCAACTGCGATATTTGTATAATTCCCGGCGCAGAAATTTATCATTTCGGGATATTGACGAGTTCGATCCATATGGCGTGGATGAGAGCGGTTGCAGGACGGTTGAAGTCTGATTATCGATATTCGGGCAGCGTAGTTTATAATAATTTTCCGTGGTGCTTGCCGACATTGGAGCAGAAAAAATTAATCGAGCAGACCGCGCAGAAAATTCTTGACGTGCGAGCAAATTATCCCGACGCGACGCTTGCCGACCTGTATGACGAACTGACCATGCCGCAGGATTTAAGACTTGCGCACAAAAAAAACGACCGCGCTGTTGCGGCCGCCTATGGCTTTGAAAATTTTTTGGACGATGAATCAAAAATTGTCGCCGAGCTGATGAAACTTTACGAACGATTTACAAACAAATGATTTTTTCTGCTGAAGCGGACGTTTTCGCAAAGAACGAATTTTTATATCCGGCATGGTGGATTGCCCAAACCCTCCAAAATCCAAAATTCCCATTTGCCTTTTAATTACGCCGCGCATATCTCCTACGCGATAATCTCCGCTTTCCAAGTAGCCTTTCAGCGCGCCTTTTGACTTTGCGTCTTAAATCCCGAAGCGTTATAGTCAATCGCTCTGTAAGGACAGAAGGGCACAAAGTCCGTAAGGTAAAAGATATTTTTTGTCTTTAAATCTTCATGGCAAGCAAGCTCAACGATTTCCCAAGATTCGGTCGGCGACAGTAAATATTTGCTGTTTTTTTTCTACTACATTCCAACAACGGCTTCAGACTTTCTCTTATCAAAATTTTTAAATGAACTCGTGCCGAAGGCGTCAACTGCCAACGCCTTGCAAAAAGCTCGTTCAAAATTCCCTGTCGTCGCAATCAGTTCAGTAAGGCGTTGCCAATCTTCTTCGCGCCCAAAATTTTTCTCTTTAACTCGGAAGGCAAAGCATAATGATGGCGAAACAAATCAAAGGCATTGGCGATAACTTTCACGTCGTCGAAAAAATTTTTGTCCTGCAAGTGGGCAGCGTTTTTTCAACGACAAGAAAAAACTTTTCAATCGGTACATCAAAAAATAAATTCTGAAAGAGCACGTTTCGCCTTTGTACAAGTTCAGAAAACTTTTTATTTCCGGCTCCGTTTGGTCGGGATTCACGCGCAGATATTTCGACAGAGGCAGCACACAAACAGTTTGAGCTTCCCTTTGTAAGTTGTTGCGCAGTTGCCGCAGATTTGGAAAAGTATCATCGCCGGTGCAATAGTTCGAGAGTAAAATAAAATTCGTCGTCAACGTGCCCAAAAAATTTTTCATCTCGAATCGGTTTGACAACGAATCAACGTTAATGAATCGCACGGGTCTGAAGGAATTTTTTCCCATGTCGTGTTGCAGAAAAATTTTTAACTCGTTGAAACTTTCAAAAGCAATCATTGCGCTTACCTCAAGAATTTTTCAAAACCCGAATTCCCACCAGCGTATCTTTGTCGATGAGTTCCTCAAGATATTTTTGCGCCTCTTCGGCGGACAACTCACGGATTTTTTACGAACAGCAGACAAAAACTTTTCCCGATAATTTTTTCTGCAAAGGCTTTGATTTGCGGCTCGCAAGTTAGCTGTTAGCGGCTATGAGCTGCTAGAATTCTACTAAGCTAGTAGCTAGCAGCTAATTGCGGTGACGACGACCTTTTGTTAAGCGCGGGAAAATATAATTGAGCCTCTTCCAAACAATCTTGAAACATGCAGAGGATAGGAATTTCATTTTTGTTCGACCAATCGGCAGGAGAGGTTATGCCGGTGACTTCTTGCCACGTTGAAAAAAATTTACCGGTCTTTTCGTCTTGACGGAATTTTTGCAAGCGCGATTTCATCTGCAGAATAAAATCGTCACGTGTCTTGAAAAAAATTCCTACGGGTGCATCGTTGAAAAGTTTTTCAAATGGTTTTGAATCTGTCGCGCTGTCAACATATTCGGTCAAAGCTTTGGTAAAGAATTCAAATTGATTCTCGAAAAAATCCGTGAATATCTGCGCCGATTGATTGATTTGCTCCGCCGCCTGTGCGAAATTTTTTTCGGTGTTGTTGCGAAGGGCAGAAAACATTTGCAATAAATTTTTTAAAGCCGGCTGAAACTCCTCGACAACGACACGCGGAATCCTTAGCACGATATTTTTCAGCTCTTCGATGATAACGGGATTCTTGTCGTAAATTAAAAAAATATCGTCCGCAACTTTCGTCACGTCACGACCCTTTTGAGGATTTATAAATTCTTCAAGCAAATTCAAAAAGCGCAGATAAGTTTCCTTGTGCGGAGCGTCGAAATAATTTTCCGCGACAAAATATTTCAGCGACCACAGAGGATAATTACTTTGTGTGAGATGAACTTTTATATTTTTCGCCGCGTCGTCCACAGAGTTAATTTTTTCTTTGGGCAGATTGAAAATATCGGACGTTATACGGCAAAATTTTATATGTTCCGGCGTCTGCTTGACGATAAATTTATTTTGCGCGCCGGGCAATTCCTTAACCGTGTTCACGATCAGATTGCAGAGCCGCTCGCCCGTCAAAGTGTATGCGTGTTGTTGACATCGCGAACGTCAAGCTGAAAATTTGTCAAGCTTGTCTGCAAAAATTTTGTCGGCAAAATAATCTGAACGTCGAGACGATGCTTGAGATAATCCGTCGGCTTGAATTTTTCCGCCACATCGTAAGAGTTATCTTTGATAACCGCGTCGAAAGATTTTTCACGACGCACAAGCTCTTGGATACTTTTTATGCGGTCGACGTCGATTTGAGTTGTAGCCATGATGTAATTGGTATCGTTGCCCTCTTCCAACGCGCTGACAACTCCTCTGTCGGTAAAATAATTCAGCGTCGAGCGAACTTCATTTTCAAGCGGCGTTCCTGCAAAGCACGCGCAAATATTTTTCTGTGTCGAACGCAAAAGTGAATTTACTCCGCCACGTCCGCCAAGATTTTTCTGTTGCAGGGCAAACAAAATCAGCGTTACCTTTAAAAGGCGTCGTTGATTGTCGTTTTTGCAAGAGGGCGCAAAATTATTGTAATAGCCCATTGCCTCTTGAAAAGTTTTATCGAGGGTGGGATTGTACTCTTGAAAAAAGTAATCCCAAAGCGAATCCGTTGTAAGAAAAAATTCGGCGTGATACTTTTCAACGTAGGCAAGTCAAATAAATTGCCGCCCTGTGTTTCGGCTACAAGTTTACCGCGATAAAAATAGTGTCGACCTTCAGCCTAACAAAGCGGCTCTTTTGATTTTGGAAATTACCTGCCAAAATTTTTATCCAGTCCGAGAAATTCAAGTTCTTCAAAAAGACCGGACGAACTTCTTTATCAAGCGGCTTAATCGTCGGCGTGAGATTGTAACCGCCCGCCTTCGTGTCCCATTCATAAGCATACATAAAAATCACCAACAAAATTTATTCGCCTAAAATTTCAAACGCCCTGCCGCCTTCCAAGAATTTCGGGAGCTTTTTATTGCACAAGCCTTGCGTCTTCAACCAATCAAAAATTTCTTTCTCCGTGCGGAAAGGCTCTTTGTTGTGCTCGACAATCAAAATTTTTGTCAAGAAAGATTGGAAGTCGTCCTCTGCAAATTCTTCCGACAAAAAAATTGTTGATGAAAAATTCGTTGACTTTGACGGAACTTTTATTTTGTAAAGAGCGTCTTGTGTCAGTGTTGCAATACTCTCTAACAAAAAACTGTTCCAAGATATTTCGAGTTGGGGCAACCATTCATAATCCGCAAAAGTTTGAACCGTTTGCCAACCACCATTCCGCTCAATGGCTGACCGGATACTTTCTACAACTGCAGAAATAATTTCATCTGTAACGCCGATTGATTCCGGTCGCACCAAAGTAAATTCATCAACACGAATAAAATCCGGACGCAAACTGTCAATCAAATAATTCTTCGCAACGTAATGGATTCCGTTTTCCTTACAAATGCCGATGAGGTCTTCAATCTCAATTTCGTCAATCTCCTCCAAAATTCTAAGCAGAATCTTTTTGTTGCTAACATGCTTTATGTCTTCCGTAGAAATGTAAGGACGAGAAAAATTAAATTCGTCGCGGAACATGTATTGCAGGACGCCAAAAAGTTTGTTGTGACTTTGAATTTCGTTGCGTGTCATGAAGTCGCCGAAGCGTTCAAAGAATAATTCAAACAAGACACGCGAACAGACAGGCGTCGAACAATTCAGTCGAAGAAAATTTTTTATCGACTCAAAATCTTCCGCTTGCAAGTTCAAATTAGTAGCGTGAAGAAAATTTCCGTCGCCGATACGAATAATTTCGGGACAACGCAGTAACAAAAAATTTATATTGGCGTCGGTGAACGAGATAAACTTTCTCTTAATCTCCTGCGCTGAAACTTCGCCGCGTTCTGCAACAAAATTATCGAACTCTTTCCCCATGTCAATTTCGTTAGATTTGGTCAGGTAATCTTTGCGAAGCTTATAAGGAAGGTTGTAAAACTTTATCACGCCTTGCAGAAAATAATGATTGGTGATTTGCGTGCCGGCAAAAATATTTTTAAGAGCCTCGAAAATTTCCTTGTAGAAAATTGCCGTGCGGTCAGAGCTGTCGATAAACTTTTTCACGCGTTCAATAATTTCCGGCGATATATGAACAAAATCAGGGTGAATATATTTTCCTCTATCACAAAGCACAGCGATTGTTGCAATTACAGCGTCGACGCTGCGTTGAGTAGGCAAAGCTTCTTCATTAAAAATTTCGTGCAAATACCTTATGAACCGCGAATAAATAGTTTTGTCGGCGATTTTGTAACCGTTCGGGAATCGCTCTTTTAAAATGTAACCGTATTTGATAGTCAAAGTCAAATTTCTACGATGAAAAAATTTTCCGTTACGCTTGTAGATTTTCGCGAGTTTAATCTTTATCAAGTCAACGGGATAATTTTTTTCACGCGCTAAATTGGTAATTGTCACTTCAAAAAATTTTTCTTCTATTATTTCAGGAAGATTTTTAATTAACTCATTTTCATCAAGTTCGTTTTCGTCGGCAAAGACAACCGCATTTAGCTCTTCGTCGAAATGAAAAACGCCATTTGACAAATTTGTTTTGGCGGCGAAAAACCAAAATATTTCCGCATCGGAAGTATTTAAAAAATTTTTAGCGTCGTCCAAAGTGAGGAGGGATTTTCCGTCAGTCAACGCATGAAGAAAGTAAAAAATTTTATTTACGTCGGAACGATATTTATTAAATTTGCTGACGGATGTTGATTCAATTTGTCGAACTCTCTCACGTGTTATGCCAAAATTTTTTCCAATCTCTTCAAGTGTATCTCCTTTAGCTCGACGGTACATAATATTAAATTTACGCTCGCCATTAAATAAAGAGGCAAGAATTTGTTTCGCGCAAACTCTCACGTCGAAACGAAGCACATTAATAAAATTTTTCAACTCATCAATGTCTAAGTCAATCGAATTTTCGGCAAGATACTCGGGAAACTCGGCAAGTGTCAAATCATCTGGCAAGTCAATAAATAAATTATTCTTCTCCAAACCGCAAGCAAGCAGGAAAGGTTGAACTCGTTTATCTCTAAATTCTTCAGGCAGATTCTGAAATAAACTTTTTATCGTCACGGAATCGGAAAATTTCTTAAATGCCGAGATTTTCAAATCGACCTGCGGAATATGATTCAAAGCCTCGTTGCGCAAAAATTCGTCAAGCTCTTCGTTTGCAAGCTGTAAAGTTTTCGCGAGAAGATTTTTTCGTCGAGAGTCAAAGAATTTTTTCAGCGTCGCGATAAGATTGTCAAAGGAACATTGACCAAAATTTTTCAAGCCCGAAAGTTTTTGTCGGGAAGATTTTAAAAGTTCGGCAAGCGTTCTGTAATCATTTAACCTTAAACAATTATGAACGCGGACATTAAAATCAAGTTCGGAAATTAAAATATTTTCATAGGGCGCGAGGTCATCAATTTTAAAATAATCTTGCAAAATCTCTTCCGAATTTCGCGAAGGAGAAATTTTTTCGCCGGACTTCTGTTCTTGAAAATTAAGCAATGTTTTTATTTGCTCAACGTATTCACGAGGCACGGAATATTCAGCGCGATAAGCAATGAAATCTTCTCCAGCTAATTCGGCGACAAGTTTTTTACCGGCTTCTTGGCAGTACCTCAAAAAGCTTTCGTGTTGTCCAGATAATTTTTCTTTAATAAATACATTTGTCTGCAAAAAATATCATCCTAACTTTTGTGCCAATAAATAAAAAATACTTATTATAGAAGACTATAGCACAAGAAAAATAAAATCATTTTTTATACAAGACAACTCGAATAAAACAATCTTCTTATCATCTAATTTTTGCTTTTGATTTTTCAGCATATAAAAATTGTCGCAAGCCACTTGCAAAATAATCATCGTGTTCACCTTCTTTCAATCGTTGCTTATGGCATTTTATCACAAAAAAATTTCGGTGACTACCGATTTGTAATAATTTTATAGGTACGTTAAAAAAGCTGTCTTGAGACTTGAATTTATGGAATCCTTACACTTCATAAATCGGCAAATTTAGTCCGCTGTCCGTCCGCAGAAAAAATCTTTGCTTGTTAAGAATTGTTTATATCCTTATATTCAGCGGATGACCTTACAATCCAACAGTGAATCACTTTACTTGCGCCCCCATCAAAAAAGCGGGGTCCGAACTGATATTGCATTTGGGCAGCGGCTTGAAATATCTTCGGCTAAAATTTGTTGGACTTATCGGTTCACCAAACGGGCTGGTGAAAACGAGATTGTGCCCTGCGAACAAATTGCCTAAGTCAACGGAGTACATCTTCAAATCGCGGCAAAAGCGGCTGTTTTTGTGGGGCGGCTTTTGGATTTTTTAAGGTATTCTCTACCGCCTTTAAGGCATAAGTTTACCGTCAGAAAGCCCCTTCAAAATTTCTTTGATAGTTTTCGCCGTCGTAAGAAACTGTTCGTTTTGGCGTTGATAAAATTTTTCGACAAGATAATATGCGTCGTCAAATTATAGCCAGTTCCGCTTGAATCTTCGTGAATCCATAAAATTTCAATAACATCATTTTCGTGACCGATATGACGGAAGTTGGAACTCTAGATAAAAATTTCGCGACGATTGGAGTAATAAATGGATTGTGTAAGTAGGAGAGCACGAGAGAAAAAGAGATGAAAAGAAAGAATCGAGATACACCCGGCAGAAGAATTTGCAAGCGGCTCTAAACGAGTTTCGAGGCATGAGTCAGCGTTTCATCAAAGATTACGTACTGGACGAGCAACAAAACTAGCCCCATTTCAAAAGAAAACATTTTGGACTGTATCGTCCACTTGATTCGCAACTCGCTAAAACTAAATGCACCTAGCCTAAAAGCTTGTTGCGTTGAATTCGTCTGGAAACGTTGTTTCGCCTATTCGTTCTTATGAACACGACCTTGGCAATTCCTTTTTCAAATTGCTTTATCTTCGCCTCGTAGAAGAGCGCTCCGTCGCCAACTGGTCTAAGACTCGCTTACTTGCTGTCCTTGATAAAATGGTCATATCCATAAATCTTATCCAGATATATGCTGTAAAGTAAGCCATGTTCCTCAAACTTCCTTCACCAATTTTCTTTTTTAACCCAATCAGCCTTCATTTTTATTCTTCGGCACAATTCCGCCAATCCGCTTTGCCTTCCCTCCTAAGCCCGACCGGAAACCATGAACTAAGACTGTAAGCAAATTATTCAGATAATGCCAACGCATTACAAGCACACAATCATTCAAATACGCCCACGCAATCGCCGCTTATACAACTCTTTCGGCGTATCGACGGGATCGAGCCAAATACTATGCGAGCGACAAATATCATCAAACCTTACAGACGCAATATCATTTTTCTCGGAAGCGACCACATCAATATAATCATTGAAAAATTTATTTTTCGAGTTCGGAACATTAGGTTGACTAACGACATTAGTAGCAACGAAAATCAGCTAGTCCTTCTCTTTTACAATTTCACGTAATACCCCACGGAGAATTCCCCCAATCGACAGACGCCAGATCAATCCCCCGCTTACGTAAACGAGCAGTCAATGGCAAAATACATTCATACGAATGCTTCTAAGACACAATCAAATCAAGCAAAGTCCTAGAGGTTGTTGGTAAAGTCAAGTAAAAGAAAAACACAAGCAATGATAAAATGAGTTTGAAAGAAGTGAACAACTTATGTCAATTCTTATTTTCTATTTTTTTCTGTTCCCTAGTTAAAGTTTGTTAAAAGCGCAGCACGTTTTACCGCCTGTTGAAAATCATCAATGACG
>JAFRSO010000090.1 GCA_017427545.1 Selenomonadaceae bacterium
ATTTCAAAGCTGAATCCGTAGCTGACCGCCGCGACCAGGGCAATGAATAAATCATCAACTGTAAATAATTTTCTCATGCTTCACCTCAACGCGCTCATTGCTCCAAGTCAAGTTCGGCGTATAACTGGCTGATTTGCTCTTCGGTGTAATGCATTTTTTCATAAGCGTCCGAGAAAATGACCTTGATACTTGCCAGCCGTCCCGCAAGCCGCTTTTCTTTCCGAAGTTCACGACCCGTGATGAAGAGATATTCAAACATTCTGTCGCCGAAAAACCAAAAAAATACGATAAAAATTTCGCGCGGCACTTCGTCAAGTGAAAGTGTCAGCCACAAGAGAAGTCCGCTAACAATTAATCCGATGAGCATGAATATAAACATGCCGAATTCGTGTTCCTGTTCCTTTTCGACAAGACCGAGCCTGTAAGAAAAATCGTCACGAATAATATCTGCGATAATTTTTTTCTCGTCCGCCGACAAGCAATCGCCAATGACATTCAAAACAATCGGGCATTCATCGGGGATAGGGCCGGCGGCATCTTGAAGAAAGTCGACAAAATCCGGATTCAAGCTCTCTTGGTCTTTGGCACTGTACGCATTGATTATGTCGTTGTAGCCGGAAATGCAACAATGAATCGTGGCAATGCCGTTCTCGATATAATCACGTTTTATGCGCGAATCTATTCGGCTTTTCTTTCGGTCAAACAATCGAATAAAATTGCGTTGCTTCATATTGCTCCTCATTTCGTCGCAAGCAAAAGCAGAGGGTTTCAAGCCCCCTGCCCGTCACTTGTCGTTTAAAGCATATAATATTTGGTAAGTGAATAGGTTCTGTCCCAATCGACAATTTTTCTTGCGGATTCTTTTTCGGGGTGGATGTCGAACTCGTCGAAGACCATAACTTTCTTGTTCTCCAAGTCGTAAAGCGGCCAATCTTTAGCCTTGCCGTCAGGAGAAATTTCCGCGGTGAGTGACGGATTGCCGGTTTTGGCGAATTGAACCCACATTTTGCGCATCGTCTTGCAGAAGGTCGCGTCGAATTCTCTGCCCGTGTCGCCAGTCATATCCGAGTGATTGAAAACAACCGCAAGCTCAATGGCGTGTCCGCATTTCATAATCGGCAACGACGATTCGGGCGTGAAGTAATAGGCGTAAGATTTGCCGCCGCCTTTCGTCAGACTCTCCGCCAACTTGATAACCGGCGCATTGAACCAAATCTGACTAAACAGACAGCTGTCACGTTCCCAATCTTCGCCCGTCATGTCGTTCCAAAAACTCTCGGCAAGATTTTTCTCCGCGTCGGTGAATTGTGCAAATTTTTTCGCCTTGCGGTCAGCTGCCCACGCAGTCCAACCTTCAAGCCCGAAACTGTACACGAAGAAATTCATTTCGTCTTTGTTGCAGCCCTGAATAAAATCGATGTCCTTAGCCGCGCCGCTCGCATAAGTCTCAAACGGATCCAACGGCAAATATTTTCCGTCACGTTCGGGAAATTGGCGCATGAAGAGTAAGGACGATGCTTCAAAAATTTTTTGGGCGTCAAGGTTATTCAATTCGGCAACGGTTTTGCAGCCGAGAACTTCCAGCAATTCATTCGTGCAAGCGATACATTGTTCCGCAGATCTCGTTTGATTGGGCGCGCCGCTTTCGGCAATGACGCGCTTAAAATATTTTTGCGAGCCGGGAATCAGCGGAAGCAGTGTACAACTTCCCGCACCAGCACTTTCGCCGAAGATTGTCACGTTATCCGGATCGCCGCCGAAATTTTCTATGTTCTCGTGCACCCACTTCAACGCCGCAATTTGATCGAGCAAGCCGAGGTTCTGCGCGTCGGGATAGTCTTTGCCGTCCGCCAGATGTGACAGGTGTAAAAATCCGAAGACGCCGAGCCTGTAAGCGATTGTCACGACGATAACTTCAGGATTTTCCTTAACGAAATTGTGACAATCAAACATCGGGTCGACGGTTCCGCCCGCCTCAAAAGCTCCGCCGTGAATCCACACCATGACCGGCTTTTTATCAGCGGACGCCTCATCAGCTTTCCACAAATTCAAATACAAGCAGTCTTCGCTAAGATAGAACAGCGAGCCGATCTCGAAGTTTTCGTTCCCGTAAGCACTTTTCGCGTTGTGATAAGCTTCGTAAATGCCGTCATCGGGCGTAACGTCCACGGGAGCTTTCCAGCGCAATTCGCCGACGGGTTGTTTGCCGACGAACGGAATGCCCCTGTACGAAATGATATTTTCCGTCCGCTTGCCGACGAAAGTGCCGTTGACGCATTTGACCGCCAGCGATTTATCAAAGTTGCCGTCCGTAATCTTGTGATTTTCGCCGTATTGCGCGCGCAGCAGTGCTTTTACATCAATCATGCTTTATAAACCTCTTCTCCGTCAACGATAGTGGCTACAACTTTTGCCCGGCCTACCTTTTCGATGTCGTCATGAAGGAAGTCGCAATCAAAGACCGTCATATTGGCAACCTTGCCGAATTCGATTGAGCCTAAGCGATTTTCTTGGTGCCACTGCCACGCGACGTTGATAGTCATTGCCCTCAAGGATTGTTCGCGGGTGATAGCTTCTTTCATATTGCGCGGCTTTGTTATCATGCCGCTTTCTTTCGGATATGTGCGTTTTTCAGCCGTGTAAATGCTGTATTTGATATCCAACATCGGCGAGACGGGATAATCCGAATGAAAGACAACGTTCGCGCCCGCGTCGTAGAAAGATTTTATCGGATAAGCTTGGTCGGCCAATTCCTTGCCGACGTAGACGATTTCACTTGTATATACGTCTTTATCCTCCGGTGTCCAAAGCGGTGGAACTGCCGGAATAGAATTTGTTTTGCCCATGCGGCGAATGTCCTCGTCCGTGACAAAATGCAGATGCGCCAAAACATTGCGCTGATCCAAGTTGCCGGTGATTTTTTCCGCGTCCTCAATGCAATTAAGCATGAAGTGAGTCGCGCCGCCGCCTTCGGAATGGACGTGCACGGCAAGCCCTTCTTTATTCGCTTCGGTAAGCAGCTCAACCATTTTGTCATGGTCGTTGAAACGTTCCGCGCCGTGATAGCCGGGTTCGTCAAGGTAATCTTGATTCTGCCAGCCGGTGTGCGCTTCGGTCACGCCATCAAGGAAAGTCTTTAATCCGACAACATGAAAATATTCGCCGCTGTATTTTGCGCGGTCGGCTACTGCGCGCTCAACTTCTGCCTTAGGCGATTCGGGGTTGTCAGGAACAAGCAAATAGGCGTAAGTGCGCAACTTCAGCTTGCCTGCCTGCTCAAGCTCATGATATGCTTTGATAATTTCCGGCGAGAAAAGCTCAACGCCGGCATCAGCGACTGCGGTATAGCCGTTTTCAAGTGCGATGTCCTGCCATGCAAGCAAATATCTTTTTGCATCTTCAATCGAAGTGGGAATTTTCTTGGCGAGGTCAAATACAGGTGCTTCACAGATATAGCCGTCAGGGTCGCCGTTTTTGTCCACGTGCACAAGGTCATAGCCGTATTTCTTCGCACTTTGAGCGTCAATGCCGGCCCATTCCAACGCCTTTGTGTTGAGCAACATGGAATGTCCGCCGCCCGTTTGCATAATCAACGGCTTGTCGGAGCAAATGTCATCAAGATACGCTTTGGAAACATATTCCTCGTTTTCAATCCAGCCTGCCGCAAAGTAAAGTTCGCGGTCGGGATTGTCGGCGATGAACTGCTTGATAACTTCGCGATATTTTGCGTAGTCGGTCGAAAGAAATTGCGCAAGATTCGCCTGCCCGACGGCGCGATAACCGGCAAAATATCCGTGGCTGTGAGATTCGAGGAAACCGGGATAGATGAAGTTTTCGCCGTAATCAAGAATATTCGCGTTCGGGTCGGCAAGTTTTTTAGCCTCTTGAGCGTCGCCGATATAAGCAAACAAGCCGTCCTTGACGAGAGCCGCTTTGGCAAAGGGACGCTTCTCATCAACGGTGATGAAGTTGCCGAGGATAACCGTTTCTTTCATGATTCGTTTTCCTTTCTTTACATGGAGAAAACTTTTTTGCCCTCAAAGTAAGTCGCGGCAGGTTTTGCGGTATGAATTTCCTTCACGGGGCAAGTCAGCACGTCTTTGGTCACGAGGAGAAAATCAGCAAATTTGCCGGCTTTGATACTGCCGCGTTCATTTTCAAGGAACATTTGTTTTGCGACGTTGATAGTCAAAGCGGTGATAGCCTGTTCGCGAGTGATGAGTTCTTCAGGCCACCAAGGTTTTCCGCTTTCCATGTAGCATTGCCCCGTAACGGCAATTTCAATAATTCCAAACGGATCATCAGGGCTGCCGGAGAGTGCGGGGAAGTCAGAGTGCGAAGTCACATTAATGCCGTTATCGAAGAAAGATTTCATCGGATAGCTTTTGTCGCCCATGTCAGCGGGACACATGCTTAACAGAGCCTCTCGATTCTCGTCCGCGCAATGGTGCCAAAGCATTCCGGAAGTAACGTAGATATTGTGGTCTGCCATGCGTTTATAATCCGACGGAAGGACTTGGTGCACGTGGACAAGAGTATTGCGGAGTTCATCCTTGCCGCCGTTTATGTATGCGTTGACGACGCGATTGACCGCCATATTGCCCATCGTATGAATATGCATGGACAACCCTTTTTCGTTGGACTTGCGCGTAATGTAGGTGACTTCCTCTTCCGACCAGTTGGCGATACCTTGCTTGCCGTCGGGATACGGTCGGTCAACAAAGCCCGTACCTGTCTCAACAGTGCCGTCCATGAAGAGTTTCACCCAATTAGGTTTCACGTGTTCGGACGCGTATTTTTGAACCTCAAGCGATTTTTCCAGATTTTTATCAATATCCATCCAGCTTTCAAGTTCGTAAGTCAAGCCCAACATGAAATGCATATCGCCGGCTTTGTCCATTTGTTGAGCGGCTTTGAAGTAGCTCTCGTTGAAGAAATAATTGCCCCAGCCGTCAATGTACATGGTGTAGCCTTCCGACAATAAATGTTGCTGAATGTCCGACAGAGTTGTTTTGGCCAAATCAACGGAAAAAAGATTGTCATTGTCCAAGAAAGAGCGCGTGTAAGTTCCGGCTTGTTCCTTAAGAAAACCTGTCGGCTTGCCGTCAGCACCAAAAACAATTTCGCCGCCGCGAACTTCCCTTTTGAGAACCGTACCGTCCGCCGTCATGATACCCGCGTTGATGAGCGCAAGTGTATTCACGAGACCTTTATGCCCTTCCTCATCGGCAAGGTACATGGGAATATCGCTGCAAATTTTATCCAAATCTTGACGAGTGGGCATATTGTTTTCAAAGAGCAGGACTTGCCAGCCGAAACCGAATATAGCTTTTGCGCCGGTTGCTCGTGCCTTCTTAACAACTGCGGGAACAAGTTCCGCCAAAAATTTTTCCGGAGTAATTTCTCTGTCAATCGCCGTTCCAACTTTCGGAATACCGTGACCAATCGAATAATGCGCATGGCCGTTGCCGCATGAGGGCATTACGAGACCTTTGCCGCTGTAGTCAATAACTTCCGTCTTGCCGTCCTCGATAAAAGCTTGAACGCCTTTTTTATCGCCGACGTAAATAAATTTGCCGTCCTTAACCGCGAACGCCTCGACGATTTGATTGCCTTCGGAAGTAAAAATTTTGCCGCAAACGACAAGGTCTGCTACGCTGTTTTTCATGGTAATTCCTCCAAAAAATTTTTATTCTTCGCGGGTGTAAACCCATTCGCCTTCAATCATTGTGCGCATAACTTTTGCGTCGTTAATGTGTTCGGGCGCGCAGACAGTGATGTCCGAATCAAGCACGACCATATCAGCTTTTTTGCCGACAGTGATACTGCCAAGAGTGTCTTCGCATTTGAATTGGTACGCGCCGTTCAATGTCGCGGCCTTAATCATTTGTTCGACCGTGACGCGTTCCGACGGATTCAACAAAGTTTCGGGTTCGCCGGGAACTTGACGGATTACGGCGGTTTGTATTCCGTTAATCGGTCTTAGGTCTGCCGTGACAGGATAATCAGTTGCTTGAGTTACGACAACGCCCTTGTCGAAGAAACTTTTCAGCGGGTACTGATTTTCTGCACGTTCCTCGCCGAGATAAGGTACCGATAATTTTGTATGATAATCAGGTTCCTTGACAAACCAATAGGGATTCGCCACGGCAACGACGCCCAATTTCTCCATGCGATCAATGTCGGCGGGAGCCACGAGTTGCAGGTGAGTCAGTGCCGCGCGTTGAGCAGGAGTAGTACCGGCTTTTTCAAAAGCATTCAACGCTTCAGCTATGGCACCGTCGCCGATTGTATGAATGTGCATTGTAATATCCAAATCGTTGGCTTTTTTCACGGTTGCGGCTAAGGTGTCGGGGTCAAAGCGCAATAAACCGCGATAGCCGTCAGTGCTGTTGCTGTAAGGTTCGTTAAGATAAGCCGTCGCGCTTTCAACAACGCCGTCAAGCAAAATTTTGATGTTGTCCACAGAGAATCTGTCGCCTTTGAATTTTTCCCGACACTTAACGCCGTTTTCCACGTCCGCGACGGGATTTTTATCGACGAAGACTTGATAGCCGCCGTGTACGCGAAGTTTCAATTTGCCTTCGAGGTCGAGTTGGTGATAAGCTTCCATGACATTTTCCCAACCGTAATCGTAATTAACCATCGGGTCGAAAGTCATAGTCACGCCGATAGAAAGGAACACATCTTGAAAAGCCAGCAGAGCTTTCTTGTACTCCTCAACCGTGAAATGATACAGCAAATCATTGAAATAAATGCTTGTGCCTTCGCGGAAACAACCTGTCGGATTTCCTTCAGCGTCGCGGACAATAACGCCGTCGGCAATGTCGGGAGTATCTTTGGTGATGTTTTTGAGTTTCATCGCGGCGGAGTTCAACCAAAATGAATGGTGCCCGTAATCAATCATCGCAACGGGCTTGTCAGTCAAGTCGTCAATCATCGCCGCAGTAGGACCGTTGACTCCAAAAGTTGCGTCGTCCCAGCCCATACCTTGAATCTTTTCCATTTCGGGATGTTCCGCAATGAATTTTTTGAGCCGTTCGCGGATAGCGTCGAGAGTTTTGCAATCGTTCAACTTGCACATGAGCAACATTTTTGAGCCGCCGAGATTACCGTGCGCGTGACCGTCAACAAATCCCGGCAGAATCATACCGCCCGCGTAATGTTCAACCTTCGTGCCCTCGCCGACAAAATCTTTTGCACCGTCGGCATCGCCAACGTAAACAAATTTGCCGTCCGCAATCGCAACCGCTTGAGCCTTGGGATTTTTCTCGTCAACGGTGTAAAAGTCGCCGTAAATAACAGTATCTGCAAAATTTTTCATCTGCATTCCTCCAAAACATTTCACAGATTAATTTCATGCATTATCTTATTTTTCATTCCGTCAAGCAAGGGGGGTTCCAAAATGTCACACCTGTTTTGCGAAAGAGTTATTGTTTTTTCTGCCTTGCGTGATTAAACTACAGAAAAAATGGAAATGAGTAAAATGGAAAATGCGCGTACTGTTTGCAGAAACCTTGAAAAAACTTCGTACCGGCAAAGGACTTTCGCAACGGGAATTGGCAGAGCGGATATACGTGACGCGTTCCACTGTTGCTCGCTGGGAAAGTGGCAGCCGTCTGCCTGATGCCGTGATGATTTCCCGAATCTCCCAATGTCTCGATACAGATATCAACACATTGCTTTCGGCGGCATTTGAAAGTGAAGAAGCTCCGAACGTCATCATGGTCGACGACAGAAAAATTTTTCTTTCGGGAGCCTTGCCCATTTTGGAAGAAGTTATGCCCAACGCCATCATCACGGGCTTTACTCGACCTTCAGAAGCGATTGAATACGCCAAGGCAAATCGAATCGCGCTGGCCTTCCTGGACATTGAGCTTGGAAAAAACAACGGGCTTGACCTTTGTCGAACTTTACTTACAATCAATCCCCGCACAAATGTGGTTTATCTGACTGCTTACATTGAATATTCTTTTGACGCCTGGAGCACGGGAGCCAGCGGTTTTACTCTCAAGCCGATAACAGCTGAAGGCGTTCGGGCGCAATTAAAAAACCTCCGCTATCCGTTTTCGTTGGGAGGCGCACAAGATTGAGTTGGAACCAAATTTATTTTTTCGCATGCGGCGCGGTGTTATTGGTGACGATTATGACATTATGCGTCGTCGTCATCATGCCGGGCACGAATCAATGGAACAAAAATTTTTTCATCATACTGTTTACGGTTTTCGTAATGTGTATGATTGCGCTTTTCGTCGACCTCGTGATTTACGAAGATCCGAGCATGGTGTTGGAAGAAAAAATCACCGTCTACTTTCAATATCTGATGCTGTCGATACCAATGCCGCTGTTCACGGTTTATCTTTTGCGGACTTGCGGGGAAAATTGGCGCAAAAGTTTTTTATTCCGAGTCGTCGTCGGACTTTGGATCATATATTTCATTTTGCTGGCAATCGCGCAGCTCACGACGTTTTTTTACTACATCACGCCCGCTAATCAATATATCCGAACCTCATGGCATTCAATTATGGTCGCGCCAATCTTCGCGGTGATGTTTATCAATCTGGCAGCGGTAATTCACCGTCGCAATAAACTTCCCGAAAAATATTTTATCGCATTCATGATTCATCTGATCCCGCTGACAGGCACATTGTTTATCAATAACATGATTGTCGAAAGTCTTTTGCTGGTCGTGGTGGGACTTTGCATTTCAACGCTGGCTATGTTTTCAATCATCTTGTACGACCAGATTGAATCTTATGTCGGGCAGCAACGCGAAATTGCCCATCAGCGCGCAAGCATTATGGTTTTGCAAATGCGGCCGCACTTCATCTATAACGCAATGATGAGTATCTATTACCTTTGCGCTAAGGATCCCAAAAAGGCTCAGCAAGTCACGCTGGATTTTACGACCTATCTTCGCAAAAATTTTACTGCCATTGCCAGCGAAGATACGGTTTCCTTTTCCGACGAATTGGAGCACACCCGCGCTTATCTTGCAGTTGAGCAAGTTCAATTTGAGGACAGCCTTTGTGTTGAGTATGATACGCCGCATAAAAATTTTCGCTTGCCGCCGCTGACACTTCAACCCATTGTTGAAAATGCCGTCAAGCACGGAATGGATCCCGAATATGAGCCGCTTAATATCACTATTCGAACTCGTGAGACAAATTCCGGCAGTGAAATTATCGTTGAGGACAACGGCCCCGGCTTTGCACCTGCCGACGACGATTGTGAACCGCATATTGCTCTGGCGAATATAAAGCATCGGCTGGAAATGATGTGCGGCGGAAAAATGACGATACGTCCTCGCGAAGGTGGCGGAACCGTGGTAACCGTGATAATCCCCTGACACGCTTAATCGTCAAAGTAAAAATTTTCTGCCATAAATCGTGCGTCTTGATAATTTCTTCGCCAAAATTTATCAACAAGCCTTTCAGCAAAAGCAGATTCATGACCGACGATAATATCTGCGCCGCGTTGTCGTTTCAAACCAATCAGCGAGCAATAGGCGTTTTGGCAAAGTTCAAGAGGATTTAACGACGTAAAAATCATAATCGCTATGTTTTTGCGTATTCGTTCTGCAATGGCGCGAATTTCTTCGTTGACCAAGTTAATCACCTCCGCAAAAAAATATTTCTATCGAGTAAGATTTTCCCCTGTCGCCTCAAAGGAAAAATTTTGTAATCCGTGACAACAGCAAGGATAAAATTTTCGGGCGAGTTCAGCGCGGTTAAACTTTCATTTTGAGGAGACAGTTCACGCCATTTTTTACCCTCACCGCTTTTACGAACGGCATACTTGATTATTTTTGATTACGCTTTAATTGCCCGGCTTGCCAAAACTTTGAACAACTCAAACTCATTCGCCGCATTCTTCGACATAAGCTCAACTTCGTCTAAATATTCGTCCACGGCGCGATAAATTTTCGGCAATTCGCTCGGCAAAACTTTTTGGCAGTAAAAATTCAATCGCCCGTCGCATTTTGAACCTCCTTTTGCCAGTCCGAAAAAAATTCTCTGACGGGGCGCGCTAAATTCTCCGAACGCCGCTATCTGTCCCAGGCAATCGGCTAAAATTTCGTCCAGCGCGTGATTTTTCATGCCGCCTAAAAGTCGCAACGTCTCATAATGCACCGACTCGTGCCTCAACCTTACCCGATACGATTTTTCCAACCACTCTTCCACAGTCAAGCCAATTTTCTCCGCCGCAATGTTGCTGTAAGGTGCCGCGTTGAGCAATATCACTCGATGCCGATATATTTTCGCCGCTCGACATGGTATCGTAAATGCATTGACCGTCAGCGGATATTTTTTTAGTTCCCGACCCGTCAGCAACGATGCCATTTGGTAAAAATCATCGTGATTCGCCGTCGATATGACCGGCAGTCTTCCGCCCAACGTCTGATTGAATTCAATCTTCAACGCCGCGACATTTTCCCAGTCAAAGTTTTCTGTCGGCATGAAAAATTCTCGGCTTAAGAATTTCAGCACATCAAATTTTTCTTTAGCCGACCACGCAGAAATAAAATTTTCGTCCGCCATCGGCAGTTCGGGAAATTTTTTCGGCAAGGTGTACTTGTGCGCTAAATATTCTGCCGCTGTCATCAATTTCTCATTCATTTGTATCCTCCGCTATCTTAATTCGTCGTTCAATTCTCCGGGGTTAAAACACAAGCAATGATAAAATGAGTTTGAAAGAAGTGAACAACTTATGTCAATTCTTATTTTCTATTTTTTTCTGTTCCCTAGTTAAAGTTTGTTAAAAGCGCAGCACGTTTTACCGCCTGTTGAAAATCATCAATGACG
>JAFRSO010000091.1 GCA_017427545.1 Selenomonadaceae bacterium
AGATTGAACGTCGCAACGGTTATGAAAATTGCTGTGCCCGGCGCGAGAATCACCCACGGCGCAGTTTGCAACATTGACCGGCCGTTATTCATCATTGCGCCCCATTCAGCTGTCGGAGGCATTGCGCCCAATCCCAAAAATGACAGCCCTGCCAACTCCATTATGATTGTTCCGATGTCGAGAGCCGCCGTCACGAGCACCGGCCCCGCGATATTCGGCAGGACGTGCATGAATAAAATTTTCGTCGAACTTGAGCCGGACATTTTAGCCGCGTCGAGATATGGCATTGACCGAATCGCCAAAACCAGTCCGCGTGAAATTCTTGCGTACTTCGGCCAACCGATTATCGCCAAAGCTGCCGCCGCATTCAAAAGACCTCCGCCCAATGCTCCTGCCGCCGCGATTGCAAAAACCATTTGCGGGAAGGCTAAAAATATATCCGACAGCCGCATTAAAAATACGTCGAGCTTGCCGCCCTTATAACCGCAAATCGCCCCGATTAAACTTCCGACGATTGAAATTGTCGCCAGCAATAAAAGTGACGCGCACAATGTTGTTTGAGAGCCGACGATTACCCGCGATAAAACATCTCGTCCGTAACGGTCTGTGCCCAAAAGATTTTCCGAATTCGGCGGAGTGAGTGCGTTGGATAAATTTTGGGCGTAAGGGTCGTGAGGCGTCAAAAATTCCGCGAAGACTGCGATTAAAATCAAAGTTCCCGCAGCCGCCAGGATAGCTGCTAGCTGATAACTGTTAGCTGTTAGATTTTTAATTACTCATTCCTCATTCCTAGTTCCTAATTGAACACGCGGATCGAGCCAATGATACAGCAAGTCCGCCGCAAGATTCACTGCGACATAAATTATCGCCATCCACACGACGTAAGCTTGAATCAGCGGATAATCGCGCATTAAAATTGCGTCGACTGCCATTTTCCCGACGCCGTCCCACATGAAAATTGTTTCGACAATCGCCGTGCCGCCGAGTAGTGAACCCATTGAAAGCGCAAGCAGCGTGATAATCATGATGAATGTCGAACGCAGGACGCTTTTAATCAAGATTGTAATTTCGGGGACGCCGCGACTTTTTGCACCAATGACGTATGGTTTATCGAGTTCTTCAAGGACGATTGCGCGAATTTGTCGAGTGTATTTTGCGCCCATTGCAATCGTCAAAGTCAGCGCGGGCATGATGATGCTTTGACTGATTATCGGCAGGAGGTTGAGTTTCAGCGCGAGGAAGTAAATCAGCAGAAGTCCGCAGAAAAAATTTGGCATTGAGTTCCCGATAAAACTCAAGGCGCGTATCAGATAATCAAGCGAGCGATTTTGATTGACGGCAGCCAAAATTCCGAGTGGCGTCGCAATAAAAATCGTCAACAGAATTGACACGAGCATTAATTCAATCGTCGCGGGCAATTTTTCGGTGAAGGTCTCAAAAACCAATTTGCCGCTGATAAAAGATTTCCCCATATCGCCCGTCAACATTCCTCCGAGCCATTTCCCGTACTGAATCAAAAACGGTTGGTCGAGTCCGAGTTCAGCACGCTTGGCGGCTTTGATTTCTTCAGCCACGCTGCCCGACTGCTCATAAATTATATCGACGGCATCATCTCCGGCGAATTGCATCATGCCGAAAGTCAGGAAAGTTATTCCGAACAAAATCGGCACGAGTTGAATCAGTCGCGCTAAAAAATATTTTTTCATGCCCGGAATTTTAAATCAGCTGCGTAAAAAAAATAAGCCCCTCATAGGGATTGGGGCTTTAAAAATTTTTACGGTCGATTATTTTTTCTCAACGTCAATGTCGATTGATTTTTCTTCGGATTTTTTCACGTCGATAGTGTCGGTAGGTTCGCTCAAAAGTCTTTCGTGTTCAGCCTCGCGATACTCTTCAAGCTTCTGATCTTTTTGGAGGACTTCATCGCCGGTGGACTTCGGCTTTTCAATCGGGAAGGTGATGACCTTCAAAGCCTGAATCGTCTTCCACGCGCCGACCTCCAGCAAGGTATAATCGCGCCGTTCACTTTCATTGGCGCATTTATGCCACTTGCCCTCATCGTCTTGAAAGTACATCTCAAACGCCAAGTTGAAATGTTTTTCGTCAGCGTATTGAATGCTGAACTTGCCCGCGCTGTATTTGAGACCGCGTGCCTCGTACTTTTTAATCATGTCGTCGAGACGCGGCGAGACAACTTCGGAAATTTTTTCAAGCGTCATGTCGGGGCGGAACAGGTCAACGAAGAATTTTTTTGCGGACTCAAGCAAATCGGCGACCATCTCAATTTTATTTTCCAATGCCATTTCAATTCACCTCGCTCAAACGCTAAGCTCAAGTTCTTTCTCGTAGCGGGCGGTAACGTCGCTTTCTTTGGCGGACAAGCCTTCCTTAGCCCAGGCGGGAACTTCGGACTCGTCGATTTCGCGGACAATGGTTCTTTCGACCCATTTGCCATTTTCCTTGTAGTAAAGCTTGTGAACGAGGCGCATAACGTTGCCTTCAATGCTGGAGAAAAGTTTTGCCGCGTAATCGTAAATGCCCGCCTGTTTAAGAACGTCTTGAACTTTCGGCAAGAATTCTTTCAGCCAGCCTTCGACCTCTTGCCAATTTGAATAGACCAGATACGCAACACCCAATCCAATTAAAACCGGAATCATTTTATCAACCTCCCAAGTTATCTTTAAGCTATCAATCAGCTTTGAGCTGTCAATTTGCAAATTCTTCGGGCAACGTGTCCAAAATTTTGTGCCGCCACAACAGAGCCTTGACGATTCTTTGAGCCGCGTGACCGTCGCCGTAAGGACTGCGCGCCTCCGCCATTTTGCGATAAGCCGCCTCGTCCGTGAGTAAAAGTTTTGCCGCGCCGTAAACTTTATCTTGATTCGTGCCGATTAATTTAACCGTGCCCGCACCGACTGCTTCGGGACGTTCGGTGGTGTCGCGCAAGACTAAAACCGGTTTACCCAACGCGGGAGCTTCCTCCTGTACGCCGCCCGAATCCGTCAATATCAACGTCGCCCGATTCATCAAGTTTGCGAACGGTTCATAATCCAGCGGGTCAATCAAGCAAACTCTTTCCAGCCCGCCGAGTTCAGCGTTGACGACTTCGCGGACTTTGGGATTTTTGTGGACGGGGAAAATTATTTCAACGTCAGCAAATTCCTCAACCAGTGACTTCAACGCCTTGTAGACTTGGCGCATCGGCTCACCTAAATTTTCGCGGCGATGTGTCGTGACGAGAATAACGCGCTTGCCGTCAAGGTTGAAGTCGGGGAAATTAAAATCTTCACGGACAGTCTGATAAAGCGCGTCGATAACGGTGTTGCCCGTCACAAAAATTTTATCAACGTCGACGCCCTCACGCAGAAGATTTTCTTTGGCAGTCGGAGTCGGCGCGAAATTTAAATCTGCAAGCGAACCCGTCAAACGTCGATTCATTTCTTCGGGATAGGGCGAAAATTTATTGCGCGTGCGAAGACCTGCCTCGACGTGACCGACTTCGATTTGATGATAATAAGCCGCCAATGCTCCCGCAAAAGTCGTAGTCGTGTCGCCGTGAACCAAAACCACGTCAGGATTTGCCGCGCTAAAAACTTTATCCAATCCCAAAAGTGCGCGGCTTGTTATGTCGAAGAGTGTTTGACCTTCCGACATGATATTTAAATCAAAATCGGGGCGAATGTCGAACAACTTCAAGACTTGGTCAAGCATTTCCCGATGTTGCGCCGTGACTGCAACCAGCGATTCAATTTCGGGATATTTGCCCAGCTCCAACACTACCGGAGCCATTTTTATTGCTTCGGGGCGCGTCCCGAAGACCGACATAACTTTTAATTTCCTCATAATGTCACCGTTTTTCAATTAGGAATTAGGAATGAGGAGTTAGGAATTTTTTGTGGTGTTGGTTATCGAAGACAGAATTTTTATCAGCTCATTACAATCGTCATAAATGCTCTTTGCCTGCGCCGGTGTCAAATTGTACATTTTTGACAAAAAATCTGCCCGCAATTGAGCATAAACCGATTCCCGAACGTTGGCTCCTATACTCGTACCGCTACGGAACAACTGCTTCGACATCACGTACTCGGACTTGTCAGCCTTGAGATAATTATACAGATTCACTATTCTAATCGCAAATGACTTACTTTTATCGAGTATCGGATTTGCTTTTTTCATTCCTAATTCTTCCTACCCAATTCCTAATTCCTAATTCCTCATTCCTAATTAATTAACCGGTTTGGCAATGCCCAATTTCCGCACGCCGTAAAATATTGCCGCGACGACTACAATCAAAATCACCGCCGCGATTTGACCGCTGACTTCCATTAAAGCTATCGCGCTCAATCCGAACAGTGCGCTAATCACGTACATAAGCAAAACCGCCTGCCGTTGAGTGAAGCCGACGCTCAAAAGTCTGTGATGAAGATGACCTTTGTCGGGCTTGAAGATTGGTACGCCGCCGCGCAGCCGTCTGACGATTGCAAAGGTCGTGTCGAGTATCGGCAAGCCCAATGCGAATATCGGGACGACTAACGCGATTGTCGCAACGGATTTGACTGCACCCGTCACTGAAATTCCCGCGAGCATGAATCCCAAAAACATTGAGCCGGTATCGCCCATGAAAATTTCTGCGGGGTTGAAGTTGTATTTCAAAAATCCGACAGCCGCTCCCGCCAATGCCGCAGTCATCACCGCGACCAAAATAAATCCTTGTTCGAGGGCAATAAGCAAAATTGTAAACGACGCTATCGACGCCACGCCCGCTGCCAATCCGTCAAGCCCGTCAATTAAATTCACCGTGTTTGTAAGTCCGACGAGCCAAAACATTGTTGCGGGAATTGCAATGTTGTCTAGGTAAAGATAATCGCCGAAAGGATCCGTCACGAAATCTATTCGCACGTTAAATGCCAAAACTAAGACTGCTGCCGCGATGATTTGTCCCAGGAGTTTGACTTTGGCGGGAAGATTTTTATAGTCGTCGACCAAACCGAGTGCGACAATTAAACTGCCCGACAGTGTCAGCCCGACAGTTTCCCGAATCATTTCGTCATCAAGTCCGAACTTTACCGCGACGAAAATTATCGACGCCATGAAGCCTGTATATATTGCAAGCCCGCCGATACGCGGGATTGGTTTTTTGTGAACTTTTCGGGCGTTAGGCGCGTCCATTGCTCCGGTTTTCTTCGCCAGCAAAATTACCGCCGGCGTTGCAATCAGCGCGACAATCAATGCGACCGCGAACGCCCAAGAATATATCGGCATTTAATCGACCGCCCTTTTTCAATTAGGAGTTAGGAGGTAGGAGTTAGGAGTTAAAAACCTAATCCCTGTTCCCTAGTACCTGTTCCCTAAAATTTTACAACAGCGGCTAAAACTCGTCAATCATGCGTTGAAAAAAATAAAACGGACAAGACGTGTCGAACGCCCTGCCCGAAAATTTTGCTCAAGATTTTTTGTAGCGTTTGTTGAACTTTTCAATGCGACCGCCGGCTTTAACATCGCGTTGACGACCCGTGAAGAACGGATGACATTTCGAGCAAACGTCCACGCGCAATTCTTTTTTCGTGGAGCCGGTTTTAAAAGTATTGCCGCAACCGCAAGTAACAGTCGCTTCAAAGTACTGCGGATGAATTTTTTCCTTCAAGCTTGACACCTCCCAAAAACAGTTGACGCGAAAACCGCGCAAGGTGTATTATACGCCCTGTGAATTTTAATTGCAAGAACTTTTATTAGGGAGTGTTGAATAGTTGACGTTCTCGCGGGGCAGGTAAATTAATTTGTATTGTTTATCTACTTTTCTTTGCTCGCCCAAAGAAAAGTAGCAAAAGAAAGTGCGCCTCGCAGGGGCGTTTATCGCTCATGATTTTAACGTTAAGATTACCCGTGCCTGGTGTTGCCCGCAGACTTCGCGTCACGCTCAGTACGCGGGCGTGGCCGTCATCCTTGACGGCCTCAAAAACTTGTTTCTCATTCCTAAAGAGTTCCTAATCCTTGAGGAGGAAATTTTTTCAAATGGCTTTCGATACTTTCCATTGCAGCATTTGCGGACGGCGCGTGAAGGTTCAAACTCGCGCAGATATGCCTGTCCTCGACCCGAATACCGGTTTTGGCATATGCAAAAGTTGCATTAAAAATATTTATCACTATATCGAAGATGAAGAGGCTCATAAGTCTCGCGGCAAGAAGAAAAGTTTTAACGACACTCTCGGCGACCTGTTGCAGAAAAATAAACCGCACCTCATTAAAAAATATCTCGACGAATTTATCATCATGCAGGAGCGCGCCAAGAAAATTTTGTCCGTGGCGGCGTACAATCACTACAAGCGCATGAAATATGATTTGGACAATCGCGGCGGCGATGATGAAATTGACAAGTCCAACGTGATAATTATGGGGCCGACTGGTTGCGGCAAAACTGCCATGCTTAGTCACCTGTCGAAACTTTTGGATATTCCCTTCGCAGTGACTGATGCCTCCAGCTTGACGGAGGCCGGATTTGTCGGCGCGGACGTTGAAGTTGCCGTGAGAAATCTTTATTACGCGGCGGGCAAGGACATTGAGAAAACTGAACACGGGATTATTTATCTGGACGAGTTCGACAAAATCGCCCGCAAGTCCGGCGCGAACAATTCTATAACTGCCGATCCCGGTCATGAAGGCGTTCAGCAGGGTTTGTTGAAAATGTTGGAAGGCAGCGTCGTCGAATTTACCGAACGCGGTCAACGCAAGCATCCTGAAGCCCCGACAATTAAAGTCAACACGAAAAATATTTTGTTCATATGTGGCGGCGCGTTCGTCGGCATTGAAAAAATCATTGAAAAGCGCGTCAAAAAAGATGATTCAAATATCGGCTTCGGCTCTGAAATTCCTTCCAAAGAAGACACCGATAAAAAGTTCAACGAACTGATTCATCAAGTGCGCCCGGAAGATTTGATGAAGTACGGAATTATTCCGGAGATTATCGGACGGTTGCCGGTCATTTGCACGCTTGAAACTCTCGACGAGGACGCGTTATTGAGAATCCTCACCGAACCGAAAAATGCGCCCGTCAAACAGTACGAAAAACTTTTGGCAATGGATAACGTCAAGTTGGAGTTTGAAGAGGCAGCACTTCGGAAGGTCGCGAAAATGGCAATCGAACGTAAAACCGGTGCGCGTTCACTCAAGGGCATTATCGAAGACGTGATGCTTGACGTGATGTTTGACATTCCCAAGAGCAATGAGCCGCGACGCGTCGTTGTAACGGAAGCTTGCATTAAGGGTGAAGAGAGTCCGCAAATTTTCCCGCTTGAAGTTGATTTATCCAAAGAGTCGGCGTGATTTAATTGTTGGCGGTTAGTGGTTAGCAAAAATTTTTAATTGCTAGCCATTTTTTTTAGGAGGGTTTGCCGTGAGAAAAATTTTGACGATTGATGTTGGCGGCACGTTCACAAAGTTTGCCGTCATGGAAGGAACGAGCACTTTTGAAATTGTCTCGAAGAATAAAATTCCGACGGTGAAAGAAAATCACGACAAGTTTTTGAACAGTCTCGCGAAAATTTTTGACGGCTGCAGCGGCGCGGAAGGTATCGGAGTTTCAATGCCGGGGATTATCGATACGGAACGCGGCATTTGCATTTCAAGCGGGGCATTGGATTTCAGCAACGGCCATTGCGTTTCCGAAGAGCTTCAAGAAATTTGCGGCGTACCCGTCACTGTCGAAAACGATGCCAACTGCGCGGCACTTGCGGAAGTAAAATCGGGCAGTCTCGTCGGCGTTAAGGACGCATTTGTTTTGGTATTCGGGACGGCTGTCGGCGGAGCGGTCATTCATAACGGTGAAATTTATCGCGGCATTCATCATTGCGCGGGCGAAGTTTCATTCACGCTAAAAAGTGTTGATTGCGTCATGAATGATGAAAATCTTTTCGGCAACAATTTCGGGGCAGTCTCATTCCAGAAAAATTGCGCTGAAATTTTAGGCAAGACTCCCGACGATGTTACGGGCGAAATGGTCTTTGAATTGATTGCCGCAAATGATAACGCCCTGATTGACGCGCTGAATAAATTTGCTCACGGCGTCGCGGTGAAAATTTTTAATCTGCAAATGCTCTTCGATCCGGAAAAATTTGCACTAGGCGGCGGCATAAGTGAACAGCAAATTTTTATTGAAGCCGTCCGAAATAAAATCGACGAATTGTATAAAGATGCGCCCGTGTATTTGCCGCACCCCGAAGTCGTCGCCTGCAAATATCACAACGACGCGAATTTATTCGGCGCACTATATCGTTATTTGAAGGAGGCGTGACGTTGATAAAACTCCAAAGCATTGAAAAAATTTACGACACTCCGTCGGGCAAAATTCACGCGCTCAAAGGCATCGACCTTGAAATTGCTCGCGGTGAAATTTACGGCATTATCGGTTTGAGCGGCGCGGGCAAGTCCACTCTCGTCCGTTGCATTAATATGCTTGAACGTCCCACGGCCGGAAAAGTTTTTGTTGACGGGCAAGACATGACGACTTTGACGGAAAGTGAACTTCGGACTGCGCGCAAGTCTATCGGAATGATTTTTCAGCATTTCAACCTGCTAAGCTCCGCGACAGTTTACGATAACATTGCCTTTCCGCTGAAACTCTCCGGCACGAATTCCGCTGACATCAAAAAAAAAGTTGAGCCGCTCTTGGAACTCGTCGGACTCAAAGATAAAGCCAATCAATATCCCTCGCAACTTTCCGGCGGTCAAAAACAGCGTGTCGGAATTGCTCGCGCACTCACAAACGATCCGAAAGTTTTATTATGCGATGAGGCAACTTCAGCCCTCGACCCGCAAACTACAAAATCTATCCTCGCGCTGATTAAAGACATCAACCAAAAACTTTCCTTAACCGTCGTCGTCATAACTCACGAAATGCAGGTTATCAAAGACATTTGCGACAAGGTGGCAGTTATCAGCGACGGCGTTATTGCTGAACGCGGTTCAGTGCTTGACGTGTTCACCAATCCTCAACACCGAATCACTAAAGAATTTATCAGCGTCCTTCTGTCGAATGATTTACCGGCTGCCTTCCGCGGCAATGAAATTTCTCAAGACAGGACGCCCGAAAGTTTACTCCTGCTGCGATTGATTTTTTTGGGCGACAACGCTGATGAACCTGTCCTGGCAAAAATGATTCGGTCATGCAACGGGCTTGAATGCACAATGCTTTTCGGCAACCTTGATGAAATTCGCGGCGTGCCCTTTGGAAGATTCATTATCGGTTTGAGCGGTTCGGACGACGCCATTAACAGCGCGCTGAAATTTTTGGGCGGCGAAGATGTTCGTGTGGAGGTGATCGGCTATGTTCGCAGAAGTCCTGCCGCTGTTGACTAAAGCCCTCGGCGAAACAATTTACATGGTCGTCGTCTCAATGGCAATCGCCTCGGCAATCGGCGTACCGCTCGGAGTTTTACTTCACGCGACGGCCAAAGGTCAAATCCTGGAAAACGTCGTCATCAATCAAACAGTCGGTTCAGTCGTCAACGCCGTGCGGTCAATCCCGTTTATAATTTTAATGGTAGCAATAATCCCGCTGACAAGATTTATCGTCGGCTCTGCAATCGGCACAACTGCGGCAATAGTCCCGCTGGTAATCGCGTCGATACCGTTCATCGGTCGGCAAGTCGAAACGTCGCTTAAAGAAGTTCCAGCAGGATTGGTTGAGGCGGCTCAATCGATGGGCGCGACGCCGTTTCAAATCATCACGAAAGTTTTGTTGCCGGAAGCAATGCCGGGTATCGTCTCGCAGCTGACTACGGTAATAATTGCGCTGGTCGGTGAATCGGCAATGGCGGGAGCAATCGGCGGAGGTGGTTTGGGTGACTTGGCAATTCGTTACGGCTATCAACGTTTCCGCCCCGAAGTCATGCTTGCAACAGTCGTCGTGCTGATTGTCTTGGTTCAAGCCGTGCAATTTATCGGCAACACTCTTGCCAAAAAACTCGACAAACGTTGATGGGAACTAGGAACTGGGAACTAGTTTTTACTATTCCCTAACCCCTACTAGTTCCTAGTTCCTAATTACTAGTTCCTAATCATGGCAATTTCGTCGCAGTTGGGGAATTTCGGACACTCGATACACTCTTTCCAAATTTTGTGCGGCAGTGATTCTTTAGTCGTCATCTCAAATCCCAACGAGCTGAAAAAGTCCGGCCGATAAGTCAGCGTGAAAAATTTTTTTACTCCGACGGCACGCCCCTCCTCCAAAAGTTTCTTGACGATTGACGATCCGATTCCCTTCCGCGAAAAATTTTCGTGAACTGCCATTGAGCGAACTTCCGCCAATTCATTCCACGTCAGATGCAATGCCCCGACTCCGACAACTTTTTTTGACGCGACATCTTCGGCGACGACAAATTCACGCAACGTTTCGTAAAGCGTGCTGTGAGGTTTTGGGAGCATTAAACCTTTCGCCGCGTAACCGGCAATTAAATCGTGCATTTCGTCCACGTCCGCGAACGTCGCCTTGCGATAAACGAACATTCAAATCACCTTTGACTTTAAAATTTCTACAGTCTTCTTGACGCCGGAGCGCGTATCATCTTTCGGAGACCAGCCCAGAGCTTTTAATTTGTCGTTGCTCATGATGGCGTTGACGGCCTTTGAAAAACCTTTAGCTTGCAATTCGTTCGGCAACTCGAAAACAACTTTCTTGCCGGCAAGCGAACTGATATATTCGGCAATTTCGCGCAAGGATAAAATTTCGCTTGAATCCGCGACGTTATAAGCCTCGCCGCATTTGCCGTTGAGCAGGCAGTAAAAAATTCCGCGCACAGCGTCCGTCGCGCAGCAGTAAGAAAATTTCGGCAAGCCCTGACTTTTGAGGACGATATTTTCGCCGCGGACGCCGTTCATGATAAATTCACTCATGGCCTTGCTATCGTCAAGACGCATCGTCGCACCGTAAATCCTGCTCAATCGCGGAATCACCACGTCAAGATTATGCCGGCTGATATACGCTTGGCAGAGAGCTTCGCCCGCACGTTTAGCTTCGGGATAACCGGCGCGCAGTGTGTTGCAGTCAATGTAGCCGCAATAATTTTCGTCGAAAATATCTTCCGCGTTCAAAGCCTTGCCGTAAATTTCAACGCTCGACACGAATACGAATCGCGAAATTTTTTTCCTGCGCCCGAACTCCAAAAGATTTTGCGTGCCGATAATATTGGTCGTCATCGTCTCAACAGGTTTGGTCGAATAAAGCAGCGGGTGAGTATTGCTGGCCGCGTGAATTATAAAGTCAACGGGAAAATTTTTTTCAATCGGGGCATTGACATCAAGCTTGACGAACTCAAAATTTTTGTCGCCGAAGTAGTCAGAAAATCTTTCCGCCGCAATTTTATCGTTACGTCCCGCCGCGTAAATTTTGACGTTGAGATTGTCGGCGCGATTTTTTTTCATGAGGACATCAACAATCACCGTTCCGATAAGCCCGCTTGCGCCAGTGAGCAATAAATTTTTTCCGGACAATTTTTCCCAGGGCAGATTTTCATTGGCGACACTTGCAACATCCGCCACGTAAATTTCGTGATTGATATACATGCCGCCACCTCATTTCAGCCAGGAAGTTTTCTTCGCGGCAAGGAGAGCCTTGAAAAGTTCAATGTCCTCAACCGTCGTGATTTTGATATTCCTGTCGGAGCCGCTCGCAAAATACAACGTCTCGCCCAAATCAACCATCATTGTGTTGGCATAAGACGAACCGTAAATCCCGATACCTTCCGCGAAGGCCTTTTCATACGCCCAAAAAAGTTTCCCGAATTTGTAAGCTTGAGGAGTTTGGACGCGTCGAAGAGTTTCGCGGACAATATATTCTTTCGTGCTGAATTCGTCGGCCTTCTTGAAAATCTGTTCGTTGTAAGGCAGACTGGTTACGCCGTTGCCGAATTTTTTACACGTGGCGATAACGTCGGATAAAACTTCTTCGTCGACGAGCGGTCGAATCCCGTCATGCAAAACTACAATATCGTCGTCCGCGCAAAATTCTTTCATGGCGAAAACTCCGTTGCGGGCTGATTCTTGAACCGTCGCGCCGCCATTGACAATCGCCTTGAGCTTCGTGATATTGTATTGCCGCGAATAGGCGCGCAGAATATCTTGCCAGCCGTCGAGGCATACGACGAAGATACTGTCAATTTCGGGGTGCCGCTGAAAATTTTCGAGAGTGTAAATAATTATCGGCTTGTCGTAAACGTTGATGAATTGCTTTGGAATATCTTGACGCGTGCGCTGACCTTTGCCGGACGCGAGCAATAATGCAACTGTACTCATAAATTTGCCTCCTTTGTAGGAACTAGGAACTAGGAACTAGGGACTAGTTTTAACTCTTAAATATCAAAACTCAATGCCCGTTTGAGCCTCAATGCCCTGTTGGAACGGGTGCTTGATTAATTTCATTTCCGTCACGAGGTCGGCGGCGTCAATCAATTCCGGTAAGGCGTCGCGTCCCGTGAAGACCAAATGCATTTGCGGCGGACGAATTTTTATCAGCCCGAAAATTTCTTCCGCGCCGAGCAATCCGAATTTCACCGCGTAATTTATTTCGTCGAGGATTATCAAATCCCACGCCCCCGATAAAATTTCTTCCCGCGCAAGTTCAATCGCGGACTGCGCGGATTTTTTTTGTTCGGAGAAATTTTCTTCCGTGATGAATCCCAACCCCAACTGCTTGACTTCGACGCCCAAAATTTTTAACGCTTCCAACTCGCCCGAACGTTTTCGGCCTTTGATGAATTGCAGAATCAAAACTTTCAATCCCGCCCCAAATGCCCTGACTGCCAATCCGATTGCCGCAGTCGTCTTACCTTTACCGTCGCCCGTATGCACAATAATTAATCCGCGTCTGTCCAAAATTCTCCGCCTCCAAAAATTTTTTCCGCCGCAATGATAACGCGGAATTAAAAATAAATAAAGCGGCTTGCACAAATCGCTAAATGAATTTATAATGAAAAACAAAAAGGGGAAGTGATTACCTTGGGCACGGCAAGAGAAAGTTTGAAATCGGCGCGGAGAATCGTCATCAAAGTTGGGACGAGTACGCTGGCACATGCCGATACGGGCAAATTGAATTTGTACAGAATCGAACATTTGATTCGTGAGATAGCCGACCTGCACAATGCGGGCAAGGAAATAATTTTTGTGAGTTCGGGAGCAATCGCGACGGGTATGAACAAGCTCGGCATTAAAGTTAAGCCGCAGACAATCCCCGAAAATCAAGCGTTGGCGGCAGTCGGTCAAGGCGTTCTCATGCATATCTATGAAAAAATTTTTGCGGAGTACGGTCAGACAATCGGACAAGTTCTTTTGACTAAGGAAAATGCCGCCGATGAACACGCCCGCGAAAATTCTCGGAACTCTTTAAACGCGATTTTGAATATGGGCGCAATTCCCGTCGTCAACGAAAATGACGCCGTCGGAGTCGACGAAATCAGAATTGGTGACAATGACAACCTGTCAGCTATCGTCGCCGCATTGATTGACGCCGAAGTTTTGATTATCTTAAGCGACATTGACGGGCTTTATACCGCCAATCCTCAAAAAGATAACACTGCGCGGCTTATCGACGAAGTTGCGGAAATTAATTCGGAGATTGAACGGATCGCGGGCGGCGCAGGTACCAAACTCGGTATCGGCGGCATGTTCACGAAAATTCAAGCGGCGAAACTTGCGACTTCAAACGGCGTGACAATGCTTATCGTCAACGGCTCGACAAATGGAAATTTGCGGCGGGCTTTGAGTGGCGAATCAGTCGGAACAATCTTTCCACGGAGGGATTTATCATGAGAAAAAAATTTTGGATATTGCTTGGGGTGATTTTTATGCTGCTCACGATGAGTGTTGAGGCGGCCGGAATTGCAATTCAAGATAACCGCGCGACTGCAGATTATTGGACGGGCAAAAATAAATCGGGCGAGGCAGTCTTTGTGGCGACGGCGGATTTGGATATGCTTAACTTGCAGATTCGCCAGAAAAGCTCCAATACGATCATCGACCTTGCGAAATATCCCGAAAAAGTTTACGTGCAGTGGATGACGAATAAAATTACCTCGACGATGAAAATTGGCAAGTTCGACGCTGCGGAAACTCCGAAACTCTTCAAGGGCGGCACGGCTTTAACTGAATTCAGCTACACGCAGGCTAAGAAAAATTGCGGGCTGGAAGTTTTACCCGCCGTATGTGTCGTTCGATATGCCTTGACGGTTGACAGGACGAATCTGCGACTTCTGCCCGAAGATAACGGTTGGTTCACGGGCGAAACCGATACTCATTACGACCAACTCCAAGGCACTGCACTTGATCCCAATGAACCGGTTGTAGTTTTGATTGACAGCCAAGATAAAGAATTTGTCTTCGTCGAATCGCGGACTTACGCAGGCTGGGTGAAACCTTCCGCGCTTGCATTTACCGACAGAGCAACGTGGCTTAAATATGCCGAACCGCAAAGTTATCTGACGGTCATTGCGAGCCGCAAGACTATTCCTCAAGGCAAAGCATTCTATCAAATGGGCGGAAGAGTTTTACTCCGCGCACCCGAACTTCAAAAGGACGGCTCATGGGCGATTAATATTCCCGTCGCCGACACCAACGGAATTTTGATTGAGCAGGGCTTGAACATTCCAAATGATAAATTCGTCGTCAAAGGTACGCTGGCTTGCTCCGAAAATAATTTGATTCGGCAGGCGTTCAGATTTTTGGGCGAAGATTACGGCTGGGGCGGCATTGGAAATAACGTTGACTGCTCCGCCTTCGTGCAAGATGTTTATCGCAGTGTGGGAATTGAATTGCCTCGTGACGCCGATAAGCAGGAAAAAGCTATGGCGCGTTCAATTTCCCTTAAGAATATGACTCGCGAACAACGTTTGGATATTCTCAAGAAGTCGAAGCCGGGATCTTTGCTGTTCACGAAAGGGCATGTTATGATGTACCTCGGCACCGATGACAATGGTGAACCGCTAATCATTCACGCCTTGAGCAGTTATTACACCTTCGAGAATAATCAGACCGTCAAGCACTATATCAGAAAAGTTTTGGTTACAGATTTGCATCTTATGAGCAAGGATAAAGTTGAGATGATTGACAGGTTGACGAGCGTCGGGAATTTCTGACATGGACAGCAAGCAGGATAAATTAATTTCGCGACTGTTCAAAGACACGCTGGTAATTTTCCTGCTGTCAATGTTCGTCTCGACAATTGGCTACATAATCGACGGCGTAATCACGGGAGAATTTCTCGGCACAGAAGCAATCGCGGCGTTCGGATTGACAATGCCCTATCAAAGATTCGTGACGATTTTTCCCAGCGTCATCGTGCTCGGAATGCAAGTCATGTGCAGTAAATTTTTGGGCAGAGGTGAATTGCGCGAGGCTAACGGAATTTTTTCGCTGGCATTGGCGGCGGCATTGAGTACCGCAATTTTCTTGACGGCAGGAACGTTTTTATTCCCTGAACAAATTACAGATATTCTCGGCGCGGAAGAAAGTCTCAAAGAAATTCGCCCCTTGACGATTGATTTTCTGCAAGCTTACGCGTTAGGTTTACCGGCAATCGCGGCAGTCACGATTTTTACGCCGATAATGCAACTCGATAACGACAGACATCAAGCAGTGGTTTCAGCGGTAGTGTTGAGTTTCAGCGACATTGCGGGCGACTTGATAAATGTTATTGTACTCGACGGCGGACTTTGGGGCATGGGTATTGCTACGGCGGTCAGCTATTGGATTGCGGCGGGAGTTTTACTCCAACACTTTTTCAAGGCGAATTCAAATTTTAAATCCTTGCCCGAAGCCGTAAGCTTGAAAAATCTTCGCGAAATGATTTTAATCGGACTGCCCGTGATTTTGGGACGAGGTACGGCAGTTTTGAGGATTGCATTTTTTACGCGAATGGCGGTTGCATTGGCGGGAGGCAGCGGAATTGCAGCTTATGCCGCGATTGGAAATTTTTCGGGACTGTTGGAGATAATCCCAAAAGCTCTCGGCGCGTCAACGCAAATGATCGGCGGAATTTTTATCGGCGAACAAGATAAACATTCAATCCTGCGCCTGATGAAACTCTCGCTGAAATATTCGCTGGCAATTTCCCTGATAATCATGGCGGGCGTATTCTTGACGGCATCGCAAATCGCAGACCTTTACATCTTCGACAACGCGGAGGCTTATGAAATGACGCTTGAAGGACTTCAGCTGGCGATACCGTTTTTACCACTCTGCGCAATTGGAATAATTTTTCAGTATTACTATCAAGCTTGCGGACGATTCAAACTCGTGAGCAACTTGACGGTCGCGGGCAATATCGGATTCATCGTGCCGATAGCTTTACTCTTGACGCCGCATTTCGAAATGGACGCTTTATGGTTAGCCTTCCCGCTAAGTTACGCCGCATTTCTAATCGTAATATTTATCATGACGTGTCGACATTGCGGGAGAATAACTTTCAAGCTTGAAGATTATCTGCTGCTCCCCGAAAACTTCGACGTTTCAAAAGATAATCAGCTCAACATAACCGTCACGAATAAAGCCGAGGTTTTGGGACTTTCAAAAAGCACTCAAAAATTTTGCGAGGATTGCGGCATTGACAAGAAGCGCAGTATGTTCGCAGGATTGTGTATTGAGGAGATGGCCGGCAACATTGTCAATCACGGCTTTGATGACGGCAAAAATCATTTTGTCGACGTTCGAGTTATCGTCAAGGGCGAGCAGGTCATAATCCGACTGCGCGACGACTGCCGCCCGTTTAATCCAAAAAAGTGGAAGGAGATTCACAATCCCGAAGACCCGATGGCTCATGTCGGAATAAGGCTTATCAAAAAAATTTCTACCGAATTTGAGTACGTCAACGCTTTGAAGCTGAACAATTTGATTATAAAAATCTAACGAAGGAAGGATAGTTATGTTTATGAAAGATCACGTGACTAAACAGGCGCGTCGAGCTAAAGAGACGTCGCGGCAGCTGGCGTGTATTCCTGTTGAAGTTCGCAACACTGCACTTTTGGCAATGGCTTGGGATTTGGAAGCGCGGCAAGATGAAATTTTGGAGGCGAACGCTAAAGAAGTTGCGGCGGCTAAGGAAAAAGCTACGCGGCTCAACATGATTGACAGATTGATTTTGACGCCGAAGAGAATTAAGGACATGGCTGAAGGGATTCGGCAAGTCGTCAAACTGCCCGACCCGCTCGGCAAAAATGATTTTGAAGTCGTCCGCCCAAATGGTTTAAGGATTCGGCGTGCAAGAGTGCCTTTCGGAGTCGTCGGAATTGTTTACGAGGCGCGTCCAAATGTCACGGCGGACGCAATCGCCCTTTGCATAAAATCCGGCAACGCTTGCTTACTGCGCGGCGGTTCAGAGGCCATTCGCACTAACAAAAAAATTTCCGATATCCTCAAGGAATCGGCTTCGGCCAACGGTATTCCTTCGACGGCGATTGAATTTATCGGCATCATGGATCGTGATGTTGTCGTCGTAATGTGCAGGCTTCGCAAGTTGATTGACGTGATTATTCCACGCGGCGGCGCAGGTTTGATTCAGCGGATTATTGAGCACAGCACAGTTCCCGTCATCGAGACCGGCACCGGAGTTTGTCACACGTTCGTTGACAAGGCCGCTGACCTTGACATGGCGATTAAAATTTGCATGAATGCTAAAACTTCGCGGCCGTCAGTCTGCAACGCAATGGAGACGCTTCTTATCCACAAGGATATTGCCGAAGAATTTTTGCCGAAGATCGCAGCGGCTATGATTGAGGCTAAAGTTGAGTTGCGCGGCGACGAGGCCTGCAGAAAAATTTTCCCCGACATGAAAGAGGCCGTTGAGGACGATTGGGTTACTGAATACAACGATTTGATTTTGTCCGTGAAAATTGTTGATGACGTGGACGCGGCGATTGCGCATATCAACAGCTACAGCAGCGCGCACTCCGACGCGATTATCACCCGCGATAAAGACGCCGCTCGGAAATTTGAACTTATGGTTGATTCGGCTGATGTTTACGTCAACGCCTCGACGCGATTCACTGACGGCTTTGAATTCGGATTCGGCGCGGAGATTGGTATCAGCACGCAAAAACTTCACGCCCGCGGACCTATGGGACTTGAGGCTTTAACCACGATGAAATATTTAATCGAAGGCGACGGGCAGATAAGATAATTAGGAATGAGGAATGAGGAATTAGGAATTTTTTCGATTATGTTCGGACGATTAGAAATTATTTGCGCACGGCTAAAGGTTGGCACGACTTCAAAGATTACGCCCGCGCAGCTTGCATAATTTTTTCAACGGCAATTATAATTTTTTTGACTATTCGGAGGTGGACGGCTTGAAAATCGGGATAATGGGCGGCACCTTCGACCCGATACATTTGGGGCATTTGGCGACGGCTGAAGCTGTCCGCGAAATTTTTTCACTCGACGAAATTTTATTTATCCCCGCCGCAAGACCGCCTCACAAGCTCAGAAAAAATGTCACCGCCGAACATCACCGACTGCAAATGACAATCCTGGCGACGCAATCAAATAAATTTTTCCGCGTATCGGACATGGAACTCAAACGCAAGGGCTTATCCTACACACTCGACACGATGGACGAATTGCATAAAACCTTCGGGAACTCGACGGAATTATTTTTCATAATCGGCGCGGACTCGTTGGCGGATTTATTCAAGTGGCACGCGGCAAAAGAATTGGTCGCGAAGTGTCATTTCATAGCGACGACGCGTCAAGGTGTGGACGTGAATTTTTCGGCGGTGGAAAAATTTTTCGGCGAAGTTGCAAAGGAACATATTCACCGCGTGACGACACCGGGGCTTGAAATATCCTCAACCGATTTGCGGGAAAAAGTTCGGCTTGGACGTTCGATAAAATATCTCGTGCCCGAAGCCGTCGAAGAATATATTTTGAGGGAAAAACTTTATGACTATTGATGAAATGCGCCGCGAACTTCAACGGCGTCTCAAGAAAAGCAGATTTGCACATTCAATCGGCGTGGCGAATACGGCGGTCAAGCTGGCGAAAAAATTCGGCGTCGACGAGAATAAAGCTTACGTCGCCGGACTTCTGCACGATTGCGCCAGAGAATTTGAAAATGACGATTTACCTGCGCAGGCTGAACTTCGCGGCATAAAAATCGGCGAAGTTGAACGGGCAATGCCGTTGCTCCTGCACCCTTACATTGGCGCGAAAATGATTGCGGAGATTTACAGCGTGGACGATGCGGAAATTTCTCAAGCGATTTATCGGCACACGGTCGGGGCTGCGAATATGACTGCCCTGGACAAAATTATTTACTTCGCGGACATGATTGAGCCGAACAGAAATTATCCCGGCGTGGAAAAACTTCGTGCCCTTGCCGAGACTGCCGAACTTGACGAAATTTTATTGACGGCGTTCAGTGAGTCGATTATCTTCGTCGTGCAGAAAAATTCTCTCATTCACCCCGACACCGTCGCCGCCAGAAATTATTTGCTGTTAAGGAACAAGGAATAAGGAATAAGGAACAAGGAACAAGGAACAAGTTTAAATCCCTAGTTCCCAGTTCCTAATTAT
>JAFRSO010000010.1 GCA_017427545.1 Selenomonadaceae bacterium
CGCAGTTGCACAGAACAGTTTTGCCCGCGAAAAATTTTTGATAATGCCGCAACTCGTTTTCAATGTCAACAATCTGCGTGTAGAATTCATCCTTCTTGGCACGCGCGGCATTGTTGAGATTTTTATTTTTAGCCATAATATCGCCTCACGAAATTTTTCTGAAATCGAACGTGATAATTTTGTCGCACTCCATAGGTCGACCGATTTGATCAAGAGCGGGCTTGAAAGTCCACTGCATAGCGGCCTTGCGAGCAATTTCATCGACGAAATATCTGCCGGAAGATTGAAGAATTTCCGTCGACTTAACTTTACCGTCCTTGCCGATTCTCACCGCAAAAGAAATGTAACCTTTGAAGCCGAGACCGCTGCCCTTTTCGGGATAAACGGCGTTTACGGTTATCGGCGGACGCGTCACGAGTTGCTTGCCGTCATTTTGAACGACGACATCTTTAGGCGGCTCTTCAGGTTGAATTTTTTGTTCAGGCTTCTGTTCATTGACGACGGGCGGTTGAGGTTTTGGAGTCTCAAGCGGTTTGATTTCTGGCGGCGGTTCAATTACAGGTTCGGGGATTGTCAATTCAGGCAAAATTAAATCCGCGGCGTTGAATGTCGGCAAAGTTTCTTGCGCGGTTTCAAGCGGGATTGCTTCTTCGTCGATAACTGCCGCGTCCGATAATAATTCCACGTCGACCCACTCGAATTCCCCAACGTCTGCAATTTTAGGTTCGGGTGTGAGATGCGGCAGGACGTATGAAAATCCCATTGCCGCCAATAAATGTAAAATTATCGCCGCAAAAATCGTCGCCCGCCAATGAGTTGAATAGCCCTTCATTTTATCCTGCTCCAATGCCATCAATTTCATAGCTATGCTTTACATATTTTATCACATTTTTGCTGATACGTCGCGGGCAATGACGATTGAAAAAATATTTTGACAACGTGATTCAAAAATTTTTCTCATGTGCTATAATTGGCATGTGGGAATTTTTATGTTAAGGGGGAATTTTTGATGGCATTTAACGAGGAACAATTCAAGGAAATAGTTGAGGAGTTCACAATCGGCGGCGAACGTCTTCATGAGATCGCGGCGAATTTCCGCCAGGATTTGAAACTTGGACTTCGCGACGTGGAACTTTCTTCGATGCGCATGTTGAAATCTTACGTTGGATTGCCCAGCGGTAAAGAAACCGGCGATTATCTCGCGCTTGACTTTGGCGGCACGAACATTCGCGTTTTCAGGATTCGGCTTGACGGCGGCGGCAAATATGAAATTATCAAACGCGTCGGACGCCCGCTGATTGTCCCCGGCGAATACGATTACATTTGCAAAGACGCCACTGCCGAACAGATGTTTGACTTTATCGCCGAACTTATCGATGAGGCCATTGACGGCGATCACTCCACGAAATATTATCTCGGTCACACATTCTCTTTCCCGTCCACGCAGGACAATCTTTACAATGCCCGCCTCATCATCTGGACGAAAGAATTTGCCACGCAGGGTGTTGAAGGTGAAGTTGCCAACGATTTACTCGTTGCGGCTCTCAAACGTCGCGGCGCAGCAAATGTCGAACCCGTCGCCGTCCTCAATGACACCGTTGCAGTCCTTTTGAGCGCGGCATATAAAACGCCTGATACTTTTATCGGATCAATTTACGCCACGGGGCATAACACTTGCTATCTTGAACCGAGCATTCACGATCCCAACGGCGTCGGTTTGGGCGGAATGATTCTCAATCTTGAGTGCGGCAATTTCTCCAAACTCATGCCGAATCGCTTCGATAAAGAATATGACGAAAGCTCCGAAAAGCCCGGTGAACAGCGTTTCGAGAAAATGGTTTCCGGCCGCTACATGGGTGAACTTTTCGGCATGGCGATTGCTGAACTTATTGGCGAGAAGGGCAAAAGATACGGCTTGACTTCGGTTGATATGTCGATGATAATTCTTGACGAGTCGCCCAATCTCATCAAAGCCAGCGATATTATCATGGCGAAAGTCGGCCGTGAACTTGACTATGAGGACGTTAAAAAAGTCCGCGAACTTGCAAAAGTTATCGTCATTCGTTCGGCCAGACTGGTTGCGTCATCATTCGTCGGCATTGTTTGGCAACGCGCAGGCTCCGGCAAAATCGTTCATCAGCATGTTGCGGTTGACGGCTCCGTCTATGAAAAAATGCCGCTTGCCAAGGAAAATATCACTCGTGCATTGAGCGAACTTCTCGGCGAAGATGCCGCGCAGGTCGACACTATCCTTGACAACGGCGGCTCCGGATTGGGGGCAGCTATCGCGGCTGCTATGGCCGTAAACAAAGATTGATTTTCCACAATCGGCTTGTATAATCAACGCGTCATATCGAAAGCAATAAAGCTCCGTCAAAGGCGGGGCTTTTTACGTTTTACAAGCAACTTGCAAACGAAGTATTTGGACTAAGCCGTACAAGGCTCTCGAAAAATTGAGGCAATGCGCCGGCGTTATCACTCCCGACTTCTCGACTTGGCAGGACGACCCCGAACCAATTAAACTTTACAATACGTACAGAATGCGAGCGTTCGGGCTAAGTATCAGGGAAATAGTAAAAATGCTAATTCCCTAATTCCCTCGTTCCCTAATTCCCTGCCGACAGGTGCGACGCTTCGCCGAAGGTCTCGAAGAAATGATTCGTCGCCTGACGCCGAAAATTATTTTGGTGTACGGTTCCGCGCCCGAAAAAGCAATGCGTAATTAGCAATGCTCAATGCGCAATTAAATTTATCATTCCGCATTACGCATTACTCATTGCACTTCTCGCCGCGTTCTCTGGCACGACGGGCGACATCGTTCACCTGATTCAAAATCTGCTGCCTCGTCCCGATAAAAAATTTCTTGAAGACTGGAATGAATTTGTCTCGCCTAAGGCAATAGGTCATACAAAATCGAGAGAATTTTGGCATAAAAAACAGGATTGCGCGTGCGTTTTGACGTCGGTCAAGCGGGCAAGCCGGGATTCAACGGTAAAGACCATTGGCACGTTTACAATCCAAACAGAACGAACAAACTCAATGCATATCTCGATGAAAACGCCAATCCGACTTACGATGGTTCAAATCCGTCTCACATTCTGCCGAAAAAATAAGGAGGTGATAAAATGACCATTCAAGAATTTGAGGAAAAGTATTACCTGCACGACAGCAACATTGAAAAAGTCTTCTTCGACGCTGATAAGAAAATACTCATGTTGGAAATTTTTTTCTGTTTCTGGATGCAATAGTGGTATGACAAAAGCAAGCCGTCAAATGGCTCGATTCGCGTGACTTTCAAAAACGTTTCCTATATCGAATATGACGAACACAAACTCGAACATGCTTTGACAGATTTAGATATAGAAATTCTCGACATTAACGTTGACAAAAACAACACGTTGATTCTAGGCACAGTTGATTATGGAATGAATCGCGGATTGTGCGACGGTTATTATCAACTCAAGATCAATGCGGCGAACGTCGAAGTCGAAGAACTCGAACGATATAATCTTTAGATTGTAAGTCGTTCGTAGAGTTTCATCAGCTCGGCGACGATTTTTGATTCGTCGTCCAAAATTTTTTCAAAGCCGTAAGCGGCCGCAACTGCGCGGTCATTTTTTTTGTGCAAAGTGCACATTAGAGATAACTAAGATTAGTAATTTTAATGCTTTTGGAATATAATAACAAAGCGTTAGGAATTTTGTCTTGTCGTTTTAAACACATTTTCTAAAATCTGACTGATATAAGGTGCAATCATGAAAGAAAATGTCGCGGAGTTCCTGCAATTCCGATATGAAAAATTATCCTTGCTCAAACAATCGGAGCGCGGTGAAGTTTGGCTGGCGAAGGATAAATCTTCCGGCGGACTCGTCATCGTAAAGCGCGTGAAGTCAATCGGCTTGCCTTACAACGTGATAAAAAAATTTTCGTTCAAGCTGCCGGCGAAAGTTTTTTATTGCGCGGAAGATGAGGTTGATACCGTCGTCGTCGAAGAATTTATCCAGGGCGAAAATCTTCATGAGCGTGAAAAAATTTTATCGGCTTCGGAAGCGCGGGAAATTTTATTGCAGATGTGCGACGGGCTTAAAGAACTTCACGCGCATAACATAATTCACCGCGACATAAAACCATCGAATTTGATTTTGCAGGGCGGAAAAATTCGGCTGATTGACTTCGACGCGGCCAGAATTTTCAAGGCCGATAAGCAGGCCGATACCAATCTTTTGGGCACGAAAGGTTACGCGCCGCCCGAACAATACGGCAGCGGTCAGACCGATTCGCGCAGTGATATTTATTCCCTCGGCGTCACCATGAAAATTTTGCTCGGCGAAAATTGCGGCGGTCAGCTCAAAAAAATTCTGGACAAGTGCACGGAACTTGATCCGAAAAATCGTTTCCAAAGTGTCGACGAACTCAAAGCCGCCTTGACAATTGATGAGCCGCCTCGAAAAAATTTTTCGCCACTGCTGATTTTCTTGACGACGGGAATTTTTTTATTGGCAGGAACTCCGCCGCTCAACAGCAATGAAAATTTTTCGGAAGTCATCACGCCGACTGAAGATTTGCCGCTTGAAGAAATCTCCACGCCGCAAGAAATTTTACCCGTCACAAAATCCGAGCCGTTCAAATTCCCCGAAATAACTTTGCCACCGTCACAAAATCCCCCGCCGACTTATGAGCCGCCGAAACGTTATGAGCCTACTCCGCAGAAAAAATATTCCGGCCTTCTCAAGACGAAATTTTATCTCAACGGCGAACCCTTCGACCAATTCGCGCACATGCACGAGAATATAAAAATCACTCGCGACGATTGGCGTCGAACTCAAGCACGCCTGCACATCATCAACGACACCGGCAGGATTTGGAATGCGCCGACGATTAAATTTATCCTCAATCAAACCGCCGGCGATAAGTTGGAGTCGACGAAATCTTTGCCCGCCCTCAATGTCGACGCCGCCGCTGATTTTATTGTCCCCTTCGATTTATATCAGCTCTCCGACAGAAAAAATTCTTCCGCCTATATTCAAATTTGGTTGGAGGGCGACGAATCCAAAATGGACGAGCATTATTGGTGCGTGTGGTTTGATATTGTCGATTAGGCGTTGTATAATCGGCCTAAAAAGGTGGTGAAAATTTTGCCGACTCTCGATTGGGAAAATAAATCTGCCGCGCTTCAAGCCGCCAATAATGCTCCGTATCATCTCCTCGAATTTGATTCGGCGTCAAGTTGCGGCGACGATGATAATTTAATTATTCAAGGCGACAATCTCCTCGTGATGAAAGCGTTGTTGCCATATTATCGGCAGAAAGTCAAATGCATTTACATTGACCCGCCGTATAATTCGCGAGCTGCGTCAATCTATAACGATAATTTTGAGCACTCCGAGTGGCTCTCGATGATGTATCCGCGTTTGGAACTTCTGCGCGATTTTTTATCTGACGACGGCGCGATTTTTATTTCTATCGACGACGAGGAACAAGCATATTTGAAAGTCATTTGTGATGAAATTTTCGACAGAAAAAATTTTGTAGCGAACATTGCAGTAGTAAATAATTTGAAAGGCAGAAGTGATGCCAAATACATTGCGACTGCTCATGAAAATTTAATAATTTATCGCAGAGAAAATTTTAATACAAATGGCGTTCCAATTCCCGAAGAATATTTAAAAGAATATAAGCTCGAAGACAGCGGCGGAAAATATCGACTTCAAGGATTAAGAAAACGTGGTGCAAATTCCAGACGTGAAGACCGCCCCAATATGTTTTATCCATTTTTTTATGATGAATCAAATAAGGTATTGTCTGTTGAAAAAATTCCAAATTCAATAGAAATTTTACCTCACCTTTCAGATGGCAGCGACGGTTGCTGGCGTTGGGGAATTGATACCGCCGGTGAACGAATTGATAAATTAATCGTCCAAAAAGTTAAAGGTCGCAACGAATATGACGTTTTTCAAAAAGATTATTTACCGAATAACGAAGTACGGAGAGTTAAGCCGAAATCGTTTTGGTTGGGGACAGAATTTTCTTCAGACGCGGGAACTTTAGAAGTAAAATCAATTTTAGGCAAAGGTAGCTTTAATAATCCAAAGCCTCTGGGACTGCTAGAATATATTTTGCAACAAGCGACGGACAAAAATTCACTGGTACTCGACGCCTTCGCGGGAAGCGGTACCACTGCGCACGCCGTCATAAATCTCAACGCCTCCGACGGCGACAATCGCAAATTCATCATGATTGAGGAGCAAGACTATTGCAAAACAATCACGGCCGAACGCGTCAAGAAAGTTGGCGGCAGTTTCAAATATTATCGATTGGGCGCAGAACTTTTTGACGAGACGGGCGCAATCAATCGCGCAGTGACTTTCCGACAGCTGGCGGCGTATATCTGGTTCAAGTGCACGGGGACGCCTTACACTTTGGAAGGGACTTCGCCGCTTCTGGGCATTGACAACGGCACGGCATATTATCTGGTGCGCGACGTGTTGACGAAAGAAATTTTAGCGACATTGCCGGCTTACGAGGGCGATAAAATAATTTTCGGCGAGGCGTGCAGGTTGAGCGCGGAAGTTTTGCTTGCGAACAAAATCACATTCCAACAGATACCGACGAAAATAAAAGCTTGAAAAATTTTTAGGCGTCAAGTATAATTTGAAATTGAAAACGCCCCGTGATGAACGGAGCGTCGGGCGAGTCGATGTTTCCCCGTCGACTCTCTCCAAGAATAAGAGATTGAAGTTTTATCGGAAAGAGCCGTTTTGCGGCGGCAAGCTTCCTATTTGAGGTAGGACAGCAGGGACACAATGAACGAAATTAAAGGGGTCATTAAACGTGGCTCCTTTAATTCGTTTTAGCCGCGCAGGAATTTAAATCGATCAATAGAAAATTGATTCGGGGGGTGAAAAATTTGCAACTGAAAAATTATCAGCGGCAGACGTTGGCGACGCTGGAAAAATTTTTGCGTGCGGCGAGGATAATCGGAAATGATGCGGCGTTCGCGGAAAATCGAAATGCGCCGAGTTATTCGCCGAGATACGCGCCGTTACCGAAGTTGGAAGACGCGCCGTATATCTGCTTGCGATTGCCGACAGGTGGCGGAAAAACTTTGTTGGGAGCGTGCGCGATAAATTTAGCGGCGGAGAATTTTTTGGCGCGGGAATATCCGTTGGTACTGTGGCTTGTGCCGACTGACGTGATACGCCGGCAGACGTTGAAACTTTTGCGCAATCCCGAAAGTTTTTATCGGCGGGAGCTGGACGCGGCGTTCAAAGGTTCGGTAAAAATTTTCGACGTGACGGAGTTCAGACAACTGCGCCCGCAAGATTTAATGCAGTCGCTGAATATTTTCGTGGCAACGTTTCAATCATTCCGAGTCAATAACAGTGAAGGTCGCAAAGTTTATCAGGCGAACGAAGATTTGGAGCCGTGCTTCAGAAATATTCCGCGGCAAGATTATTTCGAGGTCGGGGAGCATGGTTGGAAGTCGTTCGGGAATTTGATAGCGTACCTGCGGCCGTTGATGATAATCGACGAGGCGCACAATTACGCAAGCCCGTTGAGTTTGGACGTAATGCAAAAGTTGCGTCCGTCAGCGGTGATAGAATTGACTGCGACGCCCGCGACAAATTCAAACGTGCTGTATCAAGTGAGCGCGTCGGAGTTGAAAGCCGAAGAGATGATCAAGTTGCCGATAGAGTTGACAGAAAATCAGTCGTGGGAAATGACGATAGACAGCTCGGTTCAGAAGCGAACGGCGTTAGAAAATTTAGCGGCGCGAGAGGCGGAGTATATCAGACCGATTGTGCTTTTTCAGGCGGAGAATAAAAATCTTGAAGTGACAGTCGATGTCGTGAAAAAATATTTAATCGAGGGCGCGAAGATTCCGGAGAATCAAATAGCAGTTGCGACGGGCGAGCGTCACGAATTGGACGGCGTGAATTTAGCTGCGCGGGATTGCCCGATAAGATACGTCATCACTGTGCAGGCACTCAAAGAAGGTTGGGATTGTCCGTTCGCATATGTATTTTGTTCGCTGGCAAAAATTCATTCGTCGAAAGATGCCGAACAACTTTTGGGGCGCGTGTTGAGGATGCCATATGCGGCGCGGCGAGAATCCCCCGAACTCAACAAGGCGTATGCATTCGTGGCGGTAAAGGATTGGATGGCGGCCGTTGAACAAATTCGGGACAACTTGTTGAGCATGGGATTTGAGGACGCGGAAGCTAATCACGCGCTGGGAATTCAGCCGAAACTTTTTGACTTGACGACGGCAATAAAAATTCAAACTAAGGAGCGGCCGCAGTTGGGGACGCTGAATTTATTTTTGCAGGGGTCAGCGGTCGTGGAGAAAACTTCGGACGGCTACGAGTTGATTTTGGAAAAACTTTCGCCGGAAGATTTGATAGAGCTTGAAGCCAATGCGAACAAAATTTTCAAGGGCAAGGAGTCACGTGAAAAACTTTTGCAGGCGATTCGACCGCGAGAGTTTCAGCCGATCAAAAGAAATTCACCGTCAGAGCGCGGAGAGAAATTTGAAATTCCGATGTTGTGTTTGATTTCGGGCGGCAAGATAGAAGTTGCCGGGGAGGAAGATTTTTTTCCGCCGAATTGGAAGTTGACGGGCAATTATCCCGTTGACTTGCCGAACTTCCGAAAAGACGTTGAGGCGCAAATTTACGAATTTGACGTTGCGGGGCATAAGATTACGGAAAAACATCTTGGCGACAACACGGAAATTTTATTTTACGGCGAGACGAATTGGACGCTTAATGAACTGATTCGCTGGTTCACGGAAAGAATTAATGCGACGGATTTAACCTATGAAGACGTTGCAGAATTCATTCGCAGGATTTTAAATCGCTTGTCGGAAGAGGAAAAAATTTCGCTTGATGAATTTGTCCGATTGCGATTTATGTTGCTTGAGCAATTGAAGGAAAAAATTAAATCTTGTCGTGAGGAGGCAAAGAAATCGTGTTGGCAACAAAAACTTTTCGGCGATGAAAATTCGGTTTGTGTAAGGTCGAATATCACGAAAACTTTTGATTCGGGGAATTATCCCGCGAAGAGTTTTTATCACGGACGCGTGCAATTTCAAAAACATTTTTATCCGACGGTCGGCGAAATGAATCCTGAAGAAATTCGATGTGCGCAGTTGATTGACGCGAATAAAAATGTTGCGACGTGGATTAGGAATATTGACAGCAGCTCGGCGTATTCATTTTGGTTGCCGAAGCATGACGGCAAATTTTATCCCGATTTTGTGGTTAAGCTGACGGACGGGACTTATGCGGCGGTTGAGTATAAGGGCGAGCATTTGTCAAGCAATGATGATACTGAAGAAAAAAATTTGGTCGGTGAACTTTGGGAGAAAAATCAAGGCGGGAAATTTTTAATGGCGACGTTGCATGATGACAGAGGCCGCAGCCTTGAAACTCAACTGCGGGAATTTTTGTTATAGGGCAATTTTTATTGTCAAAAGTCAAGGCGACGTTGTATAATCGGCGCGGGATTTAAGCTGTCAGCTGATTAGAATTCTGACAGCTACAAAGGAGGTTTAAAAGTTTTGAAGATGAACGGAGCGCGGGCACTCCTTGAGAGCCTGAAAAATGAAGGCGTCGATTTGGTATTTGGTTACCCCGGCGGCGTCGTGCTGAAACTTTACGACGAAATTTATAAAATGAAATTCCCCAACATTTTGACGGGACATGAGCAGGGCGCAGTTCATGCGGCGGACGGTTATGCTCGTGCAAGCGGCAAAGTTGGCGTCGTCATTGCGACGAGTGGCCCCGGTGCAGCGAATTTAATCACGGGCATTGCAACTGCCAATATGGATTCAATCCCGCTGGTCTGCATAACCGGACAAGTCGCCAATCCCGCAATCGGCAAGGACTCGTTCCAAGAAGTCGACGTCAGCGGACTCACCACGCCGATAACCAAGCATAATTATCTGGTTAAAGATGTTCACGATTTGCCACGCGTCATCAAGGAAGCGTTTTTCATTGCCAGGACGGGTCGACCGGGGCCGGTGTCGATTGACATTGCCGCCGATGTGTTCAACACCGAATTTGATTTTGAATATCCCGAAAAGATAAATCTTCGTGGCTACAGCGGCAAAAATCCCGTCGATAATGCGGCGGTTGATGAGGCGGTTGAAGCGGTTGAGGCTTGCGAACGTCCGCTGATTTTTGTAGGCGGCGGCGTGACGAGTTCCGACACTTCCGACGAGTTGAGAAAAATTTTAACGCGGCTGGGCTGCCCGTCGACTTCAACGCTAATGGGTCTCGGTTGCATTGACGCGGACACTGACGGCTTTTTGGGATTCGCGGGTATGCACGGTTCATACGGCGCGAACATGGCGATTCAATCTTGCGACCTGCTGTTGTGTATCGGCATGAGATTCAGCGACAGGGTGACGGGGCGCGTTAAAGATTTTGCGCCGAATGCTAAAGTTGTCCACTTCGAGCTTGATCCCGCCGAAGTCAATAAAAATGTTCAAGCCGACTTGAAAGTTCTCGGAGACTTAAGACAATCGCTCCCGATGTTCAGAGAGAAACTTGACGAGTCGTCGACGAATTATGCCGAAAAATTTTCCGCGTGGAAAACTCAAGCCGTCGAGAAAGGTTTGGAGCACCCGTTCACGTGGCAGGAGGAAGCTGACGAGATAAAACCCGGCGCGCTCATCAGCAAAATCAGCAACATTTGCGACGACAACACGATTGCTGTCACTGATGTCGGTCAACATCAAATGTGGGCGGCGCAATTCTTCAAGGCACGTAAGCCGCGGCAATTTTTGACTTCGGGCGGATTGGGCACAATGGGCTACGGACTTCCCGCTGCAATGGGCGCAAAGTTGGCTTGCCCCGAAAAAAATGTAATTCTCTTCACGGGCGACGGCTCAATCATGATGAACATTCAAGAGCTTGCAACGATTGCTGACCACGACATTGACATTAAAATTGTCATCGTCCACAATTTTATCCTCGGCATGGTCGGACAGTGGCAGAGATTATTTTACAATCATCACTATTCGGCGTCGGAGCTGAAATGCAAGCGTGACTTCGTGAAAATCGCCAACGCAATGGGGCTGCGCGGCTATCGATTGACTAAGGCCGAAGAATTGGAAGATGACTTGGTGGAAATAATTTTCTCGAAGGGCGCGGCAGTCATTGACGTTTACGTTCCCGAAGAAGAAAACGTTATCCCGATGGTGCCCGGCGGTAAACGACTGGATCAAATGGTTTTGGGCAAATGAAAATTCCAAACGTTGACTTCGCGATAATCGGCGGATCGGGGACGCTTTCAAGCAACTTTCCGAAAAATTTTGCGGACGTTGAGATTTTGGCGGAGAATTTATTTTTTGACACGCCTTACGGGAAAAGTCCTGCGTTCAGGTTGTGCAGTGTCGGCGGGAAAAATTTTCTGACTTGCAAAATGCACGGCTGGCGCAGCGGTATAACTCGTGCGGATTCTTCACGACAAATTTTTTGGACGTTTCGTGAGGCGGGTGTCAAAAGAATTTTATCGGAGGGCGGCGTCGGCACGATTAATCATCTGCTCAACCCCCGCGACTTGATGATTCCCGACGATTATTTAGACCTTTCCACGCGCAAGGACGTGCAGCTTGACGGGCGATATCTGCTGATTATGCGCGACGCCTTATGTCCCGAATTGCGCGGAAAACTTTTGACGGCTGCGAAAAAATTTTTCAGCGGCAGAATTTTTGAGCGGGGGATTTACGCTGTGACTGACGGTCGACACTTTGAAAGCCCCGCTGAAATTTCAATGCTCAAAGGTCACGCGGATATTGTCGGACAGAGTTTAGCCCCAGAAGTTTATCTTGCGCGGGAAATCGGCGCGTGCTATGCAAATCTGTCATTTGTCGTCAACTACGGCGAGGGTATTAAAGTTTGGTCGCATGATGTCATGAAAAATATTTTCTTCGACGACGCACAGTTGATTGGAAATATTTTGCTCGACGCGATTAAAAATACTGACGCCGAAAAAAAATCCTGCGAATGTTTGAACCTTCGCAAGGAAACTCTACTGAAAGAAATTTATGACGCATAAAAAACTGCGACAGGCTCGGTTGAACCTGCCGCTTTTCTTATGACTTCACGGCGTCGACAACTTGCATAACGTCCAGGGAAATTTTTAATCCGCGTTCGACAGCAGAATAATCGCCGCGCTCGAAAATTTCGCCGAAGTCAACGAACTCATGAATCATCCTGTGATTGAACTCGTTCAGCGCAAAAGTTTTGATACCTTCGCCGCGAATATCCAAGTCAAAACTTCGCAACTCGTTAGGCGTGCCGTGAGCCAAAATGTAGCCGCCGTCGCCTTGAATGCTGATAAATGACGGGCTGGCCGAATCTTTAGCGGCAATGCATTGCGCGAAAAAATTTTCATATTCCAAAGTGACGGTACCGCCGGTGTCAACGCCATTCCAACCGCGATTGAAGACGTGAGAAATTTTCTTCGGGCGTCCGAAAAGTGCGACGACGAAATTTAAATTGTAAATGTTGATGTCCATAAATGCGCCGCCGAAAAGTTTCGGGTCAAATGCGGGCGCGACGATGTGATTATTTTTGTAAGCGTCGTAGCGGCTGGAATATTGCGAGAAATTGCACAGAATGATTTTAATATCGCCGAGTTTGGGGAGCGCGTCACGAATCGCGGAAAAATTCGGCATGTGCAAAGTCGTAATCGCCTCGAACAGGTAAAGCTTTTTGCTCAAGGCCAGGTCGATTAAATCTTGCGCTTCAGCGGCAGTAGTCGTGAAAGGTTTTTCGACGATGACATTTTTACCGGCTGCGAGAAATTTTTTTGCGTACTCGTGGTGGACTGCATTAACTAAACCGATATAAACGAAATCAATCACGGCGTCGTTCAAGATATCGTCAAGGTCGGTGGTGAATTTGTCGACGTGAAATTTTTCGGCGAGAGCGGCGGCTTTATCGCGACTGTGAGGGCGTGCCCAAATGTTAGCGACGTGAAATTTCCCCGACGCCTGAATTGCGCCGATAGCTTCTGGAATAATTTTGCCCGTGCCGAGGACTGCGATATTAATCATTAAAATCCCTCCGATTAAGCTTTAAGCTAAAATTTCCGCAACGTCTTTGAAATTTCCTGCGCCTGTGATAAAACTTCGTCGCAAAGGAGTTTCAAATTGGCTTTCTCGTTATATTGAGGTGAAAATTCATGAAAACCATAAAGATATTACTTGATTTTTTAGCTGGCCCCATATGGAAACCCTACTATAACAGTAAGACAAACAAGGATTCTACAGGTGTTGATGTTGTCGATAACGACGAAGAAATCGCAAAACTTAACGATGAAATTCAAGATCTCTATAGCTCTTATTATTATTTCGATTACAATGGACAGGCGTGTTATTTCGATGAAAAACAAGAGCGCGCTGACAAAGATAAAATGCTTTCTCTCTTGAATAAACTCAACAATCGACTAAATGAGATTAACGACGGCAGTTTCATTGTAGATGATAGGGAAACTGAGCGAGTAAGAGCTCTATAAAACAAAATCAACAGTAAGTCGTTAGTTCTAATCACTGAAAATTTCCGCAACGGCTTTGAAATTTCCTGCGCCTGTGATAAAATTTCGTCGCAAGGGAGTGATAGATTTGCGCAAGCCGACTCAAGAACAGATTATAGAATTTTATCACGAGAACACAGTAATAGATTTTTTGGAGATTGAAGTTGTGCCGACGCCCGACGGTGAAGCGCGATTGGAACTTTGCGCCGACACTCGACACGCGAATTTATATTCAATGGCGCACGGCGGAGTTTTGGCGACAATGGCAGATACGGCGATGGGCGCGAAGTGTTTGGCGTTAAACAAGCGCGTCGTGACGATTTCGCTGGAAATGAAATTCATGCACGCGGTAATGACGAATACGCCGCGAGTTTTCACGGAGGCAAAAGTTTTGCATGACGGACGCCAAACCATGGTCTGCGAGTGTAAAATCCTCGACGCCAAGGGCAAACTCTACGCTAAGGCGACCGCAACTTTTTACGTGACGGGCTTGATGTTGGAGGATAATTAATAGAATTCTTAATACTTCAAAGCGGATTTTAATAATCTCGAAATAAAATTTAGCTGAAAAAAACTTTTGGGAGGTTATGAAGATGCTAAGGAAATTTAAACTGCTTGCCGCAATGTTGGCGATAATTTTATTTGCCGTGAGTGGAAAAGCTGACGCTGCTCCTGATTGGAATACGAATACAATTCAAGTCACGGGCATGGGCGTATCAAATCCCGCGCTGGCAAGAACTCCGGCTCATGCGTCGATGATGGCTCGTCGTGCAGCTATGGCGGACGCTTACCGTCAACTGCTCGAAACTGTGCAAGGCGTGAATGTCGACGCTGAAACGACCGTTGAAAATATGATGCTCGCCAATGACGTTGTGAAAATCAAAGTTACCGGTATCGTCAAAGGTGCCAGAGTCATTTCCGAGGGCGAACTTACCGGCGGCGGCTATTCCGTAACGTTGGAACTCCCGCTTTTCGCCGGTCAAGGCAGCATTGCTGAAACTGTCATTGAACGTCCGCCTGTAATTGAACCTTTCCCGATGCCCGCGCCCGATTATCGTCCGCCCGTCATTGAAGATCAACCGACTTATCGCGGCGGCAACTACACCGGGCTTATCGTCGACTGCAGGGGTATCGGCACGCTTAATCCCGTTATGAGCCCTGTTATTAAAATGGTCGGCGGCAAGAAAATTTACGGCCACAAAAATCTTGACTACGACAGAATCATTCGCGAGGGCATGGCCACTTATGCTCAAGATATGAGCCAGGCAGGTCGCGCAGGTTCCAATCCTCTGATTGTCCGCGCAGTTGCTCTCGACGACCTCAACGCCAATCCCGTTTTGAGCGCGGAAGATGCTGACTTGGTGCTCTATGAAAATTCCCAATCGCACTTCCTCGAAGATATTGCTGTCGTGTTCCTCTACTGAAAATTCGTCAATCCACATAAAATTTTTTCCCCCGTCAATGTGGCGGGATTTTTTTTAAGTAACAAATTGGAGATGTTTTTATGCAAAGTAAAAATCAATGCCGCGTAGATTTTCAATACGATAATGAGGCAGGAGTTTGGATAGCGACAAGCGACGATTTAACCGGTTTGATTCTGGAATCTGAATCGCCCGAAACGCTCATGAAACGTGTTATCGCCGCCGCGCCCGAACTTATCGAACTCAACAACTTGCCAAAATACAAAACAATAAATTTTTACATGACAAGACACGAAAGCGCGGTTATTGCATAATGGCTGAGTATGAAAAGAAGGTTCGGAAAATCCTTAAACAAAACGGTTGCGAATTTGTCCGACACGGGAAAGGCGACCACGATATTTATTACAGCCCAATTACGAATAATAATTTTACAGTGGACAACAAAATAAAATCCCGACACACGGCAAATGCTATAATGAAACAAAGCGGAATAAAGTATCGTTTCTAAATTCCGAAAAAATTCAAAGATATTGCTGTCGTGTTCCTCTACTGAAAATTCGTCAATCCACATAAAATTTTTTCCCCCGTCAATGTGGCGGGATTTTTTTTTGCATGATATAATTTTAGAAAGTAGAAAGTAGAAAGTAGGGTGATTGTCATGAGTGAATCAATCAAACTTGAAATCAACGGCAAAACTTTCACGGTGACGCTTGCAGATACGGACGCTGCCCGCACCTTGAGTGAGATTTTGCCGCTTGAACTTGATATGACCGAACTCAACGGCAACGAAAAATATTTTTATCTCGACAGAAATTTGCCGACGCAATCTGAACAAGTTGTTCATATTAAAGCGGGCGACTTGATGTTATACGGTTCAAATTGCATTGTGCTTTTCTACAAAGAATTTTTGACGGGTTACAGCTATACACGTCTGGGCACAATCGATGATTCCACGGATTTGGCTCAAACTTTGGGTGAAGGCGATGTCAGTGTTAAATTTTCGGACTTCGCGGCGACCGTAACCGAAATTACAAACTACTATCATAACAGCTTGGTCAGCGGCACTTCCGGTGATGATTCTATCGAAAATCACGCCAACAACGTCACTATTCAAGCTCTGGGCGGCAACGATTACGTTATAAATTACGGCGACGATCCGACCGTCATCAAGGATTCTTATCACGGCAGATATGCTCTGATTTTGGCGGACGCGGGCGACGATACCATTTACAATAACGGCATATATTCTACGATTGACGGCGGCGCGGGTAACGATTACATTTCGAATTCAACGTGGGGTATCAATTCGACGATAACGGGCGGTACAGGTGATGATTACATTTTGAACGGCGGCTCGAAGTCAAAAATTTTTGGCGGCGACGGTAACGATTCGATTCAAAATACAAATTACGGCGAAGGTGCTTCAATTTATGGCAACGCCGGCAATGATTATCTGACGACATATTATTCCGATTCAGTTTTACTCGACGGCGGCGCAGATAACGATTCAATCAATCTTTGGGGCGAAGGCTCGAAAATCACAGTCACGGGCGGCTTGGGCAATGATTCCGTTGATAATGAAAATTCGTCGTTCATATTCAATTACGTCAGTGGTGACGGCGACGATTCAATCAGCGGCTTCAATGCCACGTCGACGCTTTCAATTTCGGGCAGCAGCTATTCCACGGCTAAAAGCGGCTCGGATATTATTGTCACGGTGGGAACGGGCAAGATAACTCTCAAGGGCGCGGCAAGTTTATCGGCTCTCAACATTTTGGGCACGGAAGAAATTGCAACGCTCCTTACCGTCACGAACTCGACGACCTCACCTTTGACACTCGACGCGGCTGTTAAAAATGTCAACGCTTCCAAACGCACTAAGGCCGTAAAAATTACCGGCAACAAGCTTGCAAATTCTATCAGCGGCGGCACTAAAGGCGATTCAATTTACGGCGGCGCAGGGGCTGATACAATTCTCGGCAACGCGGGTAATGATAAACTTTTCGGCGAAGGCGGCAACGATAAACTTCTTGGCGGGGCTGGAGCTGATACTTTATCGGGCGGGAAAGGTAATGATACGTTCACGGGCGGCGCAGGCGCAGATGTTTTCGTTTATACAAGCGGCAAGGACGTTATCACCGATTATGCAGAGGCGGATAAAATTTCTATCGCGGGGACGGCGGGGGTTACGACGAGCGGCTCAAATGTCGTCTTTACAATCGGCACGGGCAAAATCACCGTCAAAAATGCGGCCGATAAAATCATCACTTACATTGATTCGGACGGCGAACATATTTTCCCCGAAGACGACGGCATAAAAATCAGCGGCAAAACTGTCACGCTGACGGAAAATTTCACTCAAGACAGCTTCAGCATTGCGAACGATACGACGTTACAGACGATTGACGCTTCCGCGGTTCAGCTGGCACTTTCAATCAGCGGCAACAAGCTCAAAAATAAAATTATCGGCTCGTCGGAAGATGATTCAATAAACGGTTTGGCGGGAGCCGATACAATTAATGGCGGCGCGGGTAATGATACGATTTTAGGCGGCAAGGGTAACGACAGCTTGAGGGGCGGAAATGGTTCTGATATTTTTGTTTACAATTCGGGCGACGGCAACGATGTTATCGCCGATTATGCTCAAGAGGACAGAATTTTAATCACGTCGGGCACGGCTAATGTCACGACGAGTGGCAACAATGTTATTTTAACTGTTGGCAGCGGGAAAATTACCGTCAAGGGTGCCAAGGATAAAGTTGTCACTTACATTGATTCGACCGGCACGAATTATTATCCGAAAGACGCTGACCCTGTCATTTTAAGCGGCAACGGCGTTACATTGCGGGCGAATTACTCGAAGGCTCTTTACAGTTTGGGGGCAAAAATTTTGACGATTGACGCCTCGGACGTTACACGCGACTTGAAGATTATGGGCAACGGTTTAGCCAACGACATTTTCGGCGGCAGCGGCAATGATTCTATAAACGGCGGGGCAGGTAAAGATACGATTGACGGTGGCGCGGGTAATGATACTCTGCTCGGCGGGACGGGCAATGATGAAATTTTTGGCGGTGAAGGCGATGACGTTTTGATTGGCGGCGCGGGCAAGGATACACTTTGGGGCAATGAGGGTTCGGATATTTTCTACTACTCGAAAGGCGGCGGCAACGACGTTATTTTTGGTTTCAGTGACGATGACACTTTGACGCTCGACAATCTCAACTTTACTGCGACGCATAAAAATGGCGTGATAACTTTCAAGGCCGGCTCAACCTCAAATGCTATCACGCTGAAAGAATTTACTGCCACGACTTTTCATGTCAACGGCGAGACTTACAAACTCAAGGGCACTTCGTTAGTTAGGAGTTGAAACTACTTCCACGCCTCGTACAATTTCAACAGCTTGATTACCAGTGCAGGTTCGTCGTCCAAAAGATTTTCCAATCCGTAAGCCGCGGCAACTGCGCGATCATTGGCACGATGAGCCGCCCTTAAATCAGACGGCATTGTAACTTCGTCGTAGAGGTCGGCAAAAGTCGCGTCAGGATATTTTGCTCGAACGTCCAAAATTTTCTGCGCGGACTGTTCGATTGATTGACGTTGCCGCTCACTCACTTCAGGCCAAATGAAATTATTATAGACAATATTGTTTGAGTAGCTGTATCGCATTTCAAGACGCCCGCCGACTGTCCTCATCCACGCCATATGAATTGAACTCGTTAAAATTCCGAAATGGTAAATTTCCGCGTTAGAGACTAATCGCAGTGAATCGGCACATACAACTGAATCGTCCATAAATCCGATTGGAATATAAAATCGTTTCTCGGAAGAAGTCTTCGGTATCGCAAGATAATTACCCTTAGGGAAATTTTCGACATGAAAACGCGTAGGCTTATCGGCAAGCTTACGAGTACCCGCACTTTTGCTGGCAAGTCGATAGTCACGAACATTTTTAACACGCTGATAGACGAGGGGCATTTTACGCAATTCATTGGGAGGACAATCTTTAAGCAGCAGACAATAACGCGGCGCATTGTTGATAAATTCCCGCGCACCATACCACGGATAAAAATATTTTTTGGCGGCAGGTTCACGCTTGATGAAGTCGTTCATTTCGTCAAAGGTAAATAAATAATTGCCGTCGTCGATAGGTTTGTTGCCAATGCCGATTTCGGGAATACCGGGTTGAAGATGAGTTGGGCGGCTGTCGACAAAAATATTAGGGGCGTCGAGGAGGTAGCCGTTGATGTTTTGCGCGATGATTTTATTGTCGCCGTCGAAAAGGATTTTGGGCTTGAGGTTGGGAGCGGTACTGAATCCGACGATAACGCAGTGGACGTGAGCTTTTTGAGCAGACTCGCTGTCCCAACGAAAAGTCCTGTAAGCAAAATCGATGTGAATACCGGCGGCGAAAAGATTTTTCCAGAGCAGTCCGACGCTGTCACCTTGGCAGAGGGAATTTGTAGCGACGAAAGCTGCACGGAAATTATTTTGGCGGCTGAAATCGGCGGCCTTCTTGAACCATGCGGCGACGTAATCGAGATTGCCCGCGCCCTTGAGATTGTCGAAAACTTTTTGGAGATCAGATTTTTGGGTAGCGTTCATGAGCCTTGCGCCGACAAATGGCGGATTGCCGATGATGTAGTTAGCTTCGGGGACAACGGTCTGCCAGTCGACGTGAAGGGCGTTAGCTTCGCGAATGTTGCTGTAACTTTTGAGCGGGAAAAAATCCAGGTCGCGATGAATAATCTGTTGAGTTTCTTGAATCATTTGGAGTTCAGCAATCCAAAGGGCGGTTTGAGCTACGGCAACTGCGAAGTCATTAATTTCAATGCCGTAAAATTGGGCGATAGAAACTTTAACGGGGTTATCGAGTTCGCCGAGAGTGATTTGACTGCCGAGAATTTTTTTGAGGACTTCATTTTCAAGGCGGCGGAGACATAAATAACTTTCCGTCAAGAAATTACCGCTTCCGCAGGCCGGGTCGAAAATTTTAATCGCGGCAAGTTTATCGTGAAAGGCGCGCAGTTGCTTGCGATTTTTTATGGCGGCAAATTCGGTGCGCAAGTCGTCCATGAACAGCGGGTTGATGACTTTGTGAATATTTTCAAGACTGGTGTAATGCATACCGCCCGCGCGACGAGTTTCGGGATTGAGAGTCGATTCAAAGACTGCGCCAAAAATCGTCGGAGAAATGCCGCTCCAATTGAAATTGCTTGACGCCTCCTCAAGCAGAAGATTTTTAATTTCAGGCGTGAAGTTGGGAATTTCGATTTCACCTTCAAAGAGGCCGCCGTTGACGTAAGGAAATTTTTTGAGCATGTCGTCAAGGTAAGGGTCGCGCTTATCAAGTGGCGTGCTTAAAACTTCAAACAGGTCAATCAGTCCGCGGCGCAAATTATGTTCACGGTTGAGGTAGTCGCGGAAGATTTTGTGCTTGCCGAAGAGGTCGGAACTTTCGGCGTAGAGGCAGAAAACTAATCGGACGCAAAGTTTATTCAAGCTGATTTGAGATTCGGCGGAATTGGGATTGATATATTGGGTAAGCAGTGCGTCATAGAGTTTGCCGACAATTTCGCCGGCCTTGAGTGAAAGTTCAAGTTCGACAATGTTTCTGACTTTGGTCGGGTCAATCATGAAGTCGAACGCGTGAAATTTTTCGGGCAGCTCGTGAAGGAAAATTTTCAGCGGCTCAAGTTGAGGTTTGCGCCTGTCCATGTCGAAAATCCTAAACTCGTTGAAATTGCAAGTGACAATCCAGCGAGCTTTGCGGGAATATTCGAGAGCATCATTGTAGCGTTTGGCCTGCAAGAAAATTTCCGGGTCGTCGAGGTTGACGGAAGAACTTTTCTGTTCGATTAAAACTTTTGTATCCTCAATGAGTGCGTCGATAAAACCTTGGGGCACGGGCACTTCAAAGCGGATAAATTTTTCGGAGGCGGTGATGTTGAAAAGTTCGCGGAGAAAACTCATCCAAAACGGTTGAGCTTCGCCTTTTTCATAACCGCGCCCCGACCACTGATCAACAAAATTTTTAACGCTCATGATTCAGAGGACGCCCTTTGTCGAGGGGACGCCCTTAATTTTTTCGTCGACGGTGACGGCAGTTTTCAGCGCATGCCCCAACGCTTTAAAAATCGCCTCAACCTTATGATGAGAATTTTTGCCGTGAATGATTTTGACGTGCAAGGTAATTCCGGCGTTAAATGCGAAGGCGCGCAGAAATTCTTCGACAAGTTCGGTGTCAAAATTGCCGATCATGGGCGCAAGGTCTCCGACTTCACAGACTAAAAACGGTCGTCCGCTGATATCCAAACTCACAAGGGCAAGCGTCTCGTCCATCGGCAGAAAAAATGTTCCGTAACGGTTAATGCCGCGTTTATCTTCGAGAGCCGCCTTGACTGCCGCGCCTAAAGAAATGCCGATATCCTCAATGCTGTGGTGGCCGTCAACTTCCAAATCACCGGCGCAGATAACTTTCAAGTCGAATTGTCCGTGCGCCGCGAATAAATTTAACATGTGGTCGAAAAATCCGACGCCCGAAGAAATTTCCGAAATGCCCGCGCCGTCAAGATTGATTTCAACGTCGACGCGAGTTTCATTAGTTGCACGATTGATTTTGCCGATTCTCATTTAAGTTCCTCCTTAAATTTATGAGGTTAGGGAGAGTAGAATAAGTTAAAGCTCATTCAGGGCAGGTAATGACTTTTGTATTTTAAATCTACTTTTCTTTGCTCGCCCAAAGAAAAGTAGCAAAAGAAAGGGCGTTTTGCCGCTAACGCCGCTATCCTGCGGCGTGGTCGCGGCGCCGTCATCCTTGACGGCTTCTGATTTTTTATTCAACATCATGTTGTTTCCAAAAAGTATCTTATCGCGCTGAAAACTTCATCATTCTCTTGACGCGTGCCGATTGAAATTCGCAGACAATTTTTCAGCCCAAATGCACTCGGAGAAAAATATCTGACGCCGATATCCAGCGACTCAAGATAATCTTTCAACTCTTCTGCGCGGGCGAGACGTATCAAAATAAAATTCGCTTCGGACGGAAAAACTTCAATGCCGCGAATTTTTTCAAGCCGCTCAAACATGCGCTTGCGTTCGGAAATAATTATCTGCAGGCGCGGGACAAATTCATCACGCATTTGATAGACGATATCCGCCGCCGCCAATGTCAAAACGTTCATGTGATAGGGCATAAAAGTTTTGTTAATCATGCGCGTGACTTCGGGTTGAGCAATCATGTATCCGACGCGAGCACCCGCCATACCGTAGGCCTTGGAAAAAGTTCTGGCGACGATGAGGTTGGGATATTTGGCGACGAGGTTTACAGATGAGCGGCCGTAAAATTCGACATAGGCTTCATCAAGCAGGAAGGCGCAATCAATCGACGCGGCAATTTTTTCGACTTGAGCGGGCGTCAAGGCATTACCGGTAGGGTTGTTGGGATTGCAGATGACAGCGAGACTTGCGTTGACGGATTGAATTTTTTTGATGAACGCGTCGACGTTGAGATTAAATTTCTCGTCGAGGTCGAAGGGCACGCCTTCAGCTTCAGCGGCCTTGGCGTAGATTTTGTACATTGAAAAGCTCGGTTGAGGATAAACGATTTTGTGACCTGCGCCGCCGAAAGCATGAAAAACTTTTTCGATAATTTCACTTGAGCCGCCGCCCAATAAAACTTGCGATTCGTCGACAGAAAAATTTTTGGCAATCTGTTCGACGAGCGAATAATATTCTTCGTTCGGGTAGCGATTAAATGCCAAAAGTGCCAGCCGATTCATAACGCGTTCTTCGACCAGTGGCGGCAAGTTCAGCGTCGATTCATTTGCGTTGACTTTGATACGATAATTTTTTTCCACTCCATCATACGACGGCATTTTATCCAGTTCGTTGCGATAATTGAGCATTTGGAAAGTCTCCTTTGGTTAGAAAGTAGAAAGTAGAAAGTAGGGAGTAGGTTTTTCTACTTTCTATTACCTACTTTCTACTTTCTAAGATTATATCAGAAATGGTATTCGGCTTGCAAAGTTTTCGTCAGGCGGCTAAAATTAGCTGAGTAGCTGAGTAGAATTCTAGCAGCTAGTCGCTAACAGCTAACCTGCGGAGATGATAGAAATGTTTCGCGGCGAATTGGAAAATTTCGGACTCGACACCGCGCAGATTGAACTTTGCGAGAAATTTTATCGGCTGGTCGTCGAACAAAATCGCGTAATGAATTTGACGACGATAACCGAGCCTCACGAGTTCGCAGTCAAACATATAATCGATTCGTTAAGCGCGTGGGACGAAAAAATTTTCTCCAACATCGAACGAATTGCCGACATTGGAACGGGCGCGGGCTTTCCTGCAATACCGCTGAAAATCTTTCGCCCGCAAATAAAATTTTGTCTGATTGATTCGCTCAATAAGCGCGTGGAATTTTTACGGCGAGTGGTCGCGGAGTTGGAACTTGACGGCGTAGAAATTTTTCACGGACGAGCCGAAGAGCTTGCAAGGCAAAAATTTTTCCGTGAACAATTCGACGCGGTGACTTCGCGGGCAGTGGCACGGCTGAACATTTTGGCGGAATATTGCTTGCCGTTCGTGAAAGTCGGCGGACATTTCGTCGCGTTGAAAGGTAAAAATTTTCATGAGGAGCTTGACGAGGCACATGCCGCGATTAAAATTTTGGGCGGAGGAGAAATTTTCGTCCGCGAAATAAAATTGCCGACACTTGACGATTCGCGGGCAGTGATTTACGTCAGCAAATTAAAATCGACGCCGAAGAAATTTCCGCGGCGTGAAAGTGTGATTAGGAAAGTTTCGTTGGGAGATGTGACTTAGCGTGAGAAAAAAATTTATAACGGGCGCGGCGATTCTCGCGTTGCTGATGAGTTCGCCGCAAGTTTCAGCGGACGATGAAATTGTCATATTCGGCGGTGAGTTCGAGGAGGAAGAAAATACTTCTCCGCCGCCAAAAAAAGTCGAGAAACCTGCGCCGGTAAAAGAATTGCCGCCGCCTGTCAAAAAGCCTGAACCTAAACCGGAACCTGCAAAGCCTGAAAAAATTGAGCCTCAAACGCCGCCTCAAGAGCCGATAAATTTGCCTGCCGAAGATGAGGAGGGTGAGTGGGGCGACAAGCTCGTTTTCAATGACTTGAGCAGAACTCCACCGATTGAACAACCTCAACCCGTCGAACAGCCTCAACCGATTGAACAACCTCAACCCGTCGAGCAGCCTCAACCTGTCGAAGAGCCTCAACCGTCAAAAGAAGAAATTTTATTTGAACCGTTGCCGACGACAGATAAACCGTTCAGCGACGTTAAACCTGCCGTCAAGCCGATTGACATTCCGCCGACGACTGAAACTCAAATTGAAGCAACACCTTCCCGCAGATATTTTCAGCCGCGACAATCTGCTCAACCGCAACAAAATTTGAGGACACTCAAGCAGCGTTTCATTAAGTTGGCGGTCGACGACACTTACACATATTATTTGGACAAAACGTCCGTGAAGTGGGTTAAAATGCCGTATTCGTCGAGTGAGTATATGGCTGATGTTTGGATTCGCATGGTTGAGAATAAGCCGCAAGCCCTTGATGATGACATGGCGAATTATGGCGCAGAAAATTTCAATGCGGAAATTTCTTTTGCGCGGGAGCAGGGCTATCAATATGCGCCCGAAGATTTGAAAGTTCTGCGCAGTCAAGCTTATGTTTTGGAGCATTATTATCTGCGTCCGAAGACGAATCAAATTCAATTTCTCTGTGAGTTGGAAGTTTTCGGGCGTCCGCAGAACACGATTAATGAGCGGGCTTATGACTATCGCAACTGGGAAAATTTGGTGCCGGGCAGTGTCGAATCAGTCATTTATTCGACGGTGATTAAGACAATCGGCAAGGGTAAAGCCAGTGAACGCGGGCACATGACGTTTTTTGATATGCTCGACGAATATGCGCGTATTGCTTTGAATTGATGAGGGAACAGGGAGCAGGGATTAGGGAGTAGGTAAAACTGTTCCCTGTTCCCTAATCCCTGTTCCCTAAAAGAGGTGTGAATTTTGGAGACAGGACTAATGCCGCCCGTGTTGATAATTTTATTGGCAGCGGTGAGCGGCTACTTTTCGCTTATGGAAACTGCGCTGATAGAAAGTCATCGCGGGCGACTGGAAAAATTATCTGAAGACGGCGACTCGGACGCTGCAGCGGTTTTGGCAATGACAGAATCGCCCGCACCTTTGACCGTCGCACAAGTCGGAATAACATTCACGGGAATTTTGGCGGGAGTTTGCGCAGTATTCACAAGCCCTATAATCGCCGAATTAACCGATTTATCGTCAATCGCGTCAATGATAATCGCGCTGTGTTTGACGACATTTATTTTTTTATTGTTCGGAGAATTTTTGCCTAAGCAGGCCGCCAAACGTGATTCGGAAAAATTTTTGCTCAACCATTACAAAACCTTCCGCCTTATCGTCAAAATTATGAATCCCTTCGTGGCAATGTTATCGGCTGTGGCGAATGGTATCGGCTTTGTATTCGGCATGAACTCTTCCGTAACCGACACCGTCACCGAAGATGAAGTTAAAGATTTAATCGAACAGGGCACTGAAGACGGTACGATTGAAAAATCCGAACAGGAGATGGTCGGCAGGATTTTCGATGTCGGCGACGAGACCGCTTATTCCCTCATGACGCCGCGAGTTAAAATCATTTGGCTTGATTTGGACGACGACTTGGAAAAAAATTTAAAAGTCGTTCAAGACAGCCCTCACACGATTTTTCCCGTCGGATATGGCAGTTTGGACGATTGCCGCGGATTGATTTACGCCAAAGATTTACTTGACGCCGTGCTCAAAGACGGTCGTGAAATTGATTTGACTGCGCTGATTAAAAAGGCCAGCTACGTCCCGCGAACTATGGAGGCCTTCCGCATTGTCGAAAAATTTCGTTCGAGCGGCATAACCGAGGCTATGGTCAACGACGAATACGGCGGCGTTATCGGCTTCATCACCCTTGACGACATTTTGGGCGAGATTGTCGACATCAGCGGCGTTGAGGAGACTGAACAGCAATTCAAGCGCAATAAAGATAATTCATGGACGGTCGACGGGCTTTGTGACATTGACGAGTTCAAGGAGCGATTTAACATTGAAACTTTACCTGACGAGGAGCACGACCACTTTCAAACGATGGGCGGCTTCGTGACTTCGCAATTCGGCTACATTCCAAAGGTCGGCGAGGTTTGCGAGTGGAACGGCTTCCGCTTCAAGGTCAAGGAAATGGACGGCGTGCGTATCGGGAAAATTTTAATCACAAGGAATTAGCTGTCAGAAACCTATTCCTAATAAAAATGCTCTTCGATAAAATTTATCGGGGGGCGATTTTTTATAAACAGCGTTCAACGTCGGGCAGGATTTATAAAAATTTTGGCGAAAGTGTGTTGCCAATAACGCATTGATATTTTGTAAGTAGTGGTAAAATTTTTTCGGGACTCATTTATGCTCTTGAGGGAAAAGGGAAATGGGAAATGGGAGAAGTTTTAAAACTCCTAACTCCTACTTCCTAACTTCTAATTAATTCAAGGAGGGGCGAAAATTGGAAAAAAGGGAGAGTTTGTGGGAAGCATATCTCAAGCGCGGCTTCAGTCGTCGAAGCTTTTTGAAAGGCTGCATGGCGTTAACTTCGCTCATGGGCTTAAGCACGGATATGTTCTCGAAAGTCGTTGAGGCAGCGGAAAATAAACCGTTGCCGGTAGTCGTTTGGATTCACGGTCACGAGTGCACGGGCTGTGATGAATCCTTCATACGTTCGGGCGCACCGCTTGCCTCGGACGTTGTATTGTCGTCAATCGCGTTGGAGTACGACCATCTTTTGAGCGCGGCATGTGGAGCACCTTTTGAGGCTCATCTCGACGAGACCATTGCCAAATATAACGGGCAATATATTTTGGCGGTTGAAGGCGCGGTTGCCACTAAAGACAGCGGCGTTTATTGCATGTCGGGCGGTCACACTTTCACGCACCTTTTGGAAAAGACTGCTAAGGGCGCGGCGGCGATTATCGCTTACGGCAGCTGTTCAGCTTATGGCGGCATTCAAGCGGCAAAACCCAATCCGACAGGTTCGGCGGGCATTGAACGATTTGTCGGCGGCAAACCTGTCGTGAAAGTTCCCGGCTGTCCGCCAATCCCCGAAGTCATGACGGGTGTTGTTATGCATGTGGCATTGTTCGGAACGATTCCGCCTTGCGACAGTGACGGTCGTCCGAAGCAATTTTACGGCAACAGAATTCATGACACTTGCTATCGTCGACCGTTCTTTGATGCAGGAATGTTCGCGGAGAATTTTGATGACGCCGGAGCTAAGGCGGGTTGGTGTCTGTATAAACTCGGTTGCAGAGGTCCCGAAACTTACAACTCCTGCGGCAATTTGCGTTGGTGGCAGGGCATGAGCTATCCTATCCAATCCGGCGCACCGTGTATTGGTTGCTCGAACTCAAATTTCTGGGACGAAGATCCTTTTACAACTCGGCTGCCGCAATATGGCAAGCTCGGTGACGTTGACAAAATCGGCGCGGCATTGGGCGTATTGACTGCGGCGGGCGTTGCAGGTCATGCCGTTGCCAGTATTGTCCAGCGCAATCAACGCGAAAACTTAATTGACGAAGAACATCATGAGTAGGAACTAGGAACTAGGAACTAGTTTTTACTATTCCCTACTAGTTCCCAGTTCCTAATTACTAGTTCCTAAGAAGGGAGATTTTTCTATGCAACACGTAGTAGTAGACCCTATCACAAGGATTGAAGGGCACTTGCGCGTTGAAGTTACTGTTGACGAGACAAACGGCACCGTCACCGACGCAATTTCAAGCGGTACGGCTTGGCGCGGCTTGGAATTGGTTTTGAGAGACCGCGACCCTCGCGACGCTTGGGCTTACATTCAACGCATTTGCGGCGTCTGCACCACGGCTCACGCACTCGCATCTGTCCGCGCAGTTGAGGACGCCCTCGGCATTGCCATTCCCCTCAACGCAAATTATATCCGCAACATCATGGCGGCTACACTCACCGTTCAAGACCATTTGGTTCATTTCTATCACCTGCACGCACTCGATTGGGTTAGCCCCGTTGAAGCTTTAAGTGCTGACCCTGCCAAAACTGCCGAACTTCAAGTTGCCGTGCTCAATGCTTATCGGCTCAATTTGAAAGTCCCCGAAGAAGTCAACACCGAAGCTTATCCGCACGACTTCCCCGCCGCCACGCCTCAATACTTTGAAGGAATTAAGGCTAAAGTTCAAGCTATCGTCGCCAGCGGTCAGTTGGGAATTTTCTCCGCGCATTGGTGGGATCACCCCGACTATAAACTCCTTCCTCCCGAAGTTCATTTGATGGCGGTTGCTCACTATCTTGAAATGCTCGATAAGCAACGCGAAATTATCACGCCGCATGTAGTTTTCGGCGGCAAGAATCCTCACCCGCATTACGTCGTTGGAGGTATGCCCTGCTCAATCAGTTTGACGGACGGCAACGCCCCGATTAATACTGCGCGCTTGGCAATCGTCGACCGCGCTATCAACATGGCTCGCGACCTCGTCAATAATTATTATCTGCCCGACCTCGTGGCAATCGGCGCAATTTACGCTAAGGCGGGACGTGTTGACGGCGGCGGACTTTCTAAAACCCGCGTGCTTGCATTCGGCGATTATCCGCTAACGGGTTACAAGGGCACTTCAAGCGGCGGCTACTTTGAAAATCTGCTCGTCCGCTCAAATGGCGTCGTCGAAAATTTCGGCATGGGCGTCAAAAAAGCCGTCTTCACTCCGATAACCGAAGAGGATTTGAAAGCTCCCGACATCATTTCCGAGGGCGTCGAGCACGCTTGGTACGAATATCCCGACAACGTCCCGAAAGATTTGCACCCGTGGAAAGGCGTCACTAAAGACAAATACACCGGTCCTAAAACCGGTACGCCGACAATGTGGGAAACGCTCAATGAGGGCGGCAAATATTCTTGGCTGAAAACGCCGAAGTGGAAAGGCAAGCTCTGCGAAGTGGGGCCGCTCGCACATTACATCATCATTTACACGAAGGCCGCGCAGGGTAAATTGCCCGATCCGACGTGGGCTGAACAGATGATGCTCAAGCAGATTGAAGCTGTTTCGGGAGTGCTGGGAGTTTCTGCGGAAGTTTGGATGCCGACAATGCTTGGCAGAACTGCTTGCCGTTGCCTTGACGCACAACTCGCCGCCGAAGTCAATAAATTTTTCTTCGACAAACTCATTGCCAACATAAAAATGGGCGATACTTCCGTCATGAACAACGAGAAATGGGATCCTTCAACTTGGGCGACAGATTGCATGGGCGTCGGACTTTATGAGGCTCCTCGCGGAGGTTTAAGTCATTGGGTTTGCATTAAGGACGGCAAAATCAGCAACTATCAATGCATTGTCCCGACGACGTGGAATGCTTGCCCGCGTGACGATAAAGCCGGTCACGGTGCTTACGAATTGGCGATGATGACGACGCATGTTGCCGTTCCCGATAAGCCGCTTGAAATTGCAAAGGTTATCCGCTCGTTCGACCCGTGTATGGCCTGCGCAACTCACATGTACAACGCCAATGGGGAGGAGATTAATATCTTTTCTACCGACCATTTCGGGAGGTGAACGGCGATGGCGATTAAATCTGTCAAAGACGTTAAGCGCAAGGAATATTATATCTTCAGCCCGTTTTTGAGAATTTTTCACTGGGTTATGGTCGTGATGATTCTCGTACTTTTCGGCACTGGACTTTTGATTACCAAACCGATGAACGTCGGCGGACTTGAACCGGCAATGACGAGCCTTTCAATGGATTTGGTGCGCGATATTCATTTCCTTGCAGCGTTTATCCTCTGCGCGGGATTGATTATGCGTGTCTACGGCTTCATCATCAACAAGGGCGACAGACTTTTCCCGCGTGTTTGGGAAGGACATTTCTACAGCGAAACCGTCGAAGTTGCCCTCCACTACATGCTTTTGAAAGGTCATCACGCGCCGTTCTTGAGAAATCCTCTGGCACGCGGCTCGTATGCAATGCTTTATGTTTTGCTCGCAGTTGAAATTTTGACGGGCTTTGCAATGTACCTCATGGCGAATCCGTCATCAGTATTCGGTTCACTTTTCGGCTGGGTGAATGTACTCGTCGGCAGCGAAATGATGAGCCATTACATTCATCATTACGTTGCGTGGTTTATAATTCTCTTCGCAATCGGGCATTTCTACATGGTTGTCCGCGCCGAATTCATGGAAGGTGAAAGCGAAGTCTCCAGCATGTTCAGCGGCAAAAAAGTTTTGGCTCATACGCCCAAAGACGCTAATGAACTTGATTGATTTTTAAGGGAAATGGGAAATGGGAGAAGTTTTAAAACTCCTAACTCCTAACTAAAAAAAAATTCCCGCTCGGCAAATCGGGCGGATTTTGTTATTTCGTGTAAGGCTTGCCGTTGTAAATTCTCGGTCGTTCAAAAAATTTTTCGTTGATAATGCTCTTGGACGCGTCAAAAGAAGTCGTGCGTATGTCCATTAAATCTAAAATTGCATGAATCAAATAATCCGTGCGATAGGGGCGGTCAAGTGCGGCGTTAAGTGCGGAAATTTTTTCGGAATAACGTTCACGAAAACTTTTCGACGCCCAAATCAACGCGGGAATTTCAATCATATGAACGTTACCCTCTTCCTCCAAAGAGTGCCACGCAAAATCTCGCCCCTCATAAACTTCCTCGCCGTGGTCGGAAATGTAAATCAACACAGCGTTTTTGTCCTCGAAGCGGCGGATAATTTCGTCGACAATAAAATCATTGTACAGAACGGCATTATCATATTCGGCAGTGACTTGCCGCCAATGTTCATGAGGTTTATTTTCGTCGCGGGCAGAAAATTTTTCAAATTCGGCAGGATAACGCTCCTTGTAAATTCCGTGCGTGCCGTAAAGATGAATGACGTAAAAATTTTTTTCATCGGTCGAAGCGGCAAGAAATTCATCAAGCACGGGCAGTAACACTCCGTCAACTTGCCGTTGCCGTGAGATTTTGTCTTCCGACTCGATAAAAAATTTTTCATCACACCGCGCAGAAAAATATCTGTCAAAATTTCCCCATAAGCCGAGCGGACTCTGATTCGACAGCCACACCGTATGATAATTTGCACGGCGCAAAATGTCGAACAGATTCGCCTTGAAATACCAATCGTTTTGAGGCTCGTCCTTTTCGGCGAAGGTAAAAATTCTCGCCATTGCAGGAGCGGTATTGTTGGCGCAAGCTGTCGTATCGTTGAAGCGGAAAATTTCCCCTCGTTCATATCGGGTATTTAAGCGCGGCGTCGTCGGCAAGTGATAGCCGTAAAGTTGCATGTGATTTCGGTCAATCGATTCACCCAAAATAAATATTACAAACGGAATGTCCGAACCGTCAGCAAGAATTTTTTCAGTCTCAAGTTGCTTGTCCATTTCCGCAAAAATTTTTTCCTCACTCCCGATTGGCGCGGTCTGAACGAGATGATTAATTTCTTGCACAGTGCGCCAAAGTCGCGTGTTGCCGAGAAAATTACTTGTCACGTTAAGCAGGGCATTTAGCACGGCTAAAGCGTAAATCATCATTGGCAGGAATAAAATTATCAGCAAATCAATCGACAATCGCCGGAGCCTTTCCACCGAACGAGTCGCAAAAAATTTTTTCAGCCCGAAAATCAACGCTAAGATGAAAAAAATAAAAGCCGTCAAGCTTCCCAGGATTTTGAAATTTAAAATATATTCTTGAAGAAATTCTTTTGCTTCTATTGGATTGGTGCCGAGTAAAATTTGTAAGGTGTCAAAGTTCAGCGGTACGGAAAATTTTTGGAGCAAAAAAATATCCGCCACGAAAATCATTGCGAATAAAATTATCGAGACGATTTGTAAAAGTCGACGAAACTTCAGCGGCAGAAAGTGAATTGCCGCCGTAACGAGAAGTAACGCGAATGCTCCGAGCCAAAATTTTACTGCGCCCGATTGAAAATCTTCGGTCAAAAAAATTATAGGCGAGTTCAAAATCAAGAGGATGATGAAAAAAAATCCGTCCTCCCTGATTAAGTAAGCCCCCCCCCACTGTAACATTTGCAAGGAATTTTTTTATCTGCGCGAACAGAAAAAGCACCTCCACTTAATCGACGGGATCAAATTTTTTTATCAAAAGTTCTTCGACCAGTGCCAAAATATTTTCGTGAATGTCGGTGGTGCTTCGAGCAAAATTTTTGTCGGCGCAAGGTACAACCTTCCAGTCAAATTTCTGCGCAATCTCCTTGTAGACGTTGTAAATTTTGTTCATGTAATCGGCGTCGCTCTCGTGAATGTCCTCGCGACCGCGTTCCCTGCGAAGAATCGCGCTGATTGCCGGCGGCATGTCCAAAAAAATCGTCATATCGGGGCGCGGCAATCCGAAGCGTTCATACTCCAAATCGTCCAGCCAAGTGAAAAATCTCGTGCGTTCAGTTTTCTTTTTGAACTTCGCCGCCTGATAAGCCATGTTCGAGCCGACGTAACGATCACTCAAGATAATTCCGCCGCGCTCATAAAAATTTTTCCACTCAACAAAACTGGCGAACCTGTCGACGGCGTAGAATGTCGCCGCCGCGTAGGGGTTGACAGCCTCCGCATCTCCTCCGAAGTCGCCGCGCAAATACATGTTTATCAGCGCGGAAGATTCGGACTGGTAGTTGGGAAAACTCACACGCCGCACATTGCCTTCCAAATCTCGCAGACGTTCGTAAAGTTTTTTAGTCTGCGTTGCCTTGCCGGAACCGTCCGAGCCTTCGATTACGATTAATTTCCCCATAAAACTGTACACCCCCTGCAAAATTTTTTCGTGATAAAGTGATTGTATAAATTAGACAAGCCGCGGATTTTTCCTGCAAAAGAGATTAGGGAATAGAAAGTAGGGAATAGAAAAATCTACTCTCTACTTTCTACTCTCTACTTTCTACTTTCTAATTATCACAGCGGCTGTTTGCAAAAATCAATGAACGCTTGCGCCGCCTTCGAGACGTATTTTTCTCTCTTCCACGCCAAACCTATATCGACAAAAATCGGATCGTAAAACGGAATAGCTGCAATGTCGGGGGAATTTTCACATATGAAGTCAAGCAGAAAAGCTATTCCGACTTTGTGGGCGACGAGACCTTTAATCGTGACGATTTGGCTTGACTCAAGGACGGTGTGCGGAGAAATTTTCAGCGCGGACAATTTCCCTTGCACGACTTCGCGGAGATACGCGCCCTCCTTCATCATGATTAAATCTGATTCTGCCATATCTTTCGGAGTGATTTCGTAATTTTTGGCAAGCGGACTGTCTTTAGCCACGCAAACCATCAGTTGATTTCGGCTCAATTTCAAAACATTTAAATTCGGCGTTGATTCGGGAACGATTATAATTCCAAAGTCAAGCTCGTCACTCTCCAGCTTTTCGCGAATGGTCAGCGAGCCTTCTTCATAAAGCAACACATCAAGATTAGGGCGAAGTTGTCGGAAGCCTGAAAAAACTTTCGGGAAAAGATACGCACCCATCATCGGCGGAATTCCGATTTTAATTGTGCCCTTTTGCAACTGCTTGTAGTCGTTGACTTCCAAAATCGCGTCTTCAATATTCCTCAAGGCAAGTTCAATTCGTTTGAGAAAAACTGATCCTTCCGGCGTCAATGTCAGTTGTTTTTGACTGCGGTCGAAGAGCTGAACGCCCAGTTCCGTTTCCAACTTTTTTATTGCTACGGTGATGTTCGGTTGCGAAACTCTCAGTCTTTGTGCGGCGCGGGTGATGTTTTTTAAGCGGCTTGCCATCTGAAAATACTCAAGCTGTCTCAGCTCCATTTCTATCACTTCCTTTGCTGTGAACTAAATGGTATCAATAATTGCGATTTATATTTTACACCGTTATAATTTGCGTTGCAACTTTTCTCTACTTTTCTTTTGCTTGTCCAAAAGAAAAGTAGCAAAAGAAAAAGACCCCTCGCAGGGGCGTTAAGTCGTTCATGGTTCAAAGGTTGCGATAACCCGAAAAGTTGTGTGCCGCTAACGCCGCTATCCTGCGGCGTGGTCGCGGCGCCGTCATCCTTGACGGCTTTTGCAAGGAGGTTATATGCGTGATTGAACTGGTTGACGTGAAAAAATTTTTCGGCAGTGTTCATGCGGTTGACGGCATAACTTTTTCCATTGCGGACGGCGAAGTTTTCGGACTGCTCGGCAAAAACGGTGCCGGTAAAACTACGACGATTAAAATGTTGACGCTGCAACTCAAACCGACTGCGGGCGATATTTTTTTTGAGGGAAGACCGATTCGCGGCAATGAAATTTTTATCAAGAGTTTACTGGGACTGGTGCCGCAACATTTGAACTTCGACCAGGATTTGACGGTTGAAGAAAATTTGGAGCTTCACGCAAGGTTACATCATCTGCCGAAACTTGAGCGGCGTGAGCGTATCGACGAGCTTTTAAAATTTGTGGAGCTGGAAAAAGTTAGGCAATCATTCGTTCGGGAATTATCCGGCGGCATGAAACGACGTTTACTTATCGTCCGCGCACTGATTCATCGCCCGAAAATTTTATTCCTCGACGAACCGACCGTTGCCCTCGACCCGCAAGTCCGCCATAAAATTTGGGAGCTGATAATCGACTTGAAGGCGCAGGGAATCACAATCGTATTGACGACGCATTACATTGAGGAGGCGGAAAATCTCTGCGACCGCGTGGCGATTTTGAATTGCGGAAAAATTGTTGCGTTGGACACGACAGAAAATTTATGTGCGGGGCGGCCGCTGGAAGAAAAATTCATCAAACTGACTGCTGACAGCTGACCGCTAAAAAGGCTTGTTAATCTGAAGATTTTCTGATAATATTTCATGCAACGAATTCAGCGTCAAAAAGACAAATAAAATTTTGGGGAGGATTGAATTTGGCGAAACAAAATATTTTTGAAATGCTCGGCTTGGAATTTGACCCTCCCGACAACGTGAAGAAAATTCGAGCCGCTCACGAATCTTGGCGGAAGCGATTGACAGCCGAACAAAATACGACCGTCGACCCGACACGTCTGGCTGAAATCCGCGAAATGTTGCAAATGGACGAGTACATTGCGTTGACGATTGACAATCCGCGTTTTCGGCAGCGGGAAGCGGAATCACTCAAGCAACAGCGTATTGAGGAATTGCGGCTTTACATAGATATTCAGCGCGGCGACACGTCGGGCACATTGCAGGTTAATCAGGCGCAAATTCGGCAGGTGCGGGACAAGTTGCGGTTGAGTTTGGCGACGATTGAGGCGACTTACAAGGAGCAAGGTTTTGAGATAAAGCCGGAGAAGACTGCGCAGAAAATTTTGGCGACGCTGAATAATTTTTTCTTGTCGGATTCGGTGATGGAGGAGCTTAGGAAAAATTTTGCGGCGTTCCAAAAAGTTCCCGATGAAAAAAATTTCCCGTGGTCGGCAGGCGTTCAAAATCTTTACGAGCTGGCATTTTTTCTGGAGAATCAGATTGAGCCTTCGCCGGATTTTTATCGTCGCCGTTCGACTGATGACTTGAGGGAAATTTTTCGCGACGAGGCTAAAAAATTTTCCGCGCCGATTCCGCAATGGCAAGCGATTAAAGCCCTGCTCAACCTCGCGCAGACGCAAGTTTTCAACAATGACGACAGCCGCTTCAAATACGACCACTCGCTAAAGATTGAGACGCTGGCGAAATTTTTTGCCGATATAAAAGCCGCGCCCGAACTTTTCAAGCGCGATAACTATTTTGCCGACAACTGCATTAATCGTATTCGGCGAACCTTCCCGAATTTTTTAAACTACGAGTTGAGTGCCGCGCTGTACAATAAGGCGGCGGGATTGCTGAAAAATCCTTACGAATCAGTCAATGACGCGGGCGAAAATTCATTTTGCGTGACGTGCGCGAACTGCGGAAGCTTTGAAAATTTTCGGACGCGTGAGGAAAGTTTAAATGCCCGTTGCAAAATCTGCGGTGATAATTTTTTCGTCGAGTGTCCGAAATGCGGCAAGAAAATTCCTGCGACTGCGAACCGTTGCACGTCGTGTGATTTTTCATTTGCCGAGCTTAGGAAATTTTCCGATTACGTTGCCGAAATGAATTCAATGCTTGATCTCGTCGAACAGGCGCGTAACGCTGATGAGGACGTTCACATTGTCACGGCGGAAATTATTAAAATCCTCGCCAAAGCCAAACTCCTCAAGCCCGAATCCAACGACCTCAAAAAAATTGAGTGGCGTATCAACAAGACTGCCAATGAACTCAAGAAGCGCGAGCTTTTCACGTGGGCGGAAAAAAAGTTGCCGAGCCTTTCGATTGCTCCCGCCAAAGCCGTCAGTGATTGCATTGAGATTTTGCGCAAGATTAAAGATTACAAGCCCGCTGTCGACAGATTGAAACTCATCACTCCAAAAGCTCCGCCGACGATTGTCGCCACTCTCCGCGAAAATTATTCGACCGCGCCCGTCTCGACAATCAGCAAAATTTCCGTCAAGGCGAAGTCGACAAGTGCAAGTTCCGCCGAATCGAATTTGATTTGCAACGTCTCATGGCAAGCCCCCGCCGATTTGGGATTGACTTATACGCTGATTCGCAAGGCCGGCGGCGTCCCGAAAACTTATCGCGACGGTGAAATTTTACTTGAGAATACTGACCGCCTCGAATTTAACGACAATGACGTTAAGCCGGGGATTTTGTACGGCTATGCGATTTTTTCGACGCGCCTGGGAACGATTTCAGCTCCGACCACGACGACTGCCGTCCATTACAGCGACCTTGACGAGAAAAAATTAATTGCCAAGACTGAAGATGGCGCGTGCAAATTTATTTGGCGGTTGCCGTCGGAAAATTGTCTGGGCATTAGGATTTTGCGCAGTGACAGTGCCGGCAAAAGCGTTGTCGTAGCTGACTGCACTCAATCGCCCTTCATCGATAACAGCGTCCGCAATCGCAAGCAGTATCAATATCGCCTGCAATGCGTCTACCATTCCGCCGAAGACGCCGCCGCTAACGATCAAAAATATTTCACGCGCCAAAGCTCCGACGAAATTTTAAACGGCGTGTGGAAGATTGAGCGCACTTATAAATACAGTCACGGCTTGACGGTGAATTTGACGCCTGAAAAGCCGCCTAAGATTTTGGAGAATTTAATTTGCAGTGTTCGCGGCGGAAGAGTTTTTTTCAAGTGGAAGTCGACGGGAGATTTTGCCGTTTGGTTTAAGGAAGTTGCTAAGGACGTGCCGATTGACAGAAAACTTTTCGCGGCGGATAAGGTTGACGAAATTTTAGGCAGCGGTATCGTTTGCAAGCAGGCTGAAAGTTCCGATGAGGCTTGCGAATTTTCATTGAGCGGCGATAAGGTTAAAATTGCCGTCATCAGTGCGACGCGGGAACTTTGCGTTGTCAACGAGATTTTCACATGCGCGAACGTCGATCCTTGCGAAATTGACGTCGATAAAACTCACCTTGACGCGGGCGGCTTGAAACTCGTTTTAAAATCCGTCCCCGAAAATTTATATCTGATTCACTACAAAATCAACACGGAAGATTCCGACGAACTTTACGCGACGATTGAGACTGCAAAGGCGCGGCAGATGAATCGAATTTACGCGGCGAAGTATAAGCAGGACACGTTCATTTTGCAGACGCATTTGCCGCAGAAAGAAATTTTTATTACGGTTATCGGCGAGTATCAATTCAGCGACGGGACGAGTGCTTATTCCGCGCCGAGCACTTTGACGTTGAACAATCGCCCGAAAGAAATAATTTCGTATCGGCTGGAGTGGGGGACGAGCGGTCTTTTCAAGAAGGAACCTCACGCGAAAGATTGTCGGCTGATTTTGGAGAGCAATGCCTCTTCGACGCCGGAAATGTTTTTGGTATGTCGGCGGGACGGACGCATGAATATTGAACTGGGGGATTCGGCGACGCGCAAGCTTGGCACGATTCGCAGATATGAGGCAGGATATAGCGGCGGGCGGCTTGAAATAAAATTGCCGGACGACACATGGAAGGACGTTTCGTCGGGCACAGTCGTCAAGCTCCTGTTGACTTCCAAAGAGGACGCGCAACGTTTTGACTTGAAGGCGACGCGTCCCGACAGCTTGACGGTACCTAGAAAGTAGGAACTAGAACTAGATAAACTAACCCCTACTAGTTCCTAGTTCCTAATTACTAGTTCCTAAGAAGGGAGATTTTGCAATGTTCAGCAAGTCGGCGGCAGTCTGTCCGCACTGCTTGAGAGAATTAAAATTGAGCGGCATGAAATTTTACTGCGTGCCCGACGAAGATAATCGCCACGAAGTAAAGCTGTCCTTCGTCGACAAGCTCAAAGGGCGGCTCCCCGTTTGCAAAAGAAAATTCTGCAGGAATCACGGCTTGACGATTCGCGAGGCAGTCTGCAAAAATTGCGGAGAACCTCTGCCGCCGCAAATCCTCTTCCACGATAAATATTTAAGCTTCTGCGCAGTCGGCGTATCGGGTGCCGGAAAGTCAAGCTACATGACGACGCTTTTGCACGAACTAAAATATTCGGGCTTACCGTGGGTTTTGCAGGCAATGGACGTTGATACGACTCAACGCGCGCAACTCAACGAGCAATATGTTTACGAGGAGCGGCATTGTTTGCAGGGCACAACTTCGGGCGTTTCACCTAAGCCGCAACTTTGGACGATTCTTGACAATTCCAAGAAGGGCGAAAAAATCCCGACTTACGCGCTGACGATTTATGACGGGGCGGGCGAAGATTGCGAGCATATCGATTACACGCCGCTGGATTCAAAAATCAGCCGCTATCTTTCCGGCGCGAAAATGCTTCTGATAATGTTCGACCCGCTGTTATTGTCGAGCGTACGAATTGAAATTCCTCACGAAACTTTGAACGCGTCAATGGCGACCGAACGTCAAACGAGTGCTCCCGCCAATATGGTCAGCATGGTAAATTCGCTGGCAAATTACATTCGCCGAAATTGCAATATTCCGCCCGGCAAGAGGATTGATCGCCGCGCAGCTGTCGTCCTCACGAAACTTGACGCCCTAACCGAAATGCTAAACGGCTTTGCATCCGGCGCGACGATTCTCAAGGAAAGTCCGCATGTTCAAAGTCGAGCCTTCGTTCAATCGGACAGTGAAATGGTTGACTTGGAGATTCGCGACTGGCTCACGCGTCAAGGTGAAACGGCTTTTCTTGGAGCGATTGACGCGAATTTTAAGGACGTGCGAGTTTTCGGAGTGTCTAGTTTCGGAAGGCCGCCCGATATGCACAAACGCCTTGCAAAAATTCGACCGCATCGAGTCCTTGATCCGCTGATGTGGTTGCTTGCCGGCGAAGGAATTATCCCGACGATTTAGTTAGTTAGGAGTTAGGAGGTAGGAGTTAGGAGTGAAAAATTTTCTAACCGTATTATTTACGTTGATTTTGTTTGCAGCGACGGTTTCCGTTGAGGCAAGCCCCGTGCGTATCGTCCGATTGCCGATAATTTTTCAGAGCACAGCCCCCGATACTGACACTGCCGCAGAACTTGAAGTTAAAATTTCGCGGGCAGTTCATATCCCGCTTAACGGAACGTTGCAGCTTGCCGACTATGTGCCGACCAAAGATTCAACGATGGCAATGAACGACATTTGGCAAGACCTTCGCGCAGAAAATAAAAAAGCTAAAATCGTCGACGCCATTAAACCGCTGTCCGAAAAACTCAATGCCGATATTATCGTTTGTCCGATTCTCAAACAGTACAGCCAGTATATTTCACCGTTCGGCATGGACGAAAATTATATGACGAGTCAAGTCCTGGTTGAGCTGATTGTTTACGACCGCAGAACTGATGAGTTGATTGATAAGCGGGCGTCGCAATTTTATCACGACAGCTATCACATGATGGGCACCGCGTCGAGTCTGGCAAAAATTTGTTTCGATAACGTCATTGAAAAAACCAAACTCCGTCAACGCATTATGGCTATCAGGTAGCGTCCTCGTCGAGCGTCTCAATCAAAAAACTCACGGGGCGGAAGCCGTCATTGCAGGATAGGAGCGCGGATTTCGGATTTTTCATCCAGCCGCCGTAAAAATTTTCTGCGCCATGTGACAGAGCCAAAATAAACGGTGACAACGTTTCCCACGCGCTCAAACAAAAACCTTCGGGGCGTTTCCAACCGTTTGCAATGAAAATTTGCCCCTCCTCCATGTCACAGGCATTTTCAATCGGATTTTCGTAGCGGGCAATCAAATCGTCGTAGCGAGCCTTCCGAATCACGGTAATTTTAATTTTTTTCATGATATCAAATCCTTTCCAATGCAAAACAACCGACTTTCAAGCCGGCTGTTTTTATTTCTATTTAATGACTGATCAAGTTTTTTGTGGCGACACTCGATTGAGCTGTCCCGCTTGAGAGTCCCTCTATATTCAACGTACCTTTCAACGCTCTTGCTTTCAATCGTTACCTTACTTTCAACACTTTTTATATCGTGATTTTAGGACAGCGTCTTTAGCCGAAAATAAAATCAAGATTAAGAGTTGATTAAAAATTAATAAAAATAGAGCTTGATATGATGCCATTTAGAATCAGCTGTTTGATTTTGAGTGGAAGCGTCGTCCATTAGAGTGTACGTCATGCGGCAGGTGATTCGTAAGGTGCGGGCTAATTCGGAACAGCTCAATTCTGCGGTTACGATAGAAATAGCAAGGAAGTCTATTGAACCCATTTATATGCAAAGCGAGATAAAAAATAAAGCGCGAGTGCGGCAAATAGTTGACTTCAGGGAATACGCCTTGGGGCAAAAGAAATGCCGACAGACTGCGACGGGCTTATCGAGTGGCACAATCAAGCTTATGTCCTCTGATTGAATTACGAGAAAGACGGAGTTAAACACACCGCCTGCGACGTGATTGTCGACAACCTTTATTTCTGCGAGATTGCAAAAAAGACGACAGTTATAAGCCGGAAGATATGCCCTTCGCCCCCGGCGACACGCTTTTTTGAGGTGACAAATACCGCAGTTCTTATCGCCATATTGTTACACTAAGCTCATTCCAAAATGCTTTGATGAGGGCTACTAGCACGATAGTACCGTTGAGCAAGTTTGCCGTAAAAGGCAAGAAAAATTTTGGGAGATAGTCATGAAGCTTGAGAGGAAAGGGAGAAAAGTTTTGCTTAATGGCAGACCTATACATTTTCCGCCACCATTTCAGCAAGACGGGATGGGAAAAATTTTTACAGGACGTTGAAAAGTATGGACGGATACATGTAGCAATCGTGTTTGTCGAAAAAGGAAAGGGTGATTGAAATGAGATATGAGCAGTGACGCGAGGATATGACCGACGATGATTGGGCGGACATGGAGCGCGAAGCAGAACACCAAGAGAACTTTCGGTTGGAAAAGCTTTATGGGGCGGTCAGAACATTCGAGCCGAAATGGAAAGATAATATCCGGTTTTATCCGAAGTCGGTGAGAGACCGGCTATGAAAAGTCAAGAGGTTGAAGCCGGAACATAAGATTTATTATCCTTAAGGACGGCGAAAATAATGGCAAGGATTTTGTGACAAACATGCCCAATGGCAGTCAAATGGTCTTTACCTTCAGAACGTTTCTTCTGATAAAAGAGACTGATAGAAGGGTCTTTAAAAGCAGCAACGTTAGCGGCAAGCC
>JAFRSO010000011.1 GCA_017427545.1 Selenomonadaceae bacterium
GGGATATGCGGTTGGTAACTCGTGAGCGTTGTTACCGTAAAATCCTGAGCGCAGTAAAGATATGCAGGAAGTTCCACCTAACACGGAAACCTGTATGTGTACCCGTACGTTAGCGGGGAATTCAAGCCTGTGGAGCGTCAAAAAAAACGTTAGTAGCTTGTCAGCAATGACGGCCAAAACGGACGTGTCGAAGCAGGAATGGGACATAAAAGTTTACAACTTTTTATAAGTTCTCAGTAACGGTCGGTGAACTTGGAAATTCTCTTCGCGGCATTGTGTGCGATTGAGGCTTTTGTATTCGTAATTCTGGCGGTAATTTTCATCAGACGCAGCAGGAGCATGGATATTTTCCACAGACTGCGCCGCCATTACGTCGACAACTCCAAAAGACTCAAGCAGACTGAAGATATTATCCTGCGCATTTCAAAATTCATTAAGCGCATGGCCAAACCGATTGCCGACTTGGAAATTTCAAAGAAAATGGACTTCCGCCTCAAGCAAGCCGGCATTCCGCTTTTCGGAGCAGAATTTATCATCATGTCGATTATCGGTTCAATTTTGGGAGCAATTATAATTTATATCGTCACGCTCAATCTTGCGGCGGTACCGGTAACCGCAATAGGTATTCCAATGCTGATGTGGCTTTGGGCATCAATGGCCTATAAACGTCGCCGCGACACTTTCACGAATCAGCTTAGCGATTGCCTGACGACGGTCTCAAATGCATTGCGGGCGGGCTACAGTTTTCAACAGGCAATGGACGTTATCGCTAAGGAAATGGAACCGCCTATGAGCAGCGAATTTGAGCGCGTCTCGACGGATATTGCAATGGGCGTGTCATTGGAAGACGCCTTGCAGCAGATGAATCATCGAATCGGCAGCCAGGATTTTGACTTGGTAGTTACGGCGGTGCTGATTCAACGTGAAATCGGCGGCAACCTCGCGCAAATCCTCGACACAATCAGCTTTACAATCAACGACCGCGTCCGCATGAAACGCGAAATTAAAGCCCTCACCGCTCAAGGAAAATTTTCTGCGTGGGTGTTGATGGCGTTGCCGTTCGCAGTCGGAGCATTCTGTTGGATTTTCAATAACGACCAAATGCAACTTTTCATCACGGAAGATATCGGACGCATCGCAATCACAATCGCAATCGTCATGGCACTTATCGGCTTCGTCATGATTCAAAAGATTGTCGACATTGAAGTTTGATTGGGATACACGGGGCATTTATGAAAATTACATTAAAATTCTATAACCCACTTGAATTTATCGGCGAAATGATTTATAATCTGCCCGTCGATAAGAGAGCGGCTCGGTTGTGACAGGACGTCGCGTCAAAGAAATTATTTTAAATTGATATCTCGATTGGAGGAGATAACTAATGATTCAGTTCATCCGTAAAATGATGAAGAAGGTTAAGAGTACGGAGAAAGGTCAGGGCATGGTTGAGTACGCACTCATCATCGCGTTCGTAGCGGCAATCGCAATCTTCGCACTCAATGGCGGTCTCGGTCAAGCTGTTAAAGGCGCATTTGACAACGCAAGCAGCATGGTTGACAGTGCATCCAGTAGCATTAATCAAAACGCCACAAACATTGGCGGCAGCACTCCCAGCGAGAATCCAGGCACCTGATAATCTGCTGACGGCATGAGACAGTAACTAAAAAGAACGATTAGCTTAATAGAATTTAATGAGCTTCCAGAATTAAATTTTGGAGGCTCAATTTTTCAATTAAGACTAGGGAATAGCTAAAAGAAACGCATATGGTTTAGAAAGTGTGGTGAATATGCTAAAGTCGTTTAAGATAATGTTGATACCGAACAATCGCCAACGAACGCGGCTTTTTCAATTCGCGGGCACAGCTCGATTCGCTTACAACTGGGCATTGCGAAAAGAACTTGACGCTTATGAGGCAGGAGAAAAATTTATCAGCAACTTTGACCTGCGAAAAGAATTTACAGTGCTCAGAAATTCCGCCGAATATCCGTGGCTCCAAACAATTTCAAACAACGTAACCAAACAGGCGATAAAAGATTGCGTCAACGCTTACCAAAAATTCTTCAAAGGGCAAAGTGGTTGTCCCAGATTCAAGAGTAAACGCAAAGGCAACTTCAGCTTTTATCAAGACACGGACAAAATCAAAATCACTGCAACGCACGTCAAGCTTGAGACAATCGCGACGAGCAAAAAGCGCAATAAACAACAGCTGAATTGGTTCAGACTGGCTGAAGTCGGGCGAATTCCTTTGAATGTGCACTACAAAGAGCCGAGAATAACTTTCGACGGCTTGAACTGGTGGTTAAGCGTGGCAGTTGAATTCGCTGACCTTAAGCCCGCCGAAAATCGCGGTGAAGCTTTAGGCATAGACTTGGGCATAAAAAATTTGGCAACGTGTTCGGACGGCACCATTTACCCGAACATTAATCGGGCTTCTAAAGTCCGCAACTTGAAGAAAAAACAGCGTAGGTTGCAACGCTCCGTCTCGCGCAAATACGAGATGAATAATACGAAAGGAGAAGTTTACTCGAAAACGCGCAACATTATAAAAAGTGAACGAAAACTTTTACGTATTCATCACCGATTGGCTGACATTCGGCAAAATTATCGGCACCAAATCACAGGTGAAATTATCGGACGAAAACCAAGTTCGATAGTGCTTGAAGATTTGAACGTGCGCGGCATGATGTCGAACCGTCACTTAGCAAAGGCAGTGCAGGAGCAAGGATTTTATGAATTCAGACGGCAAATTGAATATAAAGCGGCGTGGATAGGATTACGCGTCGTAATCGCCGACAGATTCTATCCGAGCTCAAAAACCTGCATTGCTTGCGGACATGTGAAGAAAAATTTACGCTTGTCCGAACGAATTTATCACTGTGAGAATTGCGGCAACGTGATTGATCGCGACTTGCAAGCGGCGATAAATCTTAAACGATACGTGAGCTGATTGGTTGAAAAATCTACCCGTACGTTAGCGGGAAAGTTAAGCCTGTGGAGCGTCATACCAAACGCAAGTAGTTTTTTGGACAAAAGCGGGCGCGTTGAAGCAGGAATGAAACATAAAGGTTTTTATAACTTTTTATAAGTTTTCAGTAACGGCGAGGCGTATGAAACGACAGCATGGACAATCGGCAGTAGAATTCGCGCTCATTGCACCGATAATTTTTATGATGATCTTCGGCATGATTTACGGCGGAATCATGTTTATGGAGTATATGCATTACAGCAACGCAGTCAGAACGGCCGCCCGCCAAATTGCAGTGGCAAGGACAAATCGCGAGGCAACGGTTGCAGCTCAACAGGAATGGTTGACCGGACTTTGGCAAGAGGAAGTTCATGTAAATCTTTACCAGCCCACGGTTAAAATTTCGGAAATTACTGATGATAGCACCGACGTTGAAATTACCGTGACGTTTAACAGGGTCGGCAGTCTTCCCGTGATTTTGGACGTGTTGAATTTTCCGCCGAAATCTATCAAGGCAATCGATTATAGGATGCGGCTTGAAAAAACTGTAACGACTTCAACTGATGAAAGTAACACTAACACTGACGGAAATGTTTAGGGGGCTTTCAACAGCCAAAGAAATCTTATAAAGACTTATAAAACCATCTAAAATTTCTAAGGAGGTGAAGACCGTTACTGAAACTTTTTATGTTGTCCGGGAAATTTACTTGTGCTATACTCTCGACAGTTCTTTGAAAAGTTGGGATATGCGGTTGGTAACTCGTGAGCGTTGTTACCGTAAAATCCTGAGCGCAGTAAAGATATGCAGGAAGTTCCACCTGACACGGAAACCTGTATGTGTACC
>JAFRSO010000012.1 GCA_017427545.1 Selenomonadaceae bacterium
CATCTGCCACAGACCTCATCACTTGATAAGGCTTTTTATCTTATCACCTTCTTTTTACTTTTTATAACTTTTATTTAGCTGTTTGTGAGCCTCCTAAACGCTTAAATCGCCGCACGGTACTCCGCACGACGATTCTACAACCGCTCATTGAGAGCGAATATTTTCCATTATGGCGGAGCAGAGAGGACTCGAACCTCCGCGCCCTTTCGAGCCTAACGATTTAGCAAACCGTCCCCTTCACCGACTTGGGTACTGCTCCTTAAATCTTTTAAAAACCTTGCGTAGGTTATCACAACCGCCGCCGTTTGTCAATAAGAAATTTTGACAACTGCCTGCGCGGCGTGTAAGATTACAACATCAGCTTGACCGGTCGTTAATTATTTTTGATGACGCGAGGATTTAATCATGAAAAAATTTTTCGTAACGTTGCTGATTTTCTTGAGCATGTGCACGCCCGTTTTCGCCGAAGAAATTGTTGAGGATTCAAAAATCGCGATAATGGATTTGGGAACGCATGAAGGCGCGGTGCCGTTTGAAATAAATGTTTTTAATGCGGGCAAGGCGGCGAGTGAATATTTGATTCAGCGGCTCTTTCAAGTCGGCAAGTTCAACGTCATGGACAGGACGCTGGTTGAAAATGAACTCAATGCTGCGAACTTGAACACGACGGGAATTATCGACCCCGACACTGCTAAAAAAATCGGCGAAATTCTCGGCGCGGACTATATCGTTTATGGCAACGTGAATGACGTAACTTTGAGTGAGACCGGTGCTTCAACTGCGGGTGTCGGACTGGACATTTCGACGATAACCGTCAAGGCTCATCTTATCGTTCGAGTTATGGACGTTGAGACGGGCAGGATAATTTCTGCGGCGAAGGGCGAAGGTAAATCCAAAGGATCGTTTGTGCGAGTTAAAGGCGGCCCTGTTGCCACGCTTGAAATCGGCAGGACTAAAGTCACTCAAGACAGTGTTCACAATGCCCTTCAACAGGCGGCATTTCAAACGGTCGACATTTTAGTTAAGCGGCTTTTGAAGTAAAAAAATTTTTGTATCGTCGTGTAACTTATGCTATAATTCTCGGCGATTGAAACGAATAATCACCCCCTCAATCATTTCGGCAGTCGTCAAGCTCAACGCGCCGAATACATGATTGCGGGAACGGTTATAAATTTGGCGGGTGCTATTGTCGGCATCTGATACGATTTGAGGAGTTCAGCTTGGGAGGTGCGGAGCAGAATTATCGACAATCGAAGTTATGACGACATTGAATTTGTTTATCAGATGAAAGGAGATTAGCAATGCGAAGAAGTATTAAGCGGCTCTTGACGGCGACGCTGGCGGCTACCTCGCTAATATACAGTGGGGGGGGTTAATTTAGCGTATGCTGAAGACGCGTCCGGAAAAAATGTTACCGTCTCAAATGAAACGTCTTCCGGAAACATAACAGGCGGCTATACCGATAAAGGCGATGCATCTGACAATGCGCTGACAGTTACCGATTCCGATGCGAGCAGTAGTCACGTAAAGCAGGACAGAGCAACAGTTCAACAGGAAGTACCGACCGTAACAAAACAGTCGTGCGGAACGTTAAAAATATTTCATATCTTCACGGCGGTTATGCTTGGAATAGCAGTGGAAGCGCGAGCCATAATACCGTAGATATTTTTGACAGCACAATTTATCACATTCACGGCGGACATGTTGGTAGCGGAATTGCAAATTATAACACAGTAAATTTTTATTCAGGCACGGTTGAAGCTCTTACCGGTGCAGGTTATGCCGGTAGCGGATCGGCAAGTTGGAATACGTTAAATGTTTTCGATGGAACCTTGAACGGTTTGACGCAAGGTGGTTTCGTTATCGGTAACGGCGTTGCAAACTATAACACCGTCAACATTTATGGCGGCACAATTAACGGTATTGTAACGGGCGGTTACGTTGGCAGCGGCGTGGCAAATTACAACGCAGTTAATCTTTACGGCGGAAAAATTGTCGGCGATATTTACGGCGGCTATGCTCCTAATGGCGACGCAATCGGCAACGAGATAAACATTATCGGGAATGACGCGAGCGGGCTTGACTTGACGCAAGCAAATTTGTATGCGGGCGAAGGCGCGAACGTTTCGGGCAACAAAATCAACTTCTATAATTCGGGAATAACGATGAGCAATCTTCACGGCGAAGGCTTTCAGCAAATAAATTTCATCTTCCCAAAAAATTATAGGAAGGATACAATTTTGACGCTCACCGGTAACAATGAAGTTAATCTCGGCGATCTTTCTGAAGTCGGCTTCGGCGAACGCGGCGGTTCAAATATCGGCAAGGGCGACGTGATTAATCTTATCTCCGCCAACAGCAACATAATCCTCAACGACAACATCAACACGAATTACCTTGGCAGCAATTTGGACGGCTCGACAACTTTTAATACAAAAATGAGCCGCGGCGTTTCATTTGATTATGACTTGGATTTGGCACTTTCTGCGGACGGCAAAACTTTGACGGGTACAGTCGGTTCTCACGGCGGCTTGAAAGAATCAACGCAAACGATTGCAATCGCTAACGTAGTCGTCCCTTCAATGGTAAATGACAGCAGGGTTATCGATTCTTTAAGTGATTTCGGTATGCCCGATTTTGATGATGACGGCGAAGGAGATCGCGCTCAAAAGGCTGAAGAGGTTCGCGAACAGCACGGCTTTGAAATTTTCGCTCATTCGGGTTACGGACGCCTCAAAACTAAAACCGGCAACGGCTCTTACGTCGTCACGAAAAGCGGCAACTTCGACTTAGGATTTGCCCGTTCACTCGACTTGAAGGAAGGAAAATTTATCTTCGCGCCGGTTGTCGAACATGGAACGGGACATTATGACGCTATGCTTTCCAACGGAATGAAAGGCTACGGTTCTGCAAAATATGCGGCGGGCGGTTTCATCTTCCGCAAAGTCAACAACGGCGGCTTTTACTTTGAAGGCTCTGCGCGGCTCGGACGATCGTATAATAATTTTATCTCCGATCATTTCACTGACGCCAAAGGAAATCCTGTCCGCGCAACTTATCACACGGACGCACCGATTTTTTCAAGCCACGTTCGTATCGGCAAGGCAATGCGTCTCAACAAAAATAATCTCCTCGATATGTACGGAATTTACGCTTACACTCGGCAAGGCGGCATGAATACCGAATTATCCACGGGCGATCCATATGAATTCAGCTCGGTTACTTCAAGCCGCGTCCGCCTTGGTTATCGACTCACAACTCGAACCAGTCGTATCAGCAGAATTTACACCGGGCTTGCTTATCAGTACGAAACTAATTCCGATTCTGAAGCAAAAACTTACGACGCGGAAGGCGAATCTTGGAGCTTGAACGCCGGCTCCAAAGGTTCAAGCGGCATGTTGGAAATTGGCTGGCAGATTAAGCCCAATAAAGATAATCCTTGGCTTGTCGACATCAACGCCACGGGTTGGATCGGTCATCAAAAAGGTATGACTGCAATGGCTAAACTCCAAAAATCTTTCTGATAAACTTGACTATAAATTTTTACGGGCAGTTGTCTAAAAACTTTTCGACGCTGTCCGATATTTTTTAAGGGGGGAAATGTTATGGGCTGGAAGAAATTTTTAGTCACGACGACGGCCGCGCTGTTAATCATGAATTCAGCGGCAAGTGCGCAAGTTGTCACCGTTCAAGGCAGCGGCGTATCCGAAAGTGAAGCGATTAAGGATGCCAAACGTGCCGCTGTGGAAAAAGTTATCGGCGCGAGGGTTCAAAGTGATTCGCTGATGGTTGATTCGGAACTGGTTTATGATGTCGTCAAATCGCGCAGTGCCGGTTACGTGACGAGTTGCGAAGTTATCAAGAAAAATTCAAGCGGCGGTTTCGTCGAAATTACTGCGCAAGTAAATGTTTCAGATGAGCCGGACTCCGCGCTGATGAAAGATATTGAACTTGTCATGAACTTAAACGACCCGCGGCTTTCCGTGAAGATGGAATATTACGGCGACGGTGGCGAGACTTTGCAAAAATATCCTGCAATGTGCGCGGCGGCAATTCGTGAAGAGCTGATTAAGCGCGGCTTTACTCACGTCGTCGATCAAGGCGAAGTCGATTACGTCATAATCGGGCGGCTGTCCGTTGAGAAGGCACGAGACGTTAAGATTCCGAACTGGCGCAATATCGGCGGCGACGAATTTAAATTGCTCGACACGGGCTTAAGCCGTTCGGTGTCGACAGTTGATTGCAAGATTAAAAAGACTGCCACGGATGAAATTATCGGCGAGTTTCAATCACGCGGCGACGGTATGGACGCTGCCGGCAATGAAGTTTCTCAACAGGCGGTGAGTTTAATGGCGTCTGATGCTGCTACTCAAGTGAGGCGACTTTTGAGCCGTGAAGCGTCGAAAGTTTTTTCAAGCGTGAAACTTTCCGTGACGACTTCCGACGGTGAAAAAGTTCTTGCGCTTGAAGAAATTCTCCGTCAAACGCAGGGTGTCAACAATATTTACGTCCGCGGCTTCAAGGGCGGGCAATGCGTTATAGACGTGGAAACTGACTTGACGCCGCAAAATCTTTATCGTGCAATTCAGCTGGCGGCGGGAAATTCTCTTGCCTTGCAGATGACAGGCTTTTCGAGTATCACGCTTGATATTTCCGTGAGGTGACGACATGAAAAAATTTTTCTTGACATTGCTGGCGTTGATGATTGTCGCGGTGAGTGTTGAGGCTGCGACGCCAATAAAAAATCATCCGCGAATTGCCGTCGCTGAATTTTCCAACAAGGCGATAACCAGTGAAGGTTTCCGCGACCAAGATTATTCGAGTGCGACCGAATACGCGATTTATCAACTGTCCGCTTCCGATTGGTTCGACTTAATCGACTATGAGCAAATGGTCACCGTTGCCCGAATGCACAGCATAAATCGTTCGGGACTTTTCGATCCGTCGACAGTTCCGCAGATTGGAAAATTTCTTGCCGCCGAATATATTTTGGTTGGTTCACTCACGGGCATGACGGTTAAGGAAAGCGGTTTGAGTGTCGGGGCGATGGGTGCTAAGGCGGGCGGTACAAAGTACACCGTCACGGCAAATGTCACAGTTCGTTTCGTCGACGTGGAGACTTTGCAGGTTAAAGGCGTCGGCATGGGCACGGGGACTTCCGCTTCGACGCAAGCTGAAATTTCTTTTACGCCCTTCCGAAATGCTGCGAATTGGATTGTTCCGCGGCAGACGAATATCATAATCGGCGACGGCAACACGATTAACAACGGCATAATTTCTACGGGCGACACGAGTTTTGGCGAGTATTCGATTAAAATTGGTGCGGCGGAAGTTTCGATGGTTCAAGCCCGCAACGCCTTGAGCAAAGCTGTCCGCGACGCTGTTTATGGCAAAATGGGAATTATCACGACTCTCAACGGTGGCAAGCAACTCAAAATCAAGACGGGCTTTTAAAAAAACTAGTTCCTAGTTCCTAATTACTACTTTCTAATTTTAAGTAAAGCTTGCAGGAAGTTTTGACGGCGCGTCGAATTCGCAATCAGAAATAAGTGCGATAACGTTAAAAGGAAGAATGAATATGAACACAAATTTTTTACAACTCGGCGATGATTCTCCGTTGAGCCGAATCAAAACTTATTTTGAAGCCCTGCAACATTCGGCGGACGCATATCTTTTTGCCGTCGATTTAAGCAACGGGCAATTCATGTTGTCGGAAAATTTCCGTCGTGATTTCAGTTTTACAGAGACCGTCGTTGATGATTTTGCCGCACTCCTTACGCCGTTTATTTGGCACGACGACCGCGAAATTTTTGAGGAGGCAATGAGTAAGCTTGAGTCGGTAAATCCCGGCGTGGAAATTTCCGGTGAATTCAGACTCCTCAACCGCAACGGCGAATACGGCTGGGTTAGTCTTCGCATGACGGCGGGCGCAGATGAATTCGGTCAGCCCGAACTTGTTGCCGGCGTAATTTCTCGCATGGATTTGAAATTGAAGGCGGATTACGTTACGGGGCTTTTGAATCGAAACGCTTTCCACGTCGACTTGATGAAAGAACTCAACAGTTCCCCTGACGCTCGCGGCGCAGTGATTTTCGTCGGACTCGACAACTTCCAACTCATCACTGAAACTTACGGCTACGAATTCGGCGACAATGCACTTAAGCAACTTGCGCAGGATATCACAAACATTTTGCCTCCCGACATTCGCCTTTACAAGCTCGATAATGACATGTTCGCATTTTACGTTTCGGACGTTTATCCCGAAGAGATTGAAATTATTTTCTCCAGCATTCAGCTTTGCATGCGTGAGATTCGCAACATTGAGGATACAATTTTCTGCACGGCTTCAGGCGGAGCAGCTTTTTATCCCGACGACGCCGACGACGTGATTAACTTGACGCGTTATGCCGAAGTCGCCCTTGAATTTGCTCGTCAAAAGGGTAAGGATCAAGTTGCCTTCTTCGACACGGCATATTATGAGCGTTGGCGGTATGATATCGGTATGCAAAACCTTATGCAGAACTCAATCGCCCGCGGCTGTGAAGATTTCTTCCTGTGCTATCAACCGCAAGTCGACGCTAAAACCGGTAAGCTCGTCGGGGCGGAAGCACTTTTGCGCTGGTACGATAAAGACGGTTCAGTTGTCGCGCCCATGCAATTTATCCCGCTGCTTGAACGTTCGCGCATGATTATTCCCGTCGGACACTGGATTATTGAAAACGCCGTCAAGACTGCAAAGCGTTGGCATCAATTCATGCCGGACTTTGAGATCAGCGTGAACATTTCACTTTATCAGCTGGAAGAGCACATGTTCTACGATTTTGTCAAGGATTGCATTGAACGTTACCAAATTGATCCGAAAACTTTGGTCTTCGAGTTGACGGAGAGCAATAAGGTTTACGACTGGGATTTTGTCAACAAGCAGTTTAACGCCTTCCACGAACTCGGCATAAAAATTGCTATGGACGATTTCGGTATGGGTTATGCAAACCTCGCCTTCATGAAAAATTTCCGTTGCAATCAGGTTAAGATTGACCGCGTCTTTGTTGAGGACATTATCAACAGCGAATATGACCGTGAAATTGTCAAGCACGTTATCATGATGTGCCACGCTGTCGGCATGGAGGTCGTAATTGAGGGCGTCGAAGATGAGCCGACTCTCGTCTATCTGCGCGACGTTTGCAATGCCGATATAATTCAAGGATTCTACTTCGGTTACCCCGAAACCGAGGATGTATTTGAAAAACGTTTCGAGCAGTAGGAGTTGGTTTGCATGAAAAAAATTTTTGCGGCTCTGATTTGCGGCGCGATGCTTTTAACTTCGTCGTTGACTTTTGCGGCGGTCGACGGCAGTAACATTGCTCTGGGTAGCATTTATCCCGGCATGAGTGAGAGCGATTTGATTAATGCTTTCGGGCAACCGACTTACAGAGACGGTGACGATTGGACTTACCAAAATTTTAAGGTCGAAGTTGAGCGCGGCATGGTTGAAAAAATTTCGACAGTCAACGATTCGATTATGACACCAAACGGCGTTCGCGTCGGACAATCGGCGTATATTTTAAATTCGACTTTCGGCAAGGCGGATAAAGTTGACCGCGATTATAACGACACGGAGTACGAATATTACAGCACTGATCACACGAAAAAAATTGAGTTTAAAGTTGTCAACGGCGTTATCGTGAAAATCACTTGCGAGAAGAGAGATTGAACGTTAAAAATTTTGGCGGTTAGTCCGCCGATTTTTTTTTGCAAAAATTTCTTGCGCAGAAGTTCACTCGAAGTGTTAAAATAGCTAGCAGCTAAAATAGGAGAGTGATTTGAATGGCTTTTGTATGGGATATTCCGACGAAAATTTTATTCGGCGCGGGCAAACTCGGCGACCTTCACAAGGAGGCTCCACTCGGCAAGAAGGCTTTGATTGTCATCTCGAACGGCCGCTCAACGAAAACTAACGGCAGTCTCGATAAACTTCAAGGGGAGCTTAAAGCTTGGGGCGCGGACTTCGTGATTTTCAACAAGATTGCCGCCAATCCGATTGAACCGACCGTTCAAGAGGGCGTTGACTTCGGGCGCGAAAATAATTGTGATTTCGTTATCGGACTCGGAGGCGGCAGTGTTCTCGACGCGGCAAAAGCTATCGCCTCCGTCATTCCGCAAAAAGATGGCGGACGCGTTTGGGATTACATCATGTTCGGCACGGGCGGTAAGAAGCCCTTGACTGAAAAAGCTCTTCCGTATGTTGCGATAACGACCAGTGCCGGTACCGGTTCCGAAGTCGACGCGGGCGCAGTCATCACCAATCCCGCCACGAATGAGAAGACTGCATTTTTCGGAAGCTATCCTGTCCTGGCGATTGTCGACCCGATTTATATGCTGACTGTCCCGAAACATTTCACGGCGTATCAAGGCTTCGATGCATTTTTCCACAACGCCGAAGGTTACATATCCAACGCGTGTAATGAGGCCTCCGCGATGATTGAACTCACCGCCATTGCGAAGCTCGCGAAATATTTGCCGATTGCCGTAAATGACGGGAAAAATCTTGAGGCTCGCACGCAAGTTGCCTTTGCCAATACTCTCGGCGGATTTTCAATGGACGTTTGCGTTTGCACGTCGGAACATTCCCTTGAGCACGCCTTGAGCGCGTATCATCAAGAGTTGCCGCACGGTGCCGGCTTGATCATGATTTCCGTCGCGTACTTCTCGCACTTCGTCGAAAAACATGCCTGCGATGAAAAATTTATCGATATGGCTCGCGCAATGGGCAAGGTCAATGCCGATAAGCCGGAAGATTTTATCGACGCGTTGAAGGAAATGCAAGCGGCTTGCGGTGTCGACAATCTCAAGATGAGCGATTACGGCATCTCGCCCGAAGAGTTCCCGAAGATGGTTCAAAATACTCGTGACGCAATGGGATTTTTACTGCAATTCGACCCCGTCGCCTTGAGTGATGAGGACATGCTCAACATTTACAAAAAATCTTACCGTTAAAAATTTCTCTGCAACATAAAAGCACTCGTCTGATATTTTCAGGCGGGTGCTAAATTTTTTTATCTGTAACGGTTGGCAACTTCCACGACTTTTACAAGAATTCTAGACTTTGAAATCGGCACGGGATACGACATATTATCAAGACTGAGCGTTTGACACCATTGACCGTCTTTGTAAACAAAATACCACGGTTTGCGCGGCGAATTACCGTCGCTGAACCATGCCTGCACTGAAAAACCGCTGTAGCCTTTGAAAGTTATATCGCGAATCGTTTTGGGCAAAATATAAACTTCCTTGTCGCCGTAATCATTCATGCCGACGTAAACTTTTTCGGGAATACTCGACCCGCTCGAACTGCCGGAGCTGTTTGACTTTCCTCTCTCCGACTTAGAACTTACCGTTCCGGTTAAAATATATTCCACTGTCCACCAAAAATGTTTACCCTGCGTCTTTGGGTCAATCTCTTGCCAATCTATATTATGCGTAGGGTTGGACATGTAAAGCTTGTTCGTCGATTTGTCGTAAATATATTGCTCAACGGCGTCCAGAATTTTTGAGCCGTCGGGGCGAATACCAACAACTCGCACCGATATTCCGACAATGCCTTTTTCTTTGTCAGTGCGACTTGAAACCGAATCAGTATCTATATAAGTTTTGTAGCCGTTTTTGTCGATATCGCAGAGCAGAAGCTTAGCATTTGCGCTGCCGGAGAAAAAAATCAAACACGCGCTGATAAATGCTGCAGTAAACAAAAATTTTTTCATGCTGTCATCTCCGTCAATAATCAATTACTTGTTGCCAGCTGCCGTTGGTGAAGATGTAATATGAGCGACGCGACTCGTTGCTCCACGCGTGCCGTCCGTCGCCATTATAAGAACGACTGCAACCGTATTCGGGCGCGGTGTCTTGGGCAATGAGCTGTTTGTTTCTGTAAATTTGGGCTTCATTGTACGATTCATAACACCAATGGCAACCGCGAGCATCAATAATCGCTTTGTCGCCTTCCTGGGGCGTGTAGGTCTGCGCCTGCGAAATTGTAACGAATTGACTGATGACGATACCGATAATCAACGCCGCCGTGAGCAAAAATTTTTTCATTGCATTCAGCTCCTACGAATGTTCCATGGCCGTTTTGAAAATGTCCCAGTAATAGCTTGAAAGGATGGTATTGCCGCGCGTAACCTGCTTTGTGACGTCGTCAATGAAACCGTGCTCCAACACAGCGTATAAATCGCCGTTTTCCTTTTTAAATCCGAGCCCCCAATTCTCATGCAAAGGGTGATTTCTGCCGATTGAACGCAACATCACTTTGATACCGTATTTTTTTTTCAAAATCACTGCCTTGCCCGTGGTATCTAAGACAACATAAACATCCGTAATTTTTCCGTTGTTATTTTCGGTCGTCGCATAAACGTCCGCCGCCTGCGCCTGTCCGAACATCAAACAGAAAATCAAGGCAGTCGCCGAAAGAAACCGTTTCATGGTTACATTCGCCTCCATTGCCCGTTAATAAATTGGTAAATTTCTCTGGTGTAAGTGCGTTCCCACTTGTGCGGGATTTTTTTGCTACTGTGGCAACCGTAAAGATATGCCTCTCGCGGATCAGGATCGGAATATTTGTAGGGCTGAATGACGACTTGTTTGTAGATGTCCGAGCACTCAACGCAACTCCAGAAATAGACAACAGCCACGTCGCCGTTTTGAGGTTCATAAGCCTCTGCCTGCGCGGGTGCGACGAATTGACTTGCGACGATGCCGACAACAAACGCCGCCGCCAACAAAAATTTTTTCATGACAATAACCCTCCGTTACGTTTGTTGACGAAATTGATTTTCCATGTCCAGATACTTCTGTCCCAAGTTCAAGTAAGTGTTGCTTTTATTCGAGTCGAAGAGATTGTTCATTGTCAGCTTGCGATAGACCTTCGCAATAAAGCCGCAACAATCCGCTTTTGCCTTGTTATCGGTCGCCAACTCCAGAGCTTTTTTCGCCTCATCGAGAATTAAATCATAATTTTTATCCTTAGCTTTTTCGCGGTACATGGAGCGAGCGTAAAGATCATGCGTGTGATAGTCGTAAGGATTTTTTTCGATGGCTTGACTGAAAAGCTCCTTAGCCGCCGTGTAATCTTTAGCTTTAAATTTTGCGTCTGCTTGAGTGACGAACGGCTCCGCGGACTGTTTTAATTCCGCAAGCTTTGCTGCGTCAGGCAGGTTTCCGATTGACGAGTTGCTTCTCGTGTTTTCTCTTGCCGAAAAATCTTTTTCCTGTTGAGCCAATTCCGCTCTGATTTGGGCAGCGTCTGCGGCAGGCAGATAATCAAGCACCTTCAAAAACATTTTACATACGGTAGGATTTTGGTGAACATACATCGAAGTTTTCCAATCCCCGGCGACAGGACGCGGTACTTGACTATCGTCATCGGTGCTAAAAAACCAAGTTCTTTCTCGCCTTGTGTTTCTAATTTCGTCAGTGGCTCGACTAAACTTGTAAAGGAACAGAAGTCTTTTTCCAATAGTACGGTTAATATCTTCTCGCGTGCACTTCACGGAAATTTTGTAACCGTTTTTAATCTTATGACCGAGGTATGTGGGAGCGGGGTCGTACTGCAAAGTTTCCGTGAGAATGTAGTATTCCGTTCCGGGCACGCTGACCATTTCTGCTCGTGCCTGCGACATGGCGACGAGTTGACTTGCGACGACCCCGACAATCAACATCGCCGCCAACAAAAATTTTTTCATGTCAATCACCTCATTTTGACACCGAGAGCCCGCCAGTTGTGTTCACCATTTGGACTTTTCTTGCAACCGTGTTTGTCCGGCGCGGGAATTTTGTTCGTATTGACATCATACTTTGTTTCCACGACGGCACCGCAATTCATGCATTTGTATCTGCCGACGGGCATGGCGGATTCGGCTTGAGGAAATGCTGCCGTTGCCAAAATCCCTGCCGCCAAAAATACTGCCAATAAAAATTTTTTCATGACGATTACCCCCTCTGAACTCAAAAACATTTCGGCAAAAAATTTTCGTATCATCACCTCCACGCCACAAATACAAAAATTCGTTACGGTTATTCATTATATGTGTTAATTATAAAGCTCGCACTGCCCTTGTCAATGTACCGGCAGGGAAATTTTTAAGCGGTGAAAACTTTTCTTGCGAAGTATAAAAAAATTTAAACTCGAAAGGATATTTCAAAGACATTGCCGAATACAAACGCCGTTTAACAAAAATTTTTTTAGGAGTGGTTTGTAATGAGGAAAATTTTTATTTCGACGTTGCTTATCATCATGATGAGTGCGGCTACGGCGTTGGCGGCTAACTGGCAACAGATCTACACCGACAATGACGACAACGTTATCTACTTCGACGCGGATTCCGTTCAGATTACTTCGATAACGGAAACGAGAGACGTTACCACGTTCAGCGCGAAATTCCGCATGGAATACAGCGAAAAAGGTCGCAACGCTTTGATTGACTGGTACCGCAACTATTCAATCGTTCCGGCGGGTATCGAAAGCCTTTCTTATGACATCTCGACGATTCAATTCAAAAAGGAAGGCGACAAGAGATATTATCACATTTCGGATCGCGACTCTTACACCGCAAGCGGCGCGGAGATTTCGGGTATGCACTACATGAACGCAGAGCCGACTTGGCAAGAAATTCCTGTTGCTTCAAATGTCGACATTGAATACTCTAACGCGTTCTTGATTGTCAGCGGCAAAAAATATGAGCCGTATACCTGATACAAAAAATTTTAAGATTGAGGAGCGATTATCACGGGGCTGTTGAAAAGATTACGTTCGCCCGCAGAACTTCAAAAGATGAGCTTGCCTGACCTTGAGGAGCTGGCGGGTGAAATTCGTGAGCTAATCTTGACGACGGTCGCGAAAAACGGCGGGCACCTCGCACCAAGTTTGGGTACGGTCGAGCTGACACTTGCGCTGTATTCAGTGTTCGATTTCAGCCGCGACAGATTAATTTGGGACGTGGGGCACCAGGCTTACACGCACAAAATTTTGACAGGGCGACGCGACACATTCCACACGCTGCGGACTTTGGGAGGCATAACCGGCTTTCCGAAGCGTGCCGAGTCGCCTTTTGATTCTTTTGGCGTCGGTCATGCCTCAACGTCAATCAGTGCCGCATTGGGTTTGCTCATTGCCGCCGAAATTGAAAAGATTCCGCGAAAAATCATTGCGGTTATCGGCGACGGAGCTTTGACGGGCGGCATGGCTTTTGAGGCTCTCAATCATGCGGGGCAACTCAAGAAAAATTTACTCGTCGTCCTCAACGATAACGAAATGTCGATTGATAAAAATGTCGGCGCGTTGTCGGAGTATCTTTCAAAAATTCGTCTCAAGCCGCAATTCCACCGCGCCAAACGTGAATTTGAGGACTTCGTAAAAAATATTCCCTTCCGCGACCTTAGCGAAAAAATTTTACTTGCGGCAAATTCCGTTCGCATGGGCGTATCTGCGGCAGTTTTCCCCGGCGCAATGTTCGAGGCTTTGGGCTTCACTTACCTCGGTCCGATTGACGGTCACGATATTAAAGGCATGAAGGACGTTTTCAGTCGCGTCGGTGTGATTAATGCGCCCGTGCTGATTCATGTGAATACGACTAAGGGCAAGGGTTATGCGCCCGCTGAAACTTCGCCCGAAAAATTTCACGGCGTCGGCAAATTCGACAAGTCAACCGGTCACGTGCTCAAGAAAAAATCGCCGCCGAGTTACACGGAAATTTTTGCTCAAGCGGTGATTGACTGCGCGGTACGTGATGAAAAAATCGTCGCGATAACGGCCGCAATGCCGACGGGTACGGGCTTAAAAAAATTCGCCGAAAAATTCCCGAAAAGATTTTTCGATGTCGGAATAGCCGAAGAACATGCGGTGACATTGGCGGCGGGAATGGCGGCGGGCGGATTAAAACCGGTCGTGGCAATTTATTCGACGTTCATGCAGCGCGGCTACGATCAAATTTTACACGACGTGTGCTTACAAAATTTGCCCGTGGTTTTATGCTTGGACAGAGCGGGTTTGGTCGGCGAAGATGGCGCAACTCATCACGGAGCATTTGATTTGGCATATCTGCGGACGATACCGAACATGAATATTCTTGCGCCGAAAGATGAAAACGAATTGCGGCAGATGATTTTCGCGGCACTTGAAAAAAATTTCCCCGTGGCAATTCGATATCCCAGGGGCGCGGGATTGGGCATTAATGTTGAGATTGAACCGCAGAAAATTTCTTGGGGCAAGGCGGAAGTCGTCGAGAAAAATTCTTCGGCGGACGTGGCAATTTTCGCGGTCGGGACGATGGTAAAATCTTGCGTCGAGGCGGCAAAACTTCTGCGGGATAAAAAATTTTCTGTCGACGTGATAAACGCCAGATTTATCAAGCCGTTTGATTCGGAGCTGATAAAACAGTCTGCACGGTCGGCAAAACTTTTGGTGACGTGCGAAGAGGGAACATTAAACGGCGGATTCGGATCGGCGGTCGCAGAATTTTTAGCGGACGAAAAAATTTCAACACCTCTGCTGCGTCTCGGAATAAAAGACAAATTTGTTGAGCAGGGAACTCGCGCTGAACTTTTGGATATGTGCGGCTTGACTGCAGAAAAAATTGCTCAACGGATACTCGAACGGCTCAATGAATTAATTTTCGGATTCTTACTGGTGACGCCATGAAACAGCGATTGGATATTTTATTGACGGAGAAAAATTTTTTCGACAGCCGCGCCCGTGCCAAGGCAATGATTATGGCGGGAAAAATTCTCGTCAACGGCCAAAAGGTCGATAAGGCCGGTACGTTGATTGCTCCCGACGCTGAAATCAGGATTCTCGGTGAGGAAATGCCTTTCGTAAGTCGCGGCGGTTTGAAACTTCAAAAGGCTCTTGACGTGTTCGGGATTAATCTTGTCGGGAAGATGGCGGCTGATGTTGGGGCGTCGACGGGCGGATTTACCGATTGCATGTTGCAACGCAGCGCAAAAATGGTTTATGCAATCGACGTGGGTTATGGTCAGCTTGCGTGGAAACTTCGCCGTGATTTACGCGTCGTCAACAAGGAGCGGACAAATATTCGCAACGTCACGCGGAGAGATTTTTATTACGGCTTGCCGGAATTCGTTTCAATCGACGTGGCGTTCATTTCGCTGGAAAAAGTTTTGCCGGTCGTGTATGATTTACTCAATGATTCGGGCGAAGTCGTCGCGCTGATTAAACCGCAATTCGAGGCGGGTCGCGAACATGTCGGCAAAAAAGGCGTCGTCCGTGACAAAAAAATTCACGCGGCAGTTATCGAAAAAGTTTTGAACTTCGCGGAGAGTATCGGCTTCGGGATTTGCGGACTGGATTTTTCGCCCGTCAAAGGTCCTGAAGGCAATATCGAATATCTTGCACACTTGCGGAAAAATTTTTCGTCGGCGGACGTTGATATTTTATCGGTGGTTAATTCGGCACACGAAGAATTAGACTGACGATTTTTGAGGCCGTCAAGGATGACGGCCGCCGCGACCACGACGCAGGAAGCGTCGTTAGCGGCAACGCCCCTGCGAGGTGCCTTTTCTTTCGCTTCCTTTCTTTGGGCAAGCAAAGAAAGGAAGATACACAATATAAAAAATATTTAACGTTTAATCGGAGTGGGTAGCCGCGGCAGCTACAGCAGGTTCTGCGCAGTCCACTCTTTGGCAAAGAGGGGACTAACGATGGCACGGCAAAATATTTTCGGGACGGTGTTTGGAGTTGATGCGGGTATGATGCAACTGGCGGTTTTCCCGAATATGAGTAAGCGGCGGGCAGGTGAAATCGTCGAACGGATTTTTAATTACTACCACAACAAAGACGTGCGATTGGTCATGCCTGCGACTGAAGCTCGGCAATTTCGCAAGGACGAATATGGCTTGCCCTGCGTCGAACGCGTTCATGTCGATATGGCGTTGAGTATCGGCGGCGACGGAACTTTACTCGGCGTGTGCAGACGATTCAGCGGGCAAAGTGTTCCTGTTTGCGGAATTAATTTGGGCACGCTCGGATTTTTGGCAGACATTGAGCCGCGTGAATTGGAAAGCCGGCTCGGAAAAATTTTGGCGGGAGAATATCGCGTTGAACGTCGACTTCTCTTGAGCGGTTACGTCCGCAACGAACTCGGCGAAAAATTTTTGGGCAACGCAATCAACGACGTTGTAATCTCAAAAGGCGGCGTCGCTCGAATGTTGCGCCTAGGTTTGTACATAAATCAAACGCACCTCATGGACTATAAAGCTGACGGGTTGATTGTCTCCAGCCCGACGGGTTCGACGGCGTATTCACTTAGCGCGGGCGGGCCGATTTTAAATCCGACGATTCGCGCACTTTTATTAACGCCGATTTGCGCTCATACCTTCCAAATGCGGCCGCTGATTGTCAACGAAGACGACGAAGTTTTAATCAGAATTTCGGCAATGCAAGACGTGATTATCACGCTCGACGGGCAAGTCAGTCATAAAATTCAGCCCAACGACGAAATTATTGTCCGCAAGGCAAAAGACGCTGCGCAGATTGTCAAGTTCGACGACAAAAATTATTACGACGTGCTCAAGGCGAAAATGTGGAGTTGAAATTTCTCACGGCTTGAAGGAATTTTTTTTGCGGCAACAAATATTCAATCTTGATTCGGAAAAGTTTCAAGATTGTTTTTTTGTTTAGGGAACAGGGAGTAGGGAACGGGGAACAGATTTTCTAATCCCTAATCCCTACCCCTAATCCCTAAGGAGGAATTTTAATGTCGCAATTTGATAAACGCAATCTGTCTATGATGATGGATTTTTACGAAATGACTATGGCGAACGGCTACTTCGTCAACGGCGGAGAAAATACTCGCGTGGCGTTCGATGTATTTTATCGCCGCAACCCTGACGCCGGAGGCTTCGCAATTTTCGCGGGACTGGAACAGGTTATCGAGTACGTGGAGAACATGCAATTCAGCGCGAAGGACATTGACTATTTGCGCGCGCAAAAAATTTTCAACGAAGATTTTTTGGAGAGCCTCAAAGATTTTCATTTCCGCGGAGACATTTACGCTTTCCCCGAAGGCACGATTATGTATCCCAACGAACCGTTTTTGACCGTCGTCGCAAATCTGATTGACGCTCAACTTATCGAGACGGCTATCCTTGCGCAAGTCAATCATCAATCACTTATCGCAACGAAAGCTCGCCGTATCGTTCGGGCGGCAGAAGGTCGTTTCGTTTCAGACTTCGGAGCACGTCGCGCTCACAACATGGACGCTGCAACTTACGGAGCGCGCGCAGCTTTTATCGGCGGCGTCAACGGTACGGCGACTGTCAGTGCGGGACAACTTTTTAACATTCCCGTCAACGGCACAATGGCGCACAGTTGGGTTATGTATTTTCGTGACGAGTTTGAAGCCTTCAAACGTTACGCCGAAGTTTATCCCGACTCAACGACGCTGCTTGTCGACACCTACGACGTTGTTCACAGCGGTATTCCCAATGCAATTCGCGTTGCCAAAGAAGTTTTGGAGCCGAAAGGTAAACGACTTCGCGGCGTAAGAATTGATTCGGGCGATTTGGCTTATCTGTCGAAAAAAATTCGCAAGCAACTTGATGACGCGGGCTTGAATGATTGCAGGATTATTGCTTCGAACAGCCTCGACGAATTTACGGTAACTTCGCTGATAAATCAGGGCGCGGTGATTGATTCATTCGGCGTCGGTGAACGTTTGATAACTGCGAAGTCTGAACCGGTTTTTGGAGCGGTTTATAAAATCGTCGCGGTTGAGGAGAGCGGCAAATTTATTCCGCGAATCAAAGTCAGCGAGAACGTCGAAAAAATTACGAATCCCGGCATCAAGAGCATTTACCGCGTCTACAATGCCGATGGTCACGCCGTGGCAGATTTAATCGCGCTGTTCGATGAGCCTGTTGACATGAGCAAGCCTTTCCGTTACGTCGACCCCGTTAAGCCTTGGAAGAATCGCTATTTTGAAAATTTCACGTCAAAAAAATTGTCACGGCTTTATGTCAAGGACGGAAAACGCGTTGTGACTTTGCCGCAACTCAGTGAAATTCGCGATTACGTCCGCCATCAACTTGAGCAGGAAATTTGGCAGGAGGAGCAGCGTTTTGAGAATCCTCATCGCCATTACCTCGACATGACGCCCGATTATTACGATATGAAAATGAGCCTCTTGCACAAGACGCGCTCGAACATGTAAAGGGGTGAAAAATTTTGCCGTCAAAAGTCGCGGTCGTCATTCCGACTTACAAGGAAGAACTCAACGAGCTTGAAAAATTTTCTCTCGCGCAAGCCAGAAAAGTTTTGGGAAAATATCCTTTGGTATTCGTCGCGCCTGAAGGAAAAAATTTATCTTACGTCCGAGACGGTGACTTCATCGTTCAATTTGATCCGCAATATTTCCAAAGCAGCGACACTTACAATCAATTCATGATGTCGTCGATTTTTTACGAGCCGTTTTTGAGTTTCGATTACATTTTGATTTATCAGCTTGACGCGTTTGTTTTTTATGACGCGCTGGAATTTTTCTGCTCACTCGGCTACGATTACATTGGCGCGCCCGTAGCTTATCATTCGTGGTACAGCTACAAGGAAAAGAAAACTCCGCGTGTCGGCAACGGCGGCTTTTCACTTCGCAAGGTCGCAACCTGCCATCAGCTTTTGAAAGAATGTTGTGTCACGTCGGATTGGGATTTCTTCCTCGACCATTATTATGAGGACAGTTTTTTCGGCATGTGCGGTATTAATGAAAATGTAAATTTCACGACCGCGCCTGTATTCGTAGCAGTTCGCTTTGCAGTAGATTTTTTCCCCGACAGATTTTTAAGGCGCGTCGGAAATAAAATCCCTTTCGGCTGTCACGGCTGGTCAAAGTGCAGTGCCGACGCTTACACCAAAATTTTTCGTCAAGCCGGTTATGATTTGCGTCCGTTCCGCAACAAAATGGGCAACACAGATTATGGACATATTTTAACAGCTTCTCTTGGAATTATGGCGATTAAACGTTTGGTTCGCGGATTTAAGCGCGGGCAATCCGCTTTGCAATATCTGCCGACAAAAAAATTCGCCTCAATTCGTGTCATTCGCAATTTAGATGCAATGAAAATTTTGGCAAAACTTTTGGCGGAAGATGATTCGCTCACCGACAAAATTTTTATTTATGACGAGAAAAATTTTATGAATCTCGTTAATGACGTGGAGCGCGAAGATTTGCCGCACCTCGTGATTAATACTTCCTATGACGTGTCGCCGACGGAGCACATTGAAAATCGCGGGCTTATTTACGGCGAGCATGTCATTTCGTTTCGACGAGAATATCTCAAGCATTGCGAAAAAATTTTTCACAATTTGGGCAAGTGAATCAAAAAGGCGAGCGGTCAATTTCAACCGTTCGCCTGAAATTTTTTATGCGATAAGCTTAATAATTTTCCGCGTTGACTTCAAAGAAACTCTGCGGATGTTTGCAGACGGGGCAAAGTTCCGGAGCTGTCGTGCCCAAAACGAGATGTCCGCAATTTCTGCACTCCCAAAGCGTGACGCCGGCTTTCTTGAAGACTTCCTGCGCCTCAACATTTTTCAGCAACTTGCGATAGCGTTCCTCGTGATGTTTTTCAATCGCCGCAACGCCTCTGAACTGTTCGGCGAGTTCGTGGAAGCCTTCCTCATCAGCCTCACGAGCCATGCGCGGATACATGTCCGTCCACTCGAAATTTTCACCTTCCGCCGCATGAAGAAGATTTTCTTCCAAACTGCCCAGCTCACCGAGAGCCTTGAACCAAAGTTTTGCATGTTCCTTTTCATTTTCGGCAGTCTTGAGGAAGAGCGCGGCAATTTGTTCGCAACCGTTTTTCTTGGCGACGGAAGCATAATAGGTATATTTATTGCGGGCTTGAGATTCTCCCGCGAAGGCCTCACGAAGATTTTTTTCAGTCTTGGTGCCGGCTAATTTGTTGCCACTCTGCGCGGGAGCTTCGACGACTTTTTCAAAATCGGTGGAAGGGTGCTTGCACAGCGGACAAACTGCAGGAGGTTCGTCGCCTTCATGAACGTAGCCGCAAATCCTGCAGACCCATTTAGTTTTGCCCGTAGCTTTGACAGCGGGTTTCGGCTTGATATTGGACTGATAGAAATTGTACGTAGTGGAGGGAACGTTGGAAAGTTTTTCCATGTCGACGACTTCGGCAATAAAAATCGAGTGCGTGTCAAGTTCGACCTGCTGAATGACGTTCGCGCTGATGAAAGAGTTCGTGCCTTCGGTTATGGCGAGAGTGCCGTTAGCGGTGCGACGAACTTTATCGAAGTCCGCGAATTTGTCGACGTTCTTGCCGCTTTGGAAACCGAAATGCTTAAACAAATCGAACGTTGCAGCCTCGGAGATAATCGACACGGTGAATTTTTTTGTCTTGGCAATGATGTCATGCGTGTAGTTCGACTTGTTCACGGCGATAGAAATTCTGTCCTTCGTGACAGGCGCGGCAGTCACCTGCGTCACGGTGTTGATAATGCAGGCGTTATCTTTCGTACCGTCATTCGCGCTCAAAACGAACAAGCCGTACTGAACATTAAACAAAACTTTGCTGTCCATTAAAGTCACCTCTCCTAAAAAATTTTCCACATGATAGCAAAAAAAATCCTCCGCCGCAAGTTTTTCGACAGAGGATTATTTTTCAGTTTGCAATCTTTTGTTTTTGTCTGCGGAGCCGCGACTGTCTCATTCTGGCAAGTTCTTCTTCAGTCAACGGTGGAATATCGCTGTAATCAATCTCATCGTCGGATTTTGGTTTATTTCTCTCAAGCTCGGCAATTTCTTCCTCTGTCAACGGCGGCATTCCCTTATAAATTCGGATACTGCCCATAATATTCGTCCTCCTCTCGTTTATTTGCCAATCTAGCCGATATTAGCCGGTATTTTTCGCCGCGTTCGGTGTAAATTACTAATAAAATATCTCTTACCTTACCAACAACTTTCCATCTGTCCTCGTAGTCGCTGTGCAGTTCATCATAATCTTCAAATCTTTTTTCATCGAGAAAAACTCGCGCCGCAACCTTAAATCTGATTCCGTGCTTTTTAAAATACAATTCGGCTTTGTTATCGTCCCATTCAACTATC
>JAFRSO010000013.1 GCA_017427545.1 Selenomonadaceae bacterium
CCTGCGAGGTGTCTTTTCTTTCGCTTCCTTTCTTTGGACAAGCAAAGAAAGGAAGTTTAACATCGCAAAGAAAGGAAGTTTCAATCGCAAAGAAAAAGTAGATAAAACCCGCTTTACAATTCTTAGAAAATTTTTTAAAATAAGCACGCGGTATTTTAGCATAGAAGATTTGAGTGGGAGGGGATTATACATGCTTAACGCAATCGCTGTAATGACTTCGGGCGGCGACAGTCCCGGCATGAACGCGGCGGCTCGTGCAGTCGTCAGAACAGCACTTTATGAGGGCGTGAAAGTTTTTGGTATTCAGAACGGCTACAAGGGTATGCTCAACGATGAAATAATCGAACTTCAGCGTAAGAGCGTCAGCGATCTGATTCAACGCGGCGGAACTTTCCTCGGTACGGCTCGTTGCAAAGAGTTCAAAACCGAAGAAGGTCGTCGTAAAGGTCTGGAGAATCTTCAGAAACACGGCATTGAAGGTCTCGTCATAATCGGCGGCGACGGCTCCTTAACCGGTGGCTCATTGCTGTCGAAGATGGGCGGTATTCCGATTGTCGGCTTGCCCGGAACTATCGACAACGACGTTTGGGGCACTGATTACACAATCGGTTGCGACACTGCCGCCAATACTGCTGTCGAGGCGATTAACAAACTGCGCGATACGGCTTCGGCTCACAAACGCATTATGGTTGTCGAGGTCATGGGGCACACGTCCGGCTGGCTGGCAATGGTTTCGGGTATTGCTTCCGGCGCGGAATATATCATCGTTCCCGAAGTCAAATACAACATTGACGAGATGTGTGAAGAGATTGTCGAATCCTACAAGAAAGGTCGCCGCTACACGATTATTGTCGTGGCGGAAGGTGCTTGCAGCGGTGTCGGCTTGAAAAATGTTGTCCAAGAGAAAACCGGCATTGATACCCGCGTATCGATTCTCGGACACATTCAGCGCGGAGGCTCCCCGACTGTTGAAGACCGCATGAAGGCTTCTCAACTCGGTGAACGCGCTGCACTTGCAATCATTTCCGGCGTTTCAAATGTCGTCTTCGGTTTCGATGAAGGCAAAGTCGTTTCGATTAATCTTTTCGATTCTGTCAACAACAAGAAGCCGCTCGATCCTGAATTGGTTCGTTTGGCAAGCGTGCTCGTCTAAGGCATGAATAATTTTTGGAAGGCGGCGGCGATTCTCTCAGGCGTTGGGATTTATATCGCCGCCGTAATTTTTATTTGCCTGTACGCGGGCGGGCTCGTCGACGATTTTTTTCAACTCGGCGGCAAAGGTAAAATCGGCGGAATTATTCTCGGCTTCCCGATTGCAATTTACTCGGTTTATCGACAGCTCAAACATCACGGATTTATTTAGAAACGGGGTAATTATTGTGTATTGGTCAATGTATCAAAAGATGCGGGAACCTGTCGAAGATATTTGCTACGACACGGCGCACGTGACAGAAGTTTTGAGTGCTCTCGAAAAAAATTTTGCCGGGTACTTTGAAAACTTCGTTGACTTCGACGCGGCAAAAAATTTCGGGCAGATCATCAATTCGGCAATAAAAGACTTCGACAACGACCGCGACGCTTATAAAGAAATTTTCGACGCGGAATTTCTCGAAGAGTACGAAGACGATCCGAACGCTTTTAAATCGAACGTCCTAAAAAATAAATGTCCCGTCATTCGAAAAACTTTGCAGTCAAGAATGGATGAGCTTAAGCAATATAAAATTTCCTTCAGGCGTGCCGACGCGAACGAGTTATTCGAAAAAATTACAAGTATCTGTACATTCGGGCGGGAATATTTCAATCGTTACGACGCGACAACTTACGAAAATGTGAAAACTTATTATGATTTGGGCATGGAGATTTTGGACGAGGACGAGTGCAGTCTTTCAGGCGTCGTGGGTGTCGGTATAAAGTCGCGAATTCTCTACAAACTTTATCCCGCTGTCTTTCCGAATGAAAATCAGAATTCAATTTGGTCACTATACTTTTTGTCGGGGCAAGAAGATTTCGGTTGCGATTACGGCTCGGAATTTTTGATGATTGATGACGAAGATTCCGTTACGCGGCAAAATTACAGTTATCCGTATCAACTGTTCGCTTATTACGCGTTGGAGCTTTATAAGTGGCTGGAGCTTGAAGCTGCGAAGATAAATTTGCCGCTCAACAAAAATTATCGCTATGTTGTTGTGGACGCATTTTTGACAAGCGTGGCGGATATGCATGAGGCCGATATAAATTTTTTCAAGCAACAGATAGCCAACGGGGGCTACGGTCATGATTGGTCTTGATGATGATTTAAAAAAATTTTTCCCCGCACTGAATTTCCGACTGAAAGATTTTCAGAAGCAGGCGATAGAAAAAGTTTTGTGCGGCGGCAATACACTTTGCATAATGCCGACGGGCGGCGGCAAGTCGATAATTTATCAGTTGTCGGCGTTGAAACTCGGCGGCGTTACTCTGGTTGTCTCACCACTAATCGCATTGATGGTTGAGCAGGCGGAAAAGTTGCGGGGACACGGTTACGAAGTCTTGGAACTTCACAGCAGCATTGCGTCTTCAGTGCAGATTCAAAAACTTAAGGGCTTCGCCACAAAAAAATTTTCGCCGCAATTTATCTTCGCAAGCCCCGAAAAACTTGCAGTGGACGGTTTCTTTGAGTATTGCCTGCGCCAACGTCGTGCCGATATAAAGCTTACGGTTATCGACGAGGTGCATTGCGTCAGTCAATGGGGAATAAGTTTCCGCCCGTTTTACAAGAGAATTCCCGATTTTTTGAAACGTCTTTTCGGTGATATTCGTCCGAAAATTTTGGCGTTGACGGCGACGCTTAATCCAAAAGAACTTTCCGATATCTGTACAGACTTTGAAATCCCGCGGGAAAATATTTTGAAGGACGCTCTCTTGACGCGAAGTGAAATAAAATTACACGTCCTCAAATTCGCCGCCGAAATCGATAAGGAAAAAAAGTTTTGGGATTTGCTCAACTTACATCGCGGCGAAAAAATTTTGGTTTACGTCTACCGAAAATACAAGAAACGCGGCGTCGAAGAATTATGCAAAGAGGCTTGTGACAAAGGTTATCGGGCAACTTTTTTCCACGGTGATCTTCACGCTGATGTGCGCAAAAAAATTATCGATGACTACAAAAGCGGCGCAGTTGAAGTTGTCTTCGCGACAAATGCTTTCGGCATGGGCATTGATATAACAGATATTCGCGTTGTGATTCATTTCATGATTCCCGATTCGGCCGAGCAATTTTATCAGGAAATCGGCAGGGCGGCACGTGACGGACAATCTGCCAACGCTTACTTGCTCTACAGTGACAAAAATATCGAAGTCAAACGAACTTACTTTATCGACGGCTCATTTCCTTCACAAGATGATTTGACGGCAACTCTGAAAAAATTCGGCAAGCCGGTATTACAGACACTTGATTATTTCGGGGACGAGCAGATTCAACAATGTTTACCCTACTATCTGAAATGCGGCGCGGTTGAGATTGTCGACAAGGGATTCACGGATTTTGCCGATATTGAAGACATTACCGACGACGAATTGAAAAAATTTTTTGACGGCACGCGGACGAAACTTTTTGTGCGGACGGTGAAAAAATTTTCTTTGACACCCGAAGCACTTTCCGATAAAGTTTACGATGCACTGTTGAATGAACGCGCAAAGTTAAAAAAGCCGCTTAAGTTGCGACTCGTGATAAATCTTTTGAGCAACGAACTTTCCGAGGAGCAATTAAAAATTTTGGCGGACGACATCGAAGCAAAAAAATCTTACAAGCACAGTTTGTTGAATTATTTCGTAGAAATGCTTGAGAGGGTTGACGCGGATTCACTTCACCAAGAAATTGCTTTTTATTTGGGCGCGGACAAATTTACGCTCAATCGAATTCACCATACGACAGACGGCAACATTGTCCGCAGCAAGTCGGAAGTCATCATCGCCAACCTTTTACACGCGGCGGGCATTGCTTATCGTTATGAAGAACCGCTCCATTATGACGGCGGAAAAATTTTGCCGGACTTCACGATTTATTTTTCAAACGGGCGGAAAATTTTTTGGGAACATGTCGGAATGCTCGGTGTTGAAGATTATGATAAGCGTTGGGCTGAAAAGTTGCGCGTGTATGAAAAATTTTTTCCTGGGCAACTCCGAAAGACTTATGAGAGCTGTACACTTTCAACCGACGCGCAGAAAATTATTGACGAATTACGTTGCCTTAATGACGGCGACACGAATAATTAAGGAGGATTTTATGTCAGAAAACATTTTGGACTTTAAAACATTTTCGCAGGTGACGGACGCCCGCTGGTATCCGCGCTATCACCTTGCAGCACCGTTCGGCTGGTGCAATGATCCCAACGGCATGTGCTTTTACAAGGGGCAATATCACTTTTTCTATCAACATTACCCTTACGCGCCGCAATGGGGGCCGATGCATTGGGGTCATGCCGTAAGCGACGATTTGGCTTATTGGAAACATTTGCCCATTGCCCTCAAACCCGACGCGCCTTATGAAACGGGCGGCGGATGTTTTTCCGGTTCCGCTATCGAAAAGGACGGCAAACTTTATCTCATGTACACCGGTCACTTAAGCGCGACGCCTGAAGAAGAGGCTGCGATAGGTTACGGCCATATCGAATTTCAATGTCTTGCTTCTTCGGAAGACGGTATCCACTTTGAAAAATCCGCCCAAAATCCGATTATCGAAGATACTGACGTTGAGGACAAAGAAGTTTCTATCCATGACATTCGCGACCCTAAAGTTTGGGAGCACAACGGTAAATATTATGCTGTACTTGGTTCACGGACGCCCGATATGGCTCACGGGCAAATTCTTTTGTTCGTGTCGAAAGACTTGACGAAATCTTGGAGATTAAAGGCCATTTCTGCGCGCAGTGAAGGCAATCTCGGCGCAATGTGGGAGTGCCCGAACATAGCGGAAATCGACGGGCAGGACGTGTTAGTTTTTTCGCCGATGGATTTGCGGACTGACGACGGAACTTTTTATCACGACAAGGCGGCGGGCGTTCTTATCGGGAAACTCAATTATAAGACCGGAATTTTTAAGCACGGCGACTTCCAATATCTCGACAAGGGCTTTGATTTTTACGCGCCGCAAATCATGCAAACTCCCGACGGGCGCACGATTATGATTGCCTGGCTTGACATGTGGAATGTTGACATGCACGAGGCCAAAGACGGTTGGGCCGGTATGATGACTGTTCCGCGCGAACTCCACGTTAAGAACGGAAAAATTTTCTCCACGCCCGCCAAAGAACTTGAAAAGCTCCGCAAGTGGAAGCCGATAACTTTTGGAAATGTTGTGATTGACGAGGCGACGACTTTTGACGGCGTTTCGGGCGAAGCTTACGAACTTGTCTTGACGATTGACGCCGCGAAGTCGAAGAAATTTTCAATCGCCTTGCGCGCCTCCGACATTGAGCAGACCGTTTTGACTTACAATTCGAGCGGTCTGTTTAAGCTTGATCGCACTCAATCCGGCGAAGTCATCAACGGGATAGCTTCCGTCCGCGAAATTCAAATTGAGCCGCAAGAAAAACTCAAACTGCACATTTTCATTGACCGTTCGAGCATCGAAGTTTTCATCAACGACGGCGCGGAAGTTCTTTCGGCGAGAATTTATCCCAAGCGCACTTCACAGAAAATTATTTTCACGCCCGAAAATGAAACGCTCTTAATTGATTCGCTGGAGTATTACAAGCTTGATTTCGGCTTGCCGCACCCGCATATCAAAGACGATCCCGAAGACTTAACACAAAAATTCCCGTTCCTGAAATAAAATTTTTTGCAAGAAAAAACCTCCGCCCGTTTCGAGTGGAGGTAATTTTTTTCCGTAATATCTGGTACCTGGTTCTAGTACCTAGTTCTAATTAAATTCTTATGACGCCGAGAATTTGAATTTCGACAGACTGGTCAATTTCGGCGTGTGAAACAATCGTGAGACCTTGCACCGAACGTTCGATGAGTTTGCGGAAATAGAGACGAACGGCGGGACTTGTCAAAATGACGGCAGGATAACCGGCGTTGGCGAGCTTTTCAACTTCGGTCGTAACGGAATTAACCATGCGGCGCATTGATTCGGGATCGAGGCTGACGTATGAGCCGTGATCTGTGCGCTGAATTGCACCGACAATCCGATTTTCCAAGGCGGGGTCGAGTGTAACGCAGGGCAGTGTATCGCCTTGAACGACTTGATGAGTAATCTGCCTTGCCATTGCATGACGCACGTATTCCGTCAAAATTTCGGTATCTTTCGTGGCGCGAGCATAATCGGCGAGCACTTCCATAATCGTCGCCATGTCGCGAATTGAAACGCGTTCGCTGAGCAAATTCGACAAGACCTTTTGAATTTCGCCGATGCCCAAAAGCTCCGGAACAACTTCGTCGACGAGTCCGCGATTGGATTTGGCGAGGTTGTCGACGAGGTTTTGAGTTTCTTGACGACCGAGAATTTCCGAGGCGTGTTGCTTGATAATTTCCGTCAAATGCGTTGCGAGCACTGAAACTGCGTCGACGACCGTGTAGCCGTTCAATTCCGCCTGTTCGCGCTGACCTTCAGGAATCCACAATGCCGGCAGTCCGAAGGCAGGCTCAACAGTTTCAATGCCGGGAATTTCTTCAAAGACGGTGCCGGAGTTCATTGCCAGGAAGTGATCAAGCATGAGTTCGCCGCGAGCAATCTCCATGCCTTTGAGCTTGATGATATAGGCGTTCGGTTTGATTTGAATGTTATCGCGGATACGAATCGTCGGAACGACTAAACCGAGTTCAAGGGCGCATTGTCGACGAATCATGACGATTCGGTCGAGCAAGTCGCCGCCTTGACCGGTATCGACGAGCGGAATTAACGAGTAGCCGATTTCCAATTCCATCGGGTCGACCTGCAACAGTGAGATGATATTTTCGGGACGCGTCGCTTCAGTCTTCTCCTTAACCTGCTGTTGCTCTTCCTTAGTCTCTTCGGATACCGCCGTTTTCTTGTGCAGACTGTAGCCGATGAACGCGCAGATTAATGCCAGTGACGCGAATGGGATTCCGGGGAGTCCGGGGACGATTGACAGCATAAGCAGGACGCCGGCGTTGATGAAGAAAATTCTTTCGTTGTTGAAAAGTTGCTTGACAATATCGGAACCGAGATTGCCTTCAGAGGCGGCACGAGTGACGATGATACCTGTCGCCGTGGAAATTAACAGCGCGGGAATTTGGCTGACGAGACCTTCACCGACAGTCAACAGCGTGTAAGTTTGGAGCGCAGTCGCAGCGTCCATATCCTTTTGAGCCATGCCGATGACAAATCCGCCGCCGATATTAATCAACATGATGATAATCGCGGCGATGGCGTCGCCCTTGACGAACTTCGAGGCACCGTCCATTGCGCCGAAGAAGTCAGCTTCGCGCTGAATTTTCGTCCGCCGAACTTTAGCCTCTTCGTCAGTAATCGCGCCTTGATTCAAGTCCGCGTCGATAGCCATTTGCTTACCGGGCATTGCGTCCAATGTGAAACGCGCTGAAACTTCCGCGACACGTTCGGAGCCTTTGGTTATGACGATGAAGTTTATGATAACCAAAATGATAAACATGATGAAGCCGACGACGGGATTACCGCCGACGACGAAATTTCCGAAAGCCGTAATGACTTCGCCCGCATAACCGTTAATCAAAATGAGCCGCGTCGAAGAAATATTCAGTGCCAATCGGAAAAGCGTTGTCACCAGCAAAAGTGACGGGAAGACTGATAAATCCAGAGCCTCCTCATTGTAAATCGCGCTCATGATGACGACGAGGGCGATTGTGATATTCAGACAGATTAGCAAGTCCAAAAGTGCTGTCGGCAACGGAATAATCATCATGATGACGATCATAACGAGCGTCACGGCGATTATAACGTCGCTGTACTTTTGGATAATCGAGCCAAGTGTCCGCGGTTCACTTTCTAAAATATCTGCGGGTGCGGGCATTTAGTTTTCTCCTCAAAAAAATTTTTTAGCTTGACGCTTGCATTAATATAACACAAATTCCGCTTCGACTTCAACGATTGATTTTTCAGCCGCCGTCACATATTCAACTTGCCGAGATGCGCAACGGAATTCATCATGACGAGTGTCCAAACGCCGTCCGTGCATTTGAGGACATTGACGCAAGTATTGTTCTGCGAAAGTTGCCAAAAATGCTCCAAGTCGATACCGAGGACGCTGCAAATGACAGTCATGTTGACGAGGCTGTGAGCACCGATAAAAATCGTCTTGCCGCGATATTTTGCAACCGCGTCTTCCAATGCATTGCGCGAACGATATTGCAAGTCGCGGAGATTTTCGCCGTTCGGGAAAGTCACAAGCCACGGAGTTTTATTCCAAAGTTCAGTTTCTTTCGGAAATCTTTCTTTCTGTTCATCGGGAGTAAGTCCCGCCCAATCGCCGAAATTAATTTCTTTGAGGCGGTCGTCGGTGTAAGCAATCGTCTTGCCGTGCATTTTGGCAACAGTTTCCGTCGTCACATAAGCGCGTTTGAGCGGGCTGGCAATGAACACGTCGATAGGATAATTTTTTAAGCTCTTCGCCAAAAGTTTTGCCTGATTAAGTCCGTTTTCGTTGAGCGCAATGTCCAAAAAACCTTGAGAGCGTTTTTGCGCATTGTAAGATGTTTCGCCGTGACGAACGAGGATAACGGTTGTAGTTTCCGCCGACACTTGAACGGGTACGAAGATAAACGCCCAAGCGAATATGAACGCCAAGAAAAATTTTAATGGTCTCATAAAATTACCTCCTTTGTCATTACGCATTACGCTTTACGAATTACGCATTGCCTTTAAGCCGCCTTGCGATGTTTGATTCTGTAGACGTAAGCTAAAATTTCCGCGACGGCTTGATAAAGTTCGGAAGGGACAGTGCCGCCGACTTCGACAGCCTCAAAAAGTGCACGGGCTACGGGTTTGTTCTCGACGATGATAATATGATTTTCCCGCGCAATTTCCTTGATTCTTTCGGCGACGAGATCTTGACCTTTTGCAATGACAAGAGGCGCAATCATGCCTTTTTTGTATTGAAGCGCAATCGCCAAATGCGTCGGGTTCGTGACGATAACATCAGCCTTGGGCACTTCGCTCATCATGCGCTGCATTGCCATTTGACGCTGCTTCTGCTTGATTTTACCTTTAATCTGCGGGTCACCTTCCATTTGCTTATACTCGTCCTTGACTTCCTGCTTGCTCATCATCAAATCCTGCGTCGTCTGCCAGCGTTGATAGGCATAATCCGCCGCCGCCATGAGCATTATCACGCCGATAACTTGAAACGCCATCGTGAAGATAACGTCCGCAGCCGTCGCCAGTGATTGCGGCAAGTCGAAGAAAATAAATTGCGGCAGGAGCGGAATTTGATCTTTGAGGTAGAGGAAAAGAAAATATCCGATAACAATTATTTTGAACAGCGACTTGAACAGCTCGACGATTGACCGCTTTGAAAAAATTCTTCCGAAGCCGTTAATAGGGTTGAGGTTGTCAAGTTTCGGCTCAAGTTTTTCCGTCGAAATCATCAAGCCGACTTGAAAGCAATTTATTCCGAGGCCGACGATTAAAATTGCGAACATAACCGGCATAACGGTTTTGGCCAGAAGAATCATAATTCCTATAAACAGTTCGGAAATTGCTTCGGTCGACGCGCTGTTTGACAGATGCGAGTAAAGATAAATCGTGTATTCGGCGATGTTGCCGTAAATGAATTCCCACAAAATGCGCAGAATTAAAAAGCCGATTAACAGGACAAATGCCGTGTTAAGCTCCTGACTTTTCGCGACTTGACCTTTTTTGCGAGCGTCTTCACGCTTTTTGGAAGTAGGCTCTTCAGTCTTCTCACCGTCGAACCGTTGCAAATCAAAGACAAATGAAGTATTCGAGGCCGTCATGGATGACGGCCAATGCCCGCGCACTGAGCGTGATGCGAAGTCTGCGGGCAACTTTACCTTGCGGGTAATCTTAACGTTAAAATCATGAGGAGTAACGCCCCCGCGAGGCGCACTTTCTTTTGCTACTTTTCTTTGGGCGAGCAAAGAAAAGTAGATATCATCGCAAAGAAAGTATGATAAACCGTCAAAGACAAAATTTTTCGGCTCGTCGTCAGGGCGCGAGAGCTTTAAGGGCGATTGAAATATTTGCATACATTTCATTAAAGACCACGTCCAAGAAAAGAATATAAAACGGCAGAACCATTGAAATCATCGTCGTGCCAATCATCAGCTGCATTGGAATGCCTACGACGAAGATATTCATTTGCGGCATAGTGCGGGCGAGAATTCCCAATCCGACGTTCGTCAAGAGGATAGCAAAAGTCACGGGCATTGCGATTTTCATGCCGTTCATAAAAATTCCCGCCGTCAAGTCAATCATAAATTGCGGAAAAGAATTATTCCAAACAATCGCGTCGAGCGGGATAATGCGAAAACTTTCAGCGAGTGCGGAAATAATTACGTGGTGCCCGTTGGTTATGACGAAATAAATTATCGTGAGGTTGTAAAGAAATGTGCCGATAAGACCGGTTTGCTGTTGAGTAGTCGGATCCATCATGCTTACGACCGCGAAGCCGACTTGCATATCCATAATTTTGCCCGCCATGTTTACTGCGCTAAGTGTGATATAACCGACCAGTCCGATAAGCCAGCCGATAAAAAGTTCTTTAACGACGGTGAAGGCGTACAGCAAAGTTGTTTCGGGCACTTGAACGACGTACATTTTCATGACAACGGGGAAGAGTAAAACTGCAAGCACAATCGCTGCGCAAGCTCTGACCCTGTAGGAAATGTTCAAGCTGCCCAGGAACGGTGAAATAAAAAAAATGCCGCTCGTCCGCGTCAGTACAAGCAAAAATCCCGCCACTTGTCCTTGAAGAATGTCGAACAAATCTATTTCCGTCAAAAGTCCGACCTCCTTTCAATTGGCGTGACTTTAGAGGCCGTCAAGGAAGACGGCCGCCGCGACCACGACGCAGGAAGCGTCGTTAGCGGCACTCTACCTTTCGGGTTGTCTTAACGTTGAAGTCATGAACGGTTAACGCCCCTGCGAGGTGTCCTTTCTTTTTGCTACTTTTTCTTTGGACACGCAAAGAAAAAGTAGATAAACGTCGCAAAGAAAAGTAAACAAATCACCCTATCCGCGACGGCAAGCCGATAAATATTCCCGAAAAAAATTCAACCATGATTCGGAGCATCCACGGCCCGAAAATCAAAATCGCCACGAAGACTGCGATAATCTTCGGGATAAATGCAAGCGTCTGCTCTTGAATTGATGTCGTTGCCTGAAAAACGCTTACCATTAAGCCGACGGCCAATCCCAATCCGAGCATCGGTGCCGACACGATTAAAACGACCATCAACGCCTCTTGCCCCAGCTGAATTACCAAATCTCCCGACATGACGCACCTCCGCTATCGGAAACTTACAATTATCGATTGAATCAGCAAGTGCCAGCCGTCAATCATAACGAACAGCAAAATTTTAAACGGCAGTGAAATCATGACCGGCGGCAACATCATCATACCCATTGACATTAGCGTTGTGGCGACAATCATATCAATGACGATGAACGGCACGTACAGCATGAAGCCGATTTGAAATGCGGTTTTGAGTTCGCTGATTATGAACGCCGGAATCAGCACGAAGGTTGAAACGTCCTCTTGAGTTTCGGGGCGTTCAGCTTCGGACAAATTTACGAAGAGTGCCAAATCAGACTCACGCGTTTGACGGAACATGAATTCGCGCATGGGTTCGAGGACGTTGGTAATTGCCTCTTCCTGTGAAATTTGCCCCGCCAGATAAGGTTGCAAGCCGTTATCGTTCGCCTGTGACCAGTAAGGAGCCATTATGTAAAACGTCAGGAACATTGCCAGCGAAACTATGACTTGATTGGGCGGGACGTTTTGCGTGGCGAGAGCATTTCTAAGGAAGCCGATAATTACGACGATTCGCACGAAAGAAGTTGTCATCATCAAAATTCCCGGCGCGATTGTAGCCAGCGTCAAGACCGCTATTATTTGCAAAGTCGAGGCGACTTGTTCGGGATTTTCAGCCGTGCCGACTTGAACGTTGACGCTTGGGATAATCGGTGCCGCCTGAGCGCAATTCATCAAAAGAATTCCGACCGCGCATATTAAAAAAAATCTTATCACTTGCCAATAACCACTTTCCAAAAAGTAATGCGACTTTAGAGGCCGTCATGGATGACGGCCGCCGCGACCACGACGCAGGAAGCGTCGTTAGCGGCACTCAATGCTTCGGGTTATCGCAACGCTAAAATCACGAGCGACTAAACGCCCCTGCGAGGCGTCTTTTCTTTTTGCTACTTTTTCTTTGGACGAGCAAAGAAAAAGTAGTTCTAAACCGCAAAGAAAAAGTAGTTCAATCGAAAAGAAAAAGTAGATAAAAATCTCTAAAAAAAATTGAATCACCGCTTCTTGAACAGCGGAATTTTCTTTACCAGCCCCGACAGCGTGCCGAATTCCTGCGAAAACATATCGCCCGAATTAATTGCTTGCGCGTGCAGATGTTCAATTAAATCTTTGTCGGTTATCTCGCCCAAAAGATTTATATTGTGGTCAGTCACTCCCAACAAAAACACCCTGCCGCCCATTTCAACTGTGCAGACAGAGCGATTAGGTCCGAGTGGTAAATTTTCCAGAACTCTGCCGCCGCTTGCCGATAAACGTGCCGCGTTAAAACGTCCGCCGATAATTCTGGCGGCGAAATAAGCCATAACCAACACTACTGCGAATACGGCGAACAAACTCACGAGATAGGCAAGCGTCGACCACCACGAGACTCCGGTGGGTCTCGGATCGACTTCCTCATAGCCTTCCAAGTACCCGCCGGCAGCCTCTGCAATCGAGCCGCTAAAATAAATCAAACAGCAAAGCACCAGCGCGGTCGGGAGATAAAATTTTATCTTATCAATCATCAGCCGACAGCTTTGCGCACTGCCTCAAGCACGCGGTCAGCCTGGAAGGGCTTAACGATAAAGTCGCGTGCGCCCGCTTGAATTGCCTCTATAACCATCGCCTGCTGTCCCATTGCACTGCACATGACAATTTTCGCTTTCGGGTCGATTTTTTTAATCGCCTTGACCGCGGAAATGCCGTCCATTTCGGGCATGGTGATATCCATCGTCACCAAATCGGGGCGCAGTTCGGCGAATTTTTCGACTGCCTTCATGCCGTTTTCTGCCTCGCCGACGACTTCATAACCGTTCTTGGAAAGAATATCCTTGACCATCATGCGCATAAAAGCCGCGTCGTCGACGACTAAAACTCGTATTGCCATAATCCATCTCTCCCGTGTAAAAGATTTTAAATTTAATTTCAATCACAACACTAGATTTTTTCGGCTATTCATTATAACTGATAAATTTTTAATCGGCAAGCTTTAATATCATGCAAGATGAGCGGCGCGTTCGGCGGGCGAAGCAATTTCGGTTATCCTCACGCCGAAATTTTCATCAATGACGACGACTTCACCTTTCGCCAAAAAGTGTCCGTTCACTTGAATTTCAACCGGCTCACCCGCCAATTTGTCAAGCTCCACGATTGAACCCGTTGCCAAGTCTAAAATTTCTTTGATAGTCTTTTTCGTCCGACCAAGCTCAACCGTCACTTGCAACGGCACATCCAAAATCAATCCGATATTTGCTTCATTGATTTGAACCGGCTCCATTGAAAGCGGCGTGAATTGTGCGGGCGAGACAGGCATATTCGTTACGACGTTCGGTTGCATTTGCGAGCCTCCATACCCATAACCATTTCCGTAGCCGTTTTGAGGCGGATATTGTTGAGGTGGCGGGGGAGGCGGATAATTTTGTTGCGGCGGAGGATAATTCTGTTGCGGTGGAGGAGGAGCTGCGGCTTTCGGAGGCGGAGGAGGTGCCGGCGTCGGGGGAGGTGGAGGAGGTGCAGCCGGTTCAGGGGCAGGTTCATCACCGCCGCCCATTAACGAATCAACCATATCTTTGGCGACCTTCACCGTCAGAATTTGCATAATTTCGCTGTCAATCAAGCCGTCAACTTCCATGCGAAAAGATGCTCTAACCATAGGTTCGTTGCTGTCGGCGGAAGGTAAATCTTCCTTGCCGAAGTCGACGAGATTAACCTTTGGCGGAGAAATATCAATTTTCTTGTTGAACATTGTTGACAGGCTCGTTGCAACCGCGCCCATCATTTGATTCATAGCCTCGCCGACTGCGCTCAAATGAATTTCGTTGAGTTCGGGATCGGGATTGGTACCGTCGCCGCCCATCATCAAATCAGCGATAATCGCGGCGTCCGTAGCTTGAATCGCGAAAACATTATTGCCGTCAATGCCGACGGTGTAAGCAACCTCAACGACGAGATACGGCAAGGGGTAATGTTGCTGAATGACATTCATCGGCGCGACGGTAACTGAAGGCGTCGTAATACTAACCTTGTGTCCGAGCAAAGTCGACAGGGTAGTTGCCGCGTTGCCCATTGAAATATTGCCGATTTCGCCGAGCGCGTCTTTTTCTATCGGGGACAAAAGCTCTTCGACATTATCGCCGCCCGAAGACGCATCATCACTCGAAGAATTATCGTCGCCGCCTCCCGCTAACAGCGCGTCAATTTCAGCTTGAGACAAATCACTCATCATCGTCATCAGCCGCATCCTCTCCTTTTTTTACGACTTGCGTTATTTGCACAGCCAGCTTTTTGCCGAAAGTGCCGGGTCTGCAGAGAAATTTTGCATTCGTACCGACCATGCAAGGGAAATCTTCTTTAACTTTGGTATTGAGTTGGAGCACGTCGCCGAAACCCAATGTCAGAAATTCGCGGATTGTAATTTGCACGCGTCCGACTTCGACGACGAACGGTACTTTAGTTTTGTTGAGTTTTTTGCGAATAACTTCCGCGTGACTGCTCTTATCATCTTTGGCGGCGGAAGCTGCAACCCAAAATGTCGTCGTCAACTTCGACATAATCGGCTCAAGCACGAGATAAGGTATACAAATATTCATGAAGCCTTCGACTTCGCCGAGTTTCGTTTGAAGCGTGACGATAACGACCATGTCATTGGGCGGAACAATCTGCGTGAATTGCGGATTGGATTCAGTTGCCTCCAAAACCGGATTCATCGGCGTGACACTCGACCAGGATTCTTTGAAACGCTCCATTGCCGAGTTGACGAAACGTCGCATGACGGCATCTTCAATTTCCGTCAATACGCGCGATTTCATGGCAGTAGTTCCGTCGCCGCCAAATACGCGGTCAAGATAAGCGAAGGCAATTTCCGTGCTTATCTCGAAAATTATATTTCCTTTGAGCGGCGGGACACCGAGTATCGTAATCACGCTGGGATTTGCGATAGATTGAACAAATTCTTGATAGGTGAGCTGTTCGACCGAGGCAACGTCAACACTTACCAGCGTGCGAAGGTGCGAACTCATGTAAGTATTCAAAAGACGCGCAAAACTTTCGTGGAGCATGTACAGCGTGCGGATTTGGTCTTTGGAAAATTTATCGGGGCGTTTGAAATCGTAAACCTTAATTTTCCGCGTAGTCTCTTCACGCTTGAGTTCTTCCAGTGAAGCTTCGCCTTCATTAGCGGCGGCAAGTAGCGCGTCTATCTGGTCTTGAGTAAGAACATCAACGGACAAGTTTCACTCCCCCAATCATTGCAAGAGGAAACTGGTAATGTAAACGTCATAGACGGAACCTCCGCCGAGTGCAGAGTTGAGCGCGTCTTTGAGTTGCTTTTTAAATTCGTCCTGCTTATCGGCGTCGAAGTCTTCAAGGGAAGTCGACCGCAAAAATTGCGTCGCAACGTCATTAACTTTAACTTCGGCGTCGGGCTGAAGGGAATTTGTCTCCTCATTTATGACAGCTTTTTTGCCGGGATTAAACTCGACGATAATGCTTGCCTTGAGATATTTTCCACTGCGCGGGCCGCCGACATTGACGAGGATACCTTCCTTAGGATCGCCCAACTTTACGAAAACGCCCGCGTCATGATAGCGAGGCCCTGAATCATCTTCTTCACCACTGCCGCCGCCGGGAATATCGCCCATGACTTTTGTCACGACGAAAAGCGAAATTCCCGCCGCTAATGCCAAGCCCAACACTACGAGTACGGCGATAATGATATAAGTTTTCTTTTTTGACTGTGCAGGAGGCGGAGGCGGTGCTGCTGTCTCAACTTCCTTTTCTTCATCCGGCATAACTTTTCCCCTCCACGGTTACATTTGTCTCAAGGCTCGGCGATACTTCATCACGCGGCGCACTACTTCTTCGGCAGGCTCTTCGACGATAAATTTTTTCTCGTTGACAAGCGTGATGACCGTGTCAGGCGTCGTCTCGATTGTTTGAATAAGTTCCGCGTTGAGGATAAATTCTCCGCGCTTTTTGGAGTCCGAATTAAATCTCGTAAGCTTAATCATTGATTGACCTCCTGTATAAATGCGTTTGCTGAAAATCTTCGCCGCAAATTTTTAAAACCCTTTCAATATAATATCAAAATTTTTCGCGGCAATATTTTACACCACCGGTACGCCATGTCAATAAGCCGTTTTTACTAAGCCGCCGCATATAAAATAAAAAAAATTTTTTCGGCTTGCAGGATTTTTTTTGCTATAGGTCGAAATGTGTAAATCTCCATAGTAGAACGTTAAAGTTTTTTTCAGATACAAGTTCAAAAAAACACGTGGAGGAGGTTGGACAGCTATAGAATGATTTTCGCTGAAACCCGCTGTTAAAATTTTAACAAAAAGACTTATCGAAAATTTATTCAGTGTTATAATGGCGGGCATGAAATTTTGATCGGTTACTTAAGTCGGAGGTGTCCTTTCATGGCAGAACGTGAAATCAAATATCGCGGCTTGAAAACTTTTCAAATATTCAGCGGCGAGATGAAAAGCGTTTGGATTTATGGGTTTTATCTTAAACGCGGCACATATGGCGACCCCGGTCCGCAAGCTCACATTTTCGTCTACGAAAACGGCTATGAGGGCTATCGCGTGGACGCGAAGACTATCGGACAATTTACGGGGCTCGTCGACAGCACCGGCAAGGAAATTTACGAGGACGATATTATTTCTCCTGAGGACGGGCGGATAGGTCTTGTCGAATTTCACAACGGCAGCTTCGTCGTCAATTACGGCAATGAATTGCGCCAGGCTCTTTACGACGTGGGCAGTTGGAAGGTGACAATTTTGGGCAACCGCTTCGAAAATCCCGAACTCTTGATAAGCAGCACTATTCCAAAAAAAAACGAATCAGAAGAACAAGAAATCGCCATACAGGAGTTTGAACCGAATTTCATTGCCGGGGAGTGAGTTGCGTGTTCAAAAAAATATCGGCGGCTCTGCTCATAGGATTTTTCGTGTCGGCAAGCGGCACAGTTCAAGCCTATGATCTTCCAAAACTCAAGCCTGACAAAAAAGTCACAAAGGTTGTCGAGCAAAAGAAAACTCCCATGCTCAAAAGCGATTGGGAGGCGGCGGAGCTTTTCGAGCAAAAAATAAAGGCGCGTTTAGCAGGCGGCGAAAAACTTTCACCGGCTGATCCTGCGCGATTGGCGGCTGATAAAAATTTCGTCTTCATTGCCTTTTACAACGGCGCACCGTTTTTCTTGGACAAATACTCAATCAAAATCAAGGAGAATTCTGACGGCGCAAAAGTTTGGGAGCAAAAAATTTTCCCGATAAGCGCGAAGTATTCTCCGCGAAATGCAACAGCGACTCAACAAAATTTTTGCTTAACGAACGGAAAAGTTTTCAATTCGTCCAAGTCTGAAAAACCCAAAGATGCACTCACGGACGTAGCGAACGATACGGACAGAAAGTTTTTAGAAGAATGCTTCGAGGTCGGCTACTATTTCGCATTCGGTGAAGAAGCACAAAGCAGTTAGACATTGCAAAAGAAAAGATCGTCGGCAAGAAATTGTCGGCGATTTTTTTTGGGCAACGCGAAAGGCGGAAGCTTGAAACTCCCGCCTTGTAAATTTCTATGTTTGGTGGAGACGGAGGGATTCGAACCCTTGACCCCC
>JAFRSO010000014.1 GCA_017427545.1 Selenomonadaceae bacterium
GATTTTAACTCCTAACTCCTACTTCCTAACTCCTAACTGTTTAAAGGAGGTTTTATTATGCGTGGTGTTGATGTTTCGGTTTTTAATGAAAATGTCGACTGGAAGGCCTTAAAGGCGGCGGGCATTGACTTTGCAATTTGTCGCGTCGGCTACGGCAAGTCGAACTTCGATGAGAGTTTTCAAGGACACGTCGCCGGTGCTCATGCTGCGGGACTGATTTGCGGGGCTTATCACCACAGCTACGCACTCACACCCTCTGACGCCGCGGCGGAAGCTGCCTTCTGCAAAGGTATCATTGAGCGCGCGGGAGTTCTTTTGGAATTGCCCGTATGGTTCGCCATGAATGACAGCGACGGCTATAAACAGCGTCACGGTTTTGAATTCAATCGCCGCAACGTTACTGCCCTGTGCAAAGCTTTTCTGGACAATATCAAGCCGCTCAACTGCGGAGTCTTCGCAACTCTGTCGTGGCTGGAAGATTTAATCGATTGGCAATCTCTCGGCTGTGAAATTTGGTCGGCGCAGTGGAATTCCGAAGATAATTTCAAGGGGCGCATGTGGCAGTTCACGGACGCGTTGACAATCGGCGGGCAGACTTTCAACGGAAATATTTGGTACGAGGCGGGCGGACAAGCTGTTCTCGGACAGACGGAAACTGTTGCCGCTCAACCTGCTCAAGCTGCGCCGCAATCGACTTCCGATTTGATTCACAACATTTTGTCAAGTCACTCAAAAGACGAACCTGCCGCTGCTCCCGCTCAAGAAACTCCTGCTCAACAGCCTAAACCTCAACCGAACTCCGCGGCAATCAACAGCATTTTGTCTAACATACGTCCGCAGAAAAATTCCACCAAATCCGCCGAAGCTCAACCTTCCGCCGCCGATAAGATTCACAACGTGTTGTCCGGCTTGAAAGGTAAGAAATAATTTTCGATTCTTCGTGAAAGAAACGGTATCTATTCTATGTTAATTTGATTGGTTGACAGAAAATTTTTGAGTGTCTATAATTAGTTAGCTTGCGCACGAAAGAGCATAAAATTATTGGAGGTATTTAAACATGGCAGTTGGTAAGGTAAAGTGGTTTAGCGCAGAAAAAGGTTACGGATTCATTGCTCGCGAAGAGGGCGACGATGTTTTCGTTCATTTCTCGGCCATCCAAAGTGACGGCTATAAAACTCTCGATGAGGGGCAGGAAGTTTCCTTCGACATTATCGAGGGCGAGCGCGGTCCGCAGGCGGCTAACGTGAAGAAACTCTAAGCGTTGAACTGCGAACATCTTATCTGTTAATGACTTGTTTCCGAAGGGCGTTTGTCGGGAACAAGTCATTTTCGTTTTATGCAAAAGAAAAGGACAAGTTTTAAACTCCGGGAAGTCTAACTTGTCCTTAACCCTTAAAACTTTTCCTTTACTTAATCGCGTTCAATCTTTCGGCGATGGTGTAAGCGTCCTCGTCACCTTCAGCGGGCGTGATTATCGGTTGATTGCCCAACAAAACTGTCCCGTTCTGAACGGTAGCTTCATGTTTATTTTGCTTATTGTGATAAGCCGCCGCCAAATTGCCCATAACGAAATATGAACGTTCAGCACCGCTCATGCCGGCGGCAGGTGCAACGGTTATGAAAGTTTTATTGTTAACTTTGACGACGCCATCTTTTGCCGTAACGTGATTGCCGCTGTATTCAGTGAGTTTCTTGGCGCAAGCGTCACGACGTTTTGCACTGTCGGGGTGGTCGGAAGGATTGAACAATGCCACAGCTTTTGACTGCTCGGCACCGATTGACATCTCAAGGAATTTTTGCATGACTGCCGCACAAGCTCCGGGATTGTAATTGGTGTGCGTCATGTATTCCAAGCCCAAAAGATCGGCTTCAGTCTCCTGTTTTTTATCGCCGTGAGCAATCGAATGATTGAGCGCAAGGTTAGCGATAATCGAAGTTAATGCCCCGCCGCCGATTGATGACCCGATAGCCGTACCTGCAAGGGAAGCTGTTACCGCCTTTTGAAGACGGTTCTTATTGCTCTTGGCGACGTGACTTTTTTGACCGTGACCCATTTCATGTCCGACGATTGCGGCAAGTTCATCTTCATTGGTGATTTTCTCGAACGTGCCGGCATTAACCATCATGACACGCCCCATTGAGCAGGAGGCGTTAATCGACTTTTGGCTGGATACGAAATAAATATACGGCTTATCCTTAATGGTCGGGTCGACAGCCTCAACGCCCTTGGACAAATTCGTTATAATCCTTTCGAGTTTGGCGTTGTATTCGGGATCTTCGTTGACGCCGTATTTTTCACGCAGAGCCTGATAAAGTTCCTGACGACCTTGTTCGGTCTCTTCATAATGTTTGATTTGAGCACTGAGTTGCGCGTTGAGTTGAGCACCTTGCAAGATAATTCCGACGCCCGCTCCGATTAAATCAGCCGTGCCAGCTTGAACAGTTGCGGGTGTACCGAATGTCAAAGACAATCCGACTGCCGCTGCCGTCAACGTCGACAAAATTTTTTTCTTCCAGTTCATGATTATCCCTCCCAAACAATTTTAAACATTATATCAAGTTAAGGAACCGCTAACAAGTGTAGGAACTAGGAACTAGGAACTAGACTTTTCCCTAATCCCTACTAGTTCCCAGTTCCTAATTACTAGTTCCTAAAATATTTTTTTCACGGCTTGAATATCTGAAATTATTCTGGTAATATAAGCGCACAGAAATTTGATGGCGGAGGGAGATTTATGTTGAGGATTTGGGCGCGGGCACCGTCCCGAAGAAAATTTTAATTTGCAAAGGAAAATGGCGTCTGATATAATCGGCGTCGTTATCAAGTCAACTGACTTAAGGAGATATGTGTAATGCTAAAATTGGAAAAGAAACAAATTAAGATCGTCAGCATTTTGATTGCTGTGATTTTTATCGGCAGCGTGGTAGCTATCGCATTGACGCAAACCGGAAATATCGCGTCGGCGGCAAGCTCTTCAAGCGTCGGAGTCATTGATTATCAACAGGCTCTGGCGGCTCATCCCGATGTTCAAAATTTGCAAGGGCAAATGGAGACCGTAATCAACGACATCAAAAAAGAGTTCGACGAAAAATCTGCCGGCATGAATGATCAAGAAAAGGCTGATTATTATCGCCAATGTCAAGAGAGAATCGCGCAGAGGCAACAGGAATTGGTTGAGCCGATAAGACAATCTGTCGACACGGCAATTAAAAAGGTCGCGGACAAAAAAGGTATCGCGGTCGTTATCGACAAAATGGCGGTCGTCTATGGCGGGCAAGAAATAACTGCGGACGTTATCGCGGAACTCGGCAAGAAATAATTTAGTGGTTAGTGGTTAGTGGTTAGTGGTTAGTGCAATGATTTTTCTAATCGCTAACCACTCTTCACTAATCACTTTTTTTAGGAGGCGGGAAAGGTGGACTACAGAGTTGCGGCTTTGATTTTGCTGATGATAATCGGCGGAGGATTTTATTACAGCCACACGTCCAAACCTCCCGCCGAACCTGTCGAAAAAATCGAGAGACCGGTTACAAGGGAAGTGCGCGGCTTCGGAGTAATCGACATAGAAAAAATTCAAGCGGCACATCCCGACGGTGAACAGCTTGCCAATTTGCTGGCCACGGAATTGCGATTGCGTCTTGAATTGAATGAGGCGATGAGGACGGTTGAGTTGCCGAAAATCCCGCCGCCCGATCCGAATAAAGAAGTTTTTGACGAGGCGGCTTGGCAGAAAAATGCTCAACTGGTCGTAAGTCAACTTGCCGAGTTGGAAAGTCGCAAGAAGGCTGCGGCTGAAGAGTATCGCAAAAAATCGGAGCCGCGTTACATTGAGGAGCGCGACAGGATTCGCGGCGAATATCTCAACGAGAATTTGAATATTCAGCTTAAGTTAAAGAATGCCGACAATTTGCATTTGACGCAGGAGCAAATTAACGAGTTGCTCAAGCGGCTTGACGAGGTGGAATTTGAGCGTAATCGCGTGCAGAGAGAATTGCTGGATAAATGGATGGCGGAAATTGAGCAGTATGCAAATGAGTCCGTCGCGAAAGATGAGGCGCGGTTACGTGCGGAGGCTGACAGGCTTCGTGAGATTGTCGAGGAACAGTCGCGTCAAAAAGAATCGGACGTTACTGAACGCAATCGAAAACTCATGGAAGATGCCTTGCGTGAAATGGAATATCGGCAAAATCGGCGGCGTGAACTTTTAACGGAGCTGACTGAAGTTAGCCGGGAACGTTCCGAGCTTGAGAAAAAAATTTTGGATTCGATAACCGACAAGGCGTCAATGTTGGCGGCAGTCAATCGGCTGGAAATGGTTTTCGTCAAGCGTGAACCTGCTCCCGATGAAAAAAAATTATCGCGGCGCAAGGATTGGAATTTTGACTTCAAGCCGCCCGAAAGAGTTGGAGCAGTCATCATCACCGGCAAAAAAGCTCACGACTTGACCGACGACTTGATTAAAGAAATGAAACGACTTTGAGAGGACGTGTTACATAAATGAACATTGCAGGGAAATTGGCGGCAGTGGGATTGCTGGCGTCAACGCTGATTTTAACGGGTTGCGGCCAGGCACAAATCGGCGCACTCGATGTAAATAAAGTCATGACTGAAGCCCCGCGCGTCAAAAAGTTAATGGAAGAGGCGCAGACCAAAGTCACTGCCGAGCAACAGAAATTTGAGCAGGAAACTTCCGGCAAAGAAATGACAGATGAGGAAGCATTCAAGGCGCAAATGGATTTTCAGCGCAAACTTGAGAGCATAAATCAAGCTTACGCCGCGCAAATCAAAAGTCGCATGGAGGTAGTCGTCGAAGAAATTTCGCGGGAGAAAAATATCGACGTTGTGATTAACAATTCGGAAGACCAGAAATTGATTTTCCAGGGCGCGATTGACGTAACGCAAGACGTTATCAATAAAATGCAGTGAGCGGGCGATAACATGGAAAAAACTTTACAAGAAATTGCCGGGCTGATTGGCGGTGAAATTATCGGCGACGGTTCAACAAAAATCAACGGGCTGTCAAATATCAAACTGGCGCGGGAAGGTGATTTAATTTTCGCGGTGCCGCCGCATATCGATGAGGCAAAAATTTCCGAGGCGTCAGCAGTTTTAATTCCGCCGGACACGCAAGACTTCCCCAAGTCCGCCATTAAAGTTGCAGACCCGCGAGCCGCCTTCGCAAAATTGATGGAACTTTTTATGCCGAAACTTGAAATTCCGACGGGCATAAATCCCAAGGCGCATATCGGCAAGAATGTAAAAATTTCCGACACCGCAACGATTATGCCGTTTGCAGTTGTCGACGACGGCGCGGAGATTCAAAGCGGCGCGATTATTTATCCGCACGTTTACATTGGTCAACATGCGACAATCGGCGAGGATACCGTCATTTACTCAAGCGCGACGGTTCGGGAGTTTTGCAAAATCGGCAAGCGTTGCGTGATTCACTCTTCGGCAGTTATCGGTTCGGACGGCTTCGGATTCACGACGGCTGACGGTGTTCACACGAAAGTTCCGCAAGTCGGCAACGTCATCATTGAAGACGACGTTGAGGTTGGCGCGCATGTCGGCATTGATCGCGCGGCAATGGGTTCGACGATTATTGGGCACGGCACGAAGATTGATAATCTCGTCCACATCGGGCACAACTGCAAAATCGGCGCAAATTGTTTAATCGTGGCGCAAACGGGTATCAGCGGTTCGACGACGGTCGGCGACAACGTGACTTTCGGCGGGCAAGTCGGCACGGTCGGACATATCACAATCGGCGGCAATTCGGTTTATGCGGCCAGAAGTGGCATTACAAAAAATATGCCGGAAGGATTTTTCGGAGCGGGCTTCCCGCTTCAATCTCACGGCGACTGGCTCAAAACTCAAGCTGCCTATAAAAAATTGCCCGAACTCGTGAAAAAAATTAATTCACTTGAACGCGAGCTTGAGGGTATGGCCGAACTTAAGCAGGAAATTTATTGGCTTAAATACAACGTCGAAATGATTAAGGGCGGCTATTTATAAATTTCGGAGGGTGATAAATTTTGTTGAAGGGAAAAGATTTACTGTCGATTCACGATTTGAGCAGGGACGAGGTCGCCGAAATTTTGGATTGCGCGGAGAAACTCAAAGTAATGCAAAAATCCGGCGTCGAACATAAAATTTTGGCGGGCAAGACACTCGGCATGATATTTGAAAAATCTTCGACGCGCACGCGAGTTTCATTTGAGGTCGGGATATTCCAACTCGGCGGCACGGGATTATTTTTGTCGAGCAAAGATTTGCAACTCGGACGCGGCGAGCCGATTAAAGATACCGCGAGAGTTTTGGCGCGTTATCTTGATGGGATTATGATTCGCACATTTGAGCAGTCGAAAGTTGAGGAGCTTGCGAAATACGCCGATATTCCCGTAATCAACGGCTTGACGGATTTACTTCACCCCTGCCAAGTGCTGACGGATTTGTTGACGATTCGCGAGCATAAGGGCAAAAATTTCCGCGCACTCAAAATGGCTTACGTCGGCGACGGAAATAATATGACAAATTCTTATCTTTACGGCGCGGCGAAAGTCGGCATGACGCTTGCAGTTGCCACGCCCGCAAATTACAAGCCGAATCAAAAAGTTTTCGACAATGCCCTTGCCGACGCTGAAGAGACCGGTGCAAAACTTTCATGGACGGAGGATCCTGTCGAGGCCGTCAAAGACGCTGACATTATCGCGACTGACACATGGGCGAGCATGGGTCAAGAGGCTGAACACGATGCCCGCAAGAAAATTTTCACGCCGTATCAAGTCAATAAAAATCTTCTGCGCGGCGCGAGCAAAAATGTTATCGTCCTGCACTGTCTGCCCGCCTATCGTGGCGAAGAAATTACCGACGACGTTTTTGAGGACAACGCACATGTCATCTTCGACGAGGCCGAAAATCGCTTGCACACTCAAAAGGCGATTATGGCTTTGACTATGGGCTGAACGTTTGCAAAAATTAACTCCCCGTCAATCGGTGGGGAGTTTTTTATTGATAAAATTTTTTCGACGCTGTAAAATATCGCTATCACCGCCGTGAATCCCATTCCGGCTAACGGAAGGGAGGTGATATTTTTGGATTTTGTGATATGGTTCCTTAAAACGATAGGCAGCTCCGTCATTGGCTATGGCGTCTGCCGAGTACTCGACTACTTCTTCAAACGTCGGTGATTCGAGTACGCTGACAGAGCGTCCCGCTTTGACGCAACCCCGTTCGCTTGAAAAGGCAACGGGGTTTCTGTTCTTAAAGCGCGAAACCTCCAATCGTTGGCTGGACGACCGGAGGCGGCACTTTTGGTGATACTGTGGATTTCGCAATTTGGTTCCTGTATGTATTATAAATCACGCCGAAAACTTTTTCAAGCCTCAAATGTCATCACTTCGGCGAGCAAATTTTTCATGGCGGCGTTCATGTCGAAGAGGTCGATGCCAAAAATTTTGACGCCTAAATTTTCCACGCGATAAAAAATATTTCCGTCGACTTGCGGCGGGCAGAGGATAAAAATTTTTTTCACGCCGTAGCGTTTGGAATAAGCGAACATCTGATACATATCGCCCGAAGAAATTTCAAGCTTCCATTTCGTGTCCATGATAATTTTTTCGTCGCCTTCGAGTAAAATATCCGGCTTGAGTCCAAAACTTCGCGGCGCGTCGAACAGAAATTTTTCTTGAGCTTGAGTTTTCACGGTGAATCGGGCGTCGGAGAAATTTTTTCGGACGTGAGCGGCGACGTAGGCTTCAAATAATTTTTCCATTGGGAAAAGCAACGCTGCAGCTGACGATTTGCCCGCAAATGACGTAAAACTTTCGTCCGCCAGAAAAATTTTCGTCCACTCCATGACGGCCTTGTAGTCGTGATTTTGTCTGTCGATAAAAACTTTTGCAAAATCTTTCCGATAATTCGACGACGCCTCAACTGAATCAAAATCGGCAATTAACCGCGTCGCCAATCGGAAATTTTTATTATCCCGCGTCGTGTGAAAGATTTTTGTCAGCGTCGACTTAATCAATCGATGTTCGGGGCGGTCAAGGCTGTACTCATCAAACGCAACGAAAAATTTTTCCCGGTGCACAAAATTGCGGCGAAGATTTTCACCGACAAGCAACTTGCCCTTGAAGATTTTCAAGTTATCCTCGCGCAAAACATACGACGACTTCAGCCCGCGCTTTACCAGCTCCAAAACCATTTCGAGATAAATGCGGATAAAAATTTCGTGAAGTGGCAAGCGTGCTGTGTCGAGTGAGGCGTTGAGAAATTTTTTGCCGGCGAAATTTTTCAGCGTGCGTATCATCTCAACGACCAGCCCGCGCAATTTATCTTCGAGCGCGTCAATCTTCGGGAGAATTTCAATTTGAAAACCGTTCGGCAAATGAATCACTCCGACAAAATTTTTCGCCTGAACAAATGCGCCGCGATTCCTCTGCCAACCCAAACTCAAAAATTCGCCCGCCTCAACAAATTTACTCAACTCGTCGAAGGACGCGCACTCGTCAGCAAAAATTTTTTCATATTCGCGGACGGTCATCATAACGCATAAGTCTCCGCGTCAAGCAAAGTCTCAACGTTGATTCGGTAGGGATTGAGGCTGACAATTTTTTCACCCAAGACTTTTTGAATCAGCTCATAATCCTCAAAAAAATATTCTTGCAGGAGCGGGATAATTTTGTTGCGGAAGACTTCGGCAATTTCGGCAAGCGTCTTGCAGTCGATAAAATACGCGTGGCCGATTGTGTGATCGCGGTCGTAGTGAATTTCAATTCGCGTGTTGATTTTTTTGAGCACCTCTTGAAGATTCACGCCGTCAACCGTCTGCAAAAGTTCGGGGCGCGGCATCATTTCGACGAAATTAAATCGGCGGCGCAGTGCGGTATCAAGCAGGGCGATTGAGCGGTCAGCGGTATTCATTGTGCCGAGGAGGTAAACATTTTTCGGGACGGTAAATTCTTCCTGCGAATAGGGCAGCGTCACGGAAAGTTCATCGCGTTTATCGTCTTCAATTAAAGTTATCAGCTCGCCGAAAATTTTTGAGATGTTCCCGCGATTTATCTCGTCGATTATGAAAACGAAATTGCCCGATTCGTAACGAGCGTTGTCACAAAATTTCTTGAAGACGCCGGCTTTGATTTCGTAGGAAAGATTGCCGTCCGTCAATACCGGCTTAAGCCCTTCGATAAAATCTTCATAGCCGTAGCTTTGATGAAACGTCACGAATTTTATCCTGCCGTCAGCGCGGAGTTTTTTATATTCGTTCATGTCGGGAAATTCTTTAAGCGGCTGATTGTTGCAGATTGCCGCGGCATATGCGGCGGTTAGGAAAGTTTTACCTGTACCGGGCGGGCCGTAAAGAATTTGATTGCGCGGGAAAAGTTTTTTATCTTCGGACGCGGGCGGCTCATTAGTTGCGTCAAGGTCAGTCGGTTTATTTGTCATCGGGTCGATTTTCATATTAAAATACGGACGCAAAATTAATCGCTCAAATTCTGATTCTTGACTTTCGGGAACTTTAAAAATTGTGCTTTGGAAATTTGGTGTCCAACCTTTTCTATAGTCCGCGTGAAAAAATTTATCCTCACAAACAGTCAATTTGATAACTTCATAACGGCACTGTTGCCAGCCGCTCCATTTCTCCAACGTACAAAGTTCAGGCTCGCCGATAATCCTTCCAAGAAGCTGAATACCCTGCCCGTTATTAGATTTATTGCCGTGTGTTAAATAAAAATAATCTTGCCTTTGAATATTAATATCTTCGTGAACGACAATCAATTTTTCATCAAGAAGCATTTTCCAATCATCGACGTTAAATAAAATTCGATTGTTATGTTGTGGTCCATGATTTACTTTCCAAAAAGCCACGCGCTAACCTCCTTAAAGTTTTTCTGTCAGTATAAGAAATTTTTCTGAAAAAAACTTGTCGACGTTAAAAGTTATTAATGGTATAATAAGCAGGAATTTTTCTGAAAGGGGGCTAAGTCTTGCTCAGACAAAGGACTTTGAGGAGCAAAACATCCTGCGTCGGAGTCGGTTTGCATTCGGGCAAAGACGTTCGGCTGGAGCTGAAACCGGGCGAAGTCGACAGCGGAATAATTTTCTTGCGAACAGATTTGCCGACGCGACCGATGATTCATGCGACGGCAGAAAATGTAACGGCTACTCTTCGGGCGACGACTTTGGCGGAAGGTGACGCAAGAGTTTTCACGATAGAACACTTGCTGAGCGCGCTCAATGCCTGCGGAATCGACAACTGCCTGGTTGAGTTGAATGCAGAGGAGCCGCCCGTCCTCAACGGCAATTCGCTGGACTTTTTCAAGATGATTCAGGCGGCGGGAGTCGTTGAGCAGGATAGGGAGCGCAAAGTTATTCGCGTGGAGAAAATTTATCGTGTGGACGGCGAGGAGGGCAAGCGTTTTGTCATGGCGTTGCCCTATGACGGATTCCGCGTGAGTTTCGTATCGGTCAATCCTCATCCGCTGATTGGAATTCAATATGGCGACTTCGAGATAACGGAAGAAATTTACGAGCGGGAAATTGCTCCTGCGCGAACGATTGCCTATGAAAAAGAAGTCGACGCCTTGCGTGAAATGGGATTGGGACTGGGCGGCACGATTGAAAATGTTATCGTCTACAACGACGAAGGCTGGCTTAATAAATTGAATTATCCCGACGAACTCGTCCGCCACAAAATTTTGGACGTTATCGGAGACATGCGGCTTGCGGGATTTTTAAATTGTCATATCGTGGCAGCGGCGTCGGGACACGCGCTTAACACTCAACTTGCGAAGAAGATTTATCTAGGAACTAGGAACTAGGAACTAGAAACTAGTTTCTACTAATTCCTACTAGTTCCCAGTTCCTAATTACTAGTTCCTACAAAAGGAGCGATATAGATGGTATTGGAAATCGAAGACATAATGAAAATATTGCCGCACCGCCCGCCGATGCTTTTGGTGGACAGGATTTTGGAAATCGACCCGTTCAAGTCGGCGACGGGCTTAAAAAATATCACGATGAACGAACCGCAATTTGCCGGCCATTTCCCCGGACACCCGATAATGCCGGGCGTGTTGCAGCTTGAGGCAATGGCACAAGTCGGCGGCGTGGCAATGCTTTACCCTGAAGAACATCGCGGGAAAATCGCACTCTTCGGGGCAATGGACAATATCAAATTCAAAAAAATGATTGTGCCCGGTGACACGCTCATAACCAAGGCGGAGATTGTCAAAGTGCGCGGACTTTTCGGCGTATTGCATACGGAAGGTTATGTTGACGACAAACTCGTTGCCGTAGCAGATTTTACCTTTGTGCTCAAAGGAAGAAACGAACTTTAAACTGGAATTAGGAATTAGGAATGAAAAACTAATTCCTATTCGCTAAACAGGAGTAAAGGAAATGATACAACTGGAAAGCAAAGGCGAAATATTCACGGAGCGCGGCACGATGATTCATCCCAACGCGGTCGTCTCACCCAAAGCAATTATCGGCGAAAACGTCACAATCGGCCCCTTCTGCGTGATTGCTGACGACGTGGAAATTGGCGACGGGTCGGTTATCGGCCCTCATGCGGTTATCGAACAGTGGACGAGTATCGGCAAGGAGTGCAGGATTTATCAATTTGCGTCAGTAGGTGCCGCGCCGCAAGATTTAAAATTCAAGGGTGAACGCAGCTTTACGGTCATAGGCGACAGGACGACAATCCGCGAAGGTGCGACGGTTCACAGGGCTACCGGTGAGGGCAATGAAACTCGAATCGGCAACGACTGCTTGCTTATGGCTTATATTCACGTGGCACACAACTGCACGCTCGGCAACCACGTCATCATGAGCAATTTGGCAAGCTGCGCGGGTCATGCCATCGTTGAGGACAGAGTTGTTATCGGAGGCATGGCGGGCGTTCATCAGTTCGTAAAAATCGGGCGCAATGCTATGGTCGGCGGCATGAGCAAACTCGTTCAAGATGTCGTGCCCTATACAATCGTCGACGGTCACCCCGCAAAAGTCGTCGGCTTAAATAACGTCGGAATATCGCGGGCCGGTATTCCCCTCGAAAGTCGGCGGCTCATCAAAAAGGCTTATAAAATTCTTTACCGTTCGGGATTGAGTTTGCCGGAAGCCATTGCCGTCATTGAGCAGGAAGTTGACTCTTGCGAAGAGGTCGAACACTTCTTGAGGTTTTTGCGCAATGCTGAACGCGGCATTTGTCGTGAGCGGCGCGATTTTGAGGATAAATGATTATGGAAAACAACGAATTTGAAAACGAAGAGATTGCACAGCTCGCGGCGATTGCGGATTATTCGGCGCATGTCAGCAGAAAAGAACTTGCGCAAAATAAAAAATTTCTCGACGACGCGGCCGAAGATATTTTCCGCGAATACATTTTCAGCGACTTGATGAATTGGCATCGCGGCGAAAAAATCACGCCTGAAAAATCTGCAAAGCTTATTTCGGAAATTTTGGAGCGGCGTCGGGAAGAGTCAAACACGTTGAATGAACTGTGCGAAGCGTTGATGGTTTTCAGCTTGAAGTTCCCGTATTTTATCAAAACCGTTGTGCGGAAAATACGACGGGATAATTTGAGCTGGCGGAAATAGAAACTAGGGATTAGGGAATAGGTTTTACTGTTCCCTGTTCCCTAACCCTAATCCCTAAAAAAAAATCGACTGCCACTTTCGACAGCCGATTTTTTTCGCGTGTATTGAATAAAGCATTTAGAGGCCGTCAAGGATTAGCTTCTAGCTACCAGCTACTAGCTAACAGCTCTCACGCTAAATGGACACGCAAAGAAAAGTAGATTTAAAATATAAAAGTCATCACCCGCCACGGTTGAGCGGCAACTTATATCACTCTTCAGCACGCGGCGTCAAGTCCGAAGCTTTGAGCTTGCCCAACTTTTTACGTTCCGCAAATTCAGCCGTCGCCGTGAACAATGCGTCACTCGAAGAATTTAATGCCGTCTCGCACGAATCTTGCAATACGCCGATTATAAATCCGACGCCGACGACCTGCATGGCGATATCGTTATCAATGCCGAAACTCGAACATGCAACGGGAATCAACAGCAATGATCCTCCCGCGACGCCTGACGCTCCGCAAGCTCCGACCGTTGAAATTATGCACAGCAGTAAAGCCGTCGGCATGTCAACCGAAATTCCCAACGTATGTGCCGCCGCCAAACTCAAAACCGCAATGGTTATCGACGCGCCCGCCATATTTATTGTCGCGCCGAGTGGAATTGAAATCGAATATAAATCTTCATTCAAGCCCAGACGTTTGCACAGGCTCATGTTGACGGGGATATTTGCCGCACTCGAACGCGTGAAGAATGCGTAAATGCCGCTCTCCCTTAATGTCGCCAAAACCAGCGGATACGGATTCATGCCGATTTTGAAAAATACGATTATCGGGTTCATGATTAATGCCACGCTGAAGAATGCTCCCAAAAGTACCGCCAGAAGTTTTGCGTAACCTAAAAGCGCGTCGACACCGCTGGTTGCAATCGCGTCGGCAACAAGTCCCATTATGCCGAACGGGGCGAAGCGAATTACCCATTGCACGACCTTTGTAACGGCTTTTGCCAAGTCCGCCAAAACGTTATGCAACTCGTCGCCGGCATGTCTGAACGCCAAACCCATTATTACGCCCCAAGCCAATATTCCGATGTAATTTGCCGTCGTCAGCGCGTGAATCGGATTGTCGACGACGTTCATTATGACGTTCTGTAAAACTTCGATGATTCCGCCCGGCGGTGAAATTGTCGTGTCAGCGTCGATTTGCAATTTCAAAGTCGTCGGGAATAAAAATGATGCCGTGACTGCCACCAGTGACGCTAAAAATGTTCCGATGACATAAAGTTGGATTATCGGTTTCATTGTCGCGTTGGATTCGGATTTTTGGCTCATTGCGTTCATGACCAATACGAAAACCAAAATTGGCGCGACGCCCTTCAATGCGCTGACGAAGAGCTTGCCGAAAACTGCGATTACCGGTACCACTACCGGCACGAACAATGCCAAAATAATTCCGATTACCAAACCGACGGCGATTAATTTTATTAGTGCCGTCTCGCCGTAAACCTTTGCAACTTTTGATAGCAATTTGCACCCTCCTTTTGTTAGCTACTAGCTACTAGCTGTTAGCTAATAGCTCTCCCGCTAACAGCTATCAGCTAAATTCCGTTGCATTATACAACCGAATCAGTGAACGTGCAAATTAATTCAATCGGCTCAAATATTTTTTTTTGCGAACTTCAAAATTATTTCGGCTATCTCGTCATGCTTCTGCTGATAGGTGTGACCGGTGCGCTCAATGAAAATCAATTCGTTGGATTTGGCGGTCGGCATGTGCGAATTTATATTTTTCAGGAAGCCGACGGGATCTCCGTCCGTAAAATTGTCGTAGGTGCCGATTATCATTGCGCCGCTGTGTGTAATATGCTCAACCTGCGAAAAATCATCAGTCACGTTGTCCAAAATCCCGCTCAACCAATCGTGCGCAGTGTTCGCCGTACAAACTACCCAGCCCATAAAATAGAACGGCAAAATTTTTTCACCTTGACCGTATCGAACCAGCTTTTCAATAAAATCACGCTCACCGGCACTGACGCCGCTCATCATATGCTTTAAATTCGCCGGACTCATCAAAATAAAATTCTTAACGCGCTTCGTGTCATGATTCTTGGAAAGATAATAGATAACTTTGTTCGCGCCGAGTGAATGTCCCGCCAAAATCACGTTGGTATAATTCTTCGCGGCGTAATCGAGGTAAGCGTCAATGTCCTCCTCCGTGTAAGAAAATCTTTCGTTCCATGAGCCGATAATTTCTTTCTGAGCGGTCTTGACGTTGAAAGTTTCAATCTCGCCGAACGCGTCATTAGTCTGGGCGTAAATGAAATCAATGCCATGCTCACTTAGTTTGTCGCCGATGTTGTAATAAAACGGATTGGAGTAAAAATTTCCGTGAATGCCGGTTATCGCAATGACGACGCTATCAGAATTTTTCGCGGGAAATAAAACGCCGTTCAAAACCGTACCGCGCCGAGTTTCGACGTTAAGATTTTCCATTCAGCTGCGCCTCCCGCTGAAAATGCAACGGTGCGCAGGTGTCCGATAGCAGGCATTACACGAAACGCATTTGGCGACGGAACTTTCACCGCTCAAAAATTTTTTCGGCAAATCGGGTTCTCTTACCAGCGGCCGCGATAAACTCAACAGCTCAACGTTCGATTGATTCAAAAATTTTTCCATGACTTCACGACTGCGCCAACCTCCGACGCAAATTATCGGAACGTTGACTTCATCGGCAAGACGTGCTGCAAAATCGGCAAAATAACCTTCATTGACGCCCGCCTTAATGCCGCCGACCGAAGTACCGTTGCCGCTGACTTCGATTGAATCAATCCCGCCCGCCTCAAGCATTTTGCAAATTTCGAGACTTTCATTTTCATTGAGACCGCCGCCCGTGAAATCGCTGGAATTAATTTTTATCGTGACGTGGAGTTTCGGAGTGGAAGTTTTTATGTCGCGGAGAATGTCGAGTAAAATTTTCGCGCGATTTTCAGTTGAGCCGCCGAATTCGTCCGACCTGTGATTGATGAGCGGGCTGATAAATCTGCTCAAGAAGAAGAAATGCGCCGCGTGAATTTGAACGCCGTCGAAGCCGCAAATTTCAGCACGAATCGCCGCGTCGACGAACATTTTTATAATCTCGCGGACGTTTTCTGTCGACAAATTATTTTCGGGGACTTCGACAAAATTTTTATCGTAAAATGCGCCGAGTGCCAGCTGACTAATCGCCGCGCAATTTTCCGCGTGAATAAATTCGACGAGCTTTTTATATTGCGGAATCAATTTGTTGTCGGAAAGACGCATCATGCCGCCGAAATAAAAATCATTCGTCGCAACGCTGGTAAAGCCCGTGATAATCGCCCCGACTCCGCCCGCTGCAAGTTCATGATAAATTTTGTAAGTGTCGTCGCCGATTGAACCGTCAGTTTCGGCAAGACCTTCCCACGTCGCCGAACGAATCAGGCGATTTTTCAAATGCAAATTCTTCAACTCAACCGCGTCAAAAATATTTTTCATGTTCAGCCCTCCAAAAAGCAATGCGTAATTAAATTCCTAATTCCTAATTGATAAAACCGGCCGCGGGGAACGTTAATTATTTTTACTTCGCCCGAATCAATGAGTGGAGCGATAAAATTTCTGACTTGAGCCGTGTCGCTGAAGTCGAACGCCTCGCGCAATTCAATATGCGAAATCAGAGGGTGTGATCTCAATAAATCTTGCAAAGTTTCGATATTTTTTTGCGGAGGAACGGGTTTAATTTCCCCGCCGCTCAAATCAGAAAATATTTTGGCAAAAGTTTCGTAGTCGATTAAATTTTGAGCCAATGCGCCCTGCGATTTAAATTGAATCAAATAGCTTGGCAGCGAATGAATTCCCAGTCGTCGACAAGTTTGCAAATCGCTTTGAAAAGCCTTTTCCGCGGAACCATCATTAAATGCGGCGAGAAAATTTTTTACGTTCAAGCCGGTTTTAATGGCGACTTTCAAAATTTCTTGCAGCTTCGTAGTCGGTCGACAATCAACAATCGTGGCGTATCGCAAGTTGTAAAGAAAATTTTCGGCTTTATCGGGATTGGAAATTTGCGCCGCCTTGTAAGCGATATTGAGCGGGTCGGAAGACGTTTCGTTGACCGAAAAAAGTTCAAAGCCCGTCATGTTGATTGGAAGCCCGCCGAGATTTTCTTCCATGCTGTAAATTTCGGCGAGTTTAACGTTGTAATTTTTTATGGCAAATTCTTTGCTGACTTTCAAATCTTCGGGGTCGACGAGTTCATAAACATCACGCACCAAACCGCTCATGACGAAGTGAAATTCAATCTTGCCGGCAAAATGCGTTTCGAGCTTGCGGAAAATCGGTTCGCACTCGTAAGACAAGCCCATCATCGGGTCGGTGAAAGTCACGAGAGTAATTTTATCGTCCATTGAGTTTCAGCTCCTGTCGAAAAAAATTCCGCCGACACTCCAAGCAGGTATATCGGAAAATTTTATGTAAATATTTTGCGGCGGGATTCCCAGAACGTAAGCGAAAATTTTAGTGACTTCAGCTGAAAAATCTTGATAGCCGTCGTGATTTTCATTGGCGAAGATACCGACTTCGATATAGGCTATGGGCATATTATTTTCTCCGCGCAAATAAAAATGGCAATCGGATTCAAAACCTGCGAGCAAATATTTTTCACTCAAACCGGGCAAAAGTTCAATCGCCTTGCCGAGCCGCGATTTTATTTGAACTTCTTGAGCGGAATTGAGCGGAACATTTACTTTCGACATGATAAACGGCATTTTAATCTCCTCCAATCTTGACTGCGTAAAGTATAATCGTAATGAAAAATTTTGGCGAGAATGAATAAAAATCTGCCTGTTGGGGGGTTGAGCCATGACCGAGAAAAATTATCCGATTGACGCGACGTTAAGTGATGTCGTCAATAAAAAATGCCCGATACTTTGCGCAATGAAAGTTATCGGGTCGAAGTGGAAATTGCCGCTGATTTGGTACCTGCATGAAAAAGACGCCACGCGCTTCAACGAATTGAGGCGGCGCATATCGGGAATAACGCATTTCATGCTGACAAAATCTTTGCGGGAGCTGGAAACTGACGGGCTTGTAATTCGTCGAGAATTGATTTCGGAACCTCCAAAAGTTGTAGAATATTCGTTGACAGATTTTGGCAAGGAATTAATCCCCGCGCTCAACGAGCTTTACATTTGGGGCGAAAAAATTTTGCGGAAGGAATCATAAAAAATAGAGCGCGCCTCCGAAATTGGAAACGTGCTCTATTAGGAACTAGTAATTAGGAACTGGGAACTAGTAGGGATTAGAAACTAGTTCCCAGTTCCCAGTTCCTAACTGAAATTATCCGAGGATAACGAGCGATTCGTGAGCCTTGACGGATTGACCGGCCGCGACATTGAATTTCTTGACAGTGCCGTCAGCGTCGGCGGTAATTTCATTCTGCATCTTCATTGCTTCGAGAATCAAGAGAACATCGCCGGCCTTGACTGCTGCGCCTTCAGCCGCGACGAGTTTAATGACTTTGCCGGGCATGGGGGAATCAATCGAATGTTCGCCCGCGCCCGCTGCAACTTTGGGAGCCGCTGCAGGAGCTGCCGCCTTTGGAGCAGGTGCCGGTGCAGGAGCCGCTTTCGGTGCAGGAGCCGCCGCTTTAGGTGCACCGCCCGCCGCTTTTACTTCCTCGACTTCGACTTCATAGGTCGTGCCGTTCACAGTGACGTTGAATTTTTTTGTTGCCATTGAAATTTTCCCTCCGAATTAACGATTAATCTTGGACGCCAACGCCCAGTTGTCATTGCGTTTGATTTTGACTGCGACGACCTTACCGCCGCCACAAATTGCTTGAACCGCCGCCGTGATTGCCGCGATGATTTCCGGTTTAATTTTTTCAGCCACGGGAACTCCTCCTTTTAGGTTATTAGGGAATTAGGTTATTAGGTTATTAGTACTATTGACCTTTTTCCCTGATAACCTATTAACCTTACAACGGGATATTTCCATGTTTTTTGGCAGGGCCGACTTCACGCTTGCTGGCCAGAGCATTAAGCGCAGTGATGACGAGCGGACGAGTTTCTTTCGGCTCAATAACCATGTCGGCATAACCGCGTTCAGCCGCTTTGTAAGGCGTCGCAAATTCGTCGACGTACTCGGCAGTTTTCTGTTCCTTATCGGGATCTTTGCGGAAGATGATATTTGCCGCACCTGCAGGCCCCATAACCGCGATTTCAGCTGAAGGCCACGCCATAACTTGATCCGCGCCCAATTCACGACAACACATTGCGATATACGAACCGCCATAAGCCTTGCGGGTAATGACGGTAACTTTCGGAACAGTCGCCTCGGAGTAAGCGTAAAGCATCTTTGCGCCGTGACGGATAATGCCGTTATATTCTTGGTCGACGCCGGGCAAGAATCCGGGCACGTCAACCAAATTCACGAGCGGCAGATTAAATGCGTCGCAAAAACGAATGAACCTTGCCGATTTGTCGGAGGCGTCAACGTCCAAGCAACCTGCCATAACTGCCGGCTGATTGGCGATAATTCCGACACTGCGTCCGCCGAATCTTGCAAAGCACGTGATGATATTCGTGGCGAAATGTTGATGAACTTCGTAAAATTCGCCGTTGTCGACAATCATGCGGATAACGTCTTTCATGTCGTAAGGGGCGTTGGGATTGTCGGGGATAATCGTGTTGAGTTCCTCATCTTGACGGTCGGGGTCGTCCTCATTGAAGACAAGCGGGGCGTCCTCAAGATTGTTGCTGGGCAGGAAAGACAGCAGGTAACGAATCTGCCTGATGCAATCGGCTTCATCTTCCGCCGCAAAATGTGCCACGCCCGAACGAGTGTTATGAGTCATTGCGCCGCCGAGTTCTTCTGCAGTGACTTCTTCCGCCGTGACTGACTTGATAACTGCGGGGCCGGTGATGAACATCTGACTGGTATTTTTGACCATGTATATAAAGTCAGTGATAGCCGGTGAGTAAACTGCGCCGCCTGCACAAGGTCCCATGATAACGGAAATTTGCGGAATGACACCGCTGGCAGCTGTGTTGCGGAAGAAAATTCCCGCGTAACCGCTAAGTGCGTCGACGGCCTCTTGAATACGTGCGCCGCCCGAATCGTTAATGCCGATGAGCGGTGCGCCCATCTTCATTGCCAAATCCATAACCTTCCAGATTTTGTGAGCGTGCTTTTCACCGAGTGAGCCGCCCTCAACCGTGAAGTCCTGCGCGAAGGCATAAACCAAACGTCCGTCAACAGTGCCGTAGCCGGTAACGACGCCTTCGCCGGGTAATTCTTTTTTATCCTGCCCGAAATTTGTGCAACGATGTTTGACGAACATATCAAGTTCAACGAAAGTGCCTTCATCAAAGAACATTTCGATACGTTCGCGAGCAGTCATCTTGCCTTTTTCATGCTGTTTATCAATTCTAGCCTTGCCGCCGCCTTGAAGAATTTTTTCCTTCTTGGAGTGCATTAAGGCAATTTTTTCTTGAACTGTCGCCATTAAACAATCTCCCTTCGGTCGATTTTTTAGGAACTGGGAACTGGGAACTAGGAACTAGTTCACTATTTCCTACTGGTTCCTAGTTCCTAATTACTAGTTCCTACTTAATCGGTTGGCAGAGTTCGAGGAGTACGCCGTGAGTTGCTTTCGGGTGAATGAACGCAATCATCTTGTTGCCGGCACCCTTACGCGGTTTTTCGTCGATGAGCTTAACGCCTTTTTCCTTGAGGTCAGCAAGAGCCGCTTCCAAATCGTCGACGAGCAGTGCGATATGTTGAATGCCGCCGCGACCGCCTTGTTTCTCCATGAACTTTGCAATGGGGCTGGTCTCGTCAGTGGCAACGAGAAGCTCAATTTCGCTGCCGTTGGGCGTGGGATAAAAACCCGTCGTGACTTTCTGTTCAGCAACGGTTTCAGCACCAGTCGCCTTCAAGCCGAGCAATTCCCAAAATGCGCCGACTTCCGCCAAATCTTTTGCCGCTATGCCAATGTGGTCTACGCCAAGAACTTTGAACATTAAAAACCCTCCTAAAATCAATGCGTAATTCGTAATGCGTAATTCGCAATTAAAAGTAAAATCATTCCGCATTACGCATTACGCATTTCGCATTCCTAATTGCTTTTTAGATTTCTCTGAAAATTTTTACGCGAGTACCCGTCGGGACTTTATCAAGCGGCTCCGGATCCTCCAGCTTTTCGCCGAAGACCAACTGCGCCGTCAAATCCCAACTTTCGGGCAGGTCGAAAATTTGTTTAATCGGCTCGTCAATCAGCGGATTGTAGTGCTGAAGATTCGCGCCGAGCCCCATCTCCTCAAGTGCCGTCCAAATCGCGAACTGCAACATGCCGTTAGCCTGCATTGCCCAGCCGGGGAAATTGTGCTTGTATTCGGGGAACTGATCCTGCATGGCTTTAATCATGTTGCTCGACTCGAAGAAAAGAATTGTGCCGTAAGCCGCCTCGAAGCCTTCAAGTTTTGCTTTAGTTTCGGCAAATTGACTTGCGGGGATAACAGCCTTGAGCACGTTGTTTGCGCAGTGCCAAACGTTTTCGTGATGGTCAAGCATTGTCACGACGACGCGCGCCGATTGCATGTGGAAAGCCGACGGAGTGTCTTTAGTCATGCGTTCGACTGCCGCGATAATTTCCGATTGCAGGACGGGAATATTTCTGCCGAGTTTGTAGATTGAACGGCGGCTTTTGACTGCCTCTTGAAAAGTTTTCATTTTAATTTCTCCTTACCACTAACCCCATTTTAGCTGTTAGCTGTTAGAAAAATTTTAACCACTAACAACTAACCACTTATTTTCTCATGTCGCCGGTTTCAATAAATCTGGTGTGGAAACTCAAAGCCTCGTGCAAAAGGTGCGGAGTTGCAGCCTTCTTAGTCGCGGCAAGAGCGCGTTCATAATAGTCAAGCAGCATCGGGCGATAATCGGGATGCGCGCATTTGTTGATGACTTCCAAAGCGCGTGTTCGAGGTTCAAGGCCGCGCAGGTCGGCAATACCGTATTCACTGATGATAATGTCAACGTCGTGTTCGGTATGGTCGATATGTGAGCAGAACGGGACGATTGAACTAATCTTGCCGCCCTTAGCAGTCGACGGCGTGTAGAAAATCGTCAAGTATGCATTGCGGGCAAAATCGCCACTGCCGCCGATACCGTTCATCATTCTGGTACCCGTGACATGTGTGGAATTGATGTTGCCGTAAATGTCGACTTCAAGCGCGGTATTCATTGCAATGACGCCGAGCCTGTGAACGACTTCGGGGGAGTTGGAAATTTCTTCGGGGCGCAGCAAGATATATTTGCGATATTTGTCAATCCCCTTGTAGAATCTTTCCATACCTGCAGGCGACGGACTGAATGCAGTACCGCTTGCGAATTTTAACTTGCCCGCGTCGATAAGGTCAAGCATTGCGTCCTGGATAACTTCGGTGTAGACGATTAGGTCAGTCATATCACCTTCGACGAAGCCTTCCAAAACTGCATTTGCCACATTGCCGACGCCCGATTGTAACGGCAGCAATCCTTTGGGAATACGACCTGCTTTAATTTCAGCCTGCAAAAGTTCGAGAGTGAACGCCGCCATTTTCTTGGAGTTCTCGTCAATCGGCGAAAGGTCGCGGGTGTGATCTTTGATATCGCAGGGGACGATGTACTTAATCTTGTCGGGCGTGCAGGGAATGTAAGTCGTGCCGATACGATCATCAGCGTGGACAATCGGAATTGGCAGACGATTGGGCGGGTCAAGCGGAACATAAACGTCGTGCATGCCTTCAAGCTCAAGCGGTTGCGTTGTGTTGACTTCGACGACGACAGTATCCGCGCTCTGAACATAACTTGCCGCGTTGCCAAGTGAAGTCGTCGGGATAATGTTGCCCTCTTCAGTAATCGCGCAGGCCTCAACCAATGCGAAATCCGGTTTCTTCTTGATAAAGCCGGTGCGGGTGAGTTGTGCAGATTCGCTGAGGTGCAAGTCGAGATAGTCAACAGTGCCGTCATTGATGAGCGGGCGAAGTTTGCTGTCCGTTTGATAGGGCAGACGCTGTTTAATGCCTTTGACTTCAGCAAGTGCGCCGTCGAGTTCAGGGCCGGTAGATGCGCCCGTCCAAATGTTGACTTGGAAAGGATCTTTCTTCATGCGTTCGGCCAATGCAAGCGGCACTGCCTTGGGATAAGCACTCGCCGTAAATCCGCTGCAAGCAATCGTCCAGCCGGGCTGAATCCATGCGGCTACTTCCTCCGCGCTGACAATTTTGCTCAACAAATCTTTGTTGCGCACTCTGTCGGTAATATCAATCATTTAAATCCTCCTTTGCATAATCAGCAATTATAATTTTTCTTGAATCGATTTATTCAAAGTTTAACACGTCGATAAGTCAAAATCAACAGTTGCAAAAAAAAATCCCGTCTTAGGGAATTAGCTGTTAGCTGTTAGCTACTAGTACCTGGTTCTAGTACCTGGTACCCTAAAATAAAATTCCCGAATCTCATTGGCAATGCGTTCGACGTTATTGGGCAGGAAGTGAATGTTGTAGCCGACGAAGTAAGGACTGGTGACGTAGCGGGGCATGACTTTTGCGAAGATTTTTTCTGCGCGATGATAGAAAAAAATATTATAACTCGTGCAGCGTTTGTTGAAGTGATTCATTGCATAGTGAACGCCGACTTGAAGGAAATCTGCCAGAGCATCAAGACTTCCGCCCGCCTCGACGACGACATTGAGTTCACCGAAACCTACTCGCGGGAAATTTGAAATGTTGAACTCCACGCCGTCACGCTCGGCAATGACAATCCCGCGAAGTTCCGCCTCCTCAAAAAGCAATTCTGAATTCAATTTCGGGAAGCCGACAAGTTGCATGTGAGGATGACGAATCGTGCCGCCGCTCATTATTCCATAATTTTTGAAGAATAAAACTTCCTCGTACTTTCCCGAAGCCAAAAGATTTTTCCAATGCTTGACGCCCATACGAATCACGCGGCGCATTTTATTTTTCGGGTAAGCGGGCATATCAATTTTACACTCGCGCCCCTCAATCAGAACAAATTGGTCAGCACCTTCAATGACGTTATATTTGTTGCGCAGGAAAATAATATCGCCGTCGACTTCGATAATGCCGGTCAGATTTTTCACGTCACAGAACGGACAGGCAGCGTCGGCGTGAATCAAATTTTCAGGCTTCGTCTTACCTACGTCCGTATTGAATTTTACGATATTTATATTCACGCCAATCGCTCCTTTGTAGGAACTAGGAATTAGGAACTAGTAATTAGTAGGGATTAGTAAACTAGTTCCTAGTTCCTAGTTCCTAAAAATCCCCAGCCGTCTGAAAATTTTTATGCCGAATTTGCCGACCATGGGAATACGCGCCATGTCCTCTTCAAGCAAACCGCCGATAAGTGCAAGCGTCGCCACATAAACAATACAGCCCGTCCCTATCGCCCCGAACGTCGATAAAATTTCCATGTGCCATTGAGCTATCGTCAAGTCGTAGAAAAATTTCACGACCAAAGCCATTGCTCCTGCCGCGCAGACAGTCTTGCACAACTGCCCGAATTCAATTTTGTAGCCGATATATTTATAAATGAAGTAAAGATTTATGAATGCCGCCACGCCCATATCAGCTGCTGTCGCCCAAGCCGCACCCATAATTCCCAACGAGGGCATTGCCGTCAAAGTCCAATTTAACACGACCTTAGCCGCCGCCGCTAAAACCATGTTGACCATAGGAATTGTCGTGTGTCCGAGACCTTGCAAAACTCCCGTCGATACCTGATGAAGTCCGAGTAAAATTATCGACACGGCGGAAATCATCACGGCATCACCTGCGCCGGGTGCATTGTAAATTATACTGGCTATCGGTGTCGCCAAAAAGAAAACTATCACGAATGCGGGGAAGCATACGAAGTTTGAAATTCTCACAGCCGCCGCCGTCTGACGGAAAATTCTCGCCGTATCCTTTAAAGCACGCGCCTCTGAAATTGCCGGAACGATTGATACTGCCAATGACGCCGTTAAAATCGTCGCCAAATTTATCAGCGGCACCGCCATGCCCGTCAAATATCCGAAAAGCTCCGTCGCCTGTCGAACCGAATATCCTGCCACTTCCAAACGTTGCGGCACTATCATCAAGTCCAAATTCGACACGACCGGCAACATGATTGACGCCGCGCTTACAGGTAGAGCCAGCTTGAAAATCCGCTTGATGATTGTAGCTCGTGATTCATGTTCGGTTTGTGGAGAAGGTTTTAAATTTACGCCGTAAGTTTTTTCTATGTCGCGATTTAATTTTATGTGGAAGTAAACGAGGACGATTAAGCCCGTCACGGCTCCCGCCAAAGCTCCCAAACTTGCGCCCGCCGCCGCATACTCCAAACCCATTGGCAAGAATAAATCGGCAAGGGCAATCATCACTATCACGCGGAAAATTTGTTCGATTATCTGGCTGACTGCCGTCGGAGTCATGCGTTGCCAACCCTGCAAATATCCTCTCGACGCCGATAAAAATGTCACGAAAAAAATTGTCGGCGACAGTGCCACTATCGATAAATGCGCGCGTGGATCTCGTATGAATTGCCAATCGATTAACCAGCTTGCGGAAAAATATGTCAGCACGGAGAAAAATATTCCCGTCAACAACATCAAAAACATTGATATTCGGAAAACTCGTTGTGCGCCCAAAATATCATTGAGTGCGACACGTTCGGCCGTGATGATTGAAATTGCCACGGGGACGCCTGCCTGTGAAACTGTCATTGCGAAAAAGTATATCGGGAACGCCATTTGATACAGCCCGATACCTTCGCCGCCCAATATCCTTGAAACGAAAATCCAATTCAACGACCCGATAACCTTCACGACAAAACTTGCTATCGTCAAGATGAACGTGCCCTTTATGAATTTTTCACTCGTTTTAGTTTCTGTCATTATATTAGTCCTTGATTCTTAATTATAAGTTTCGGCTAGCAGCTAACAGCTAACCGCTAATTGCCTTTTTCGCCGCCGTGTGTCATAATCCTTTTAAAATTAGGAATGAGGAAGAAGGAACAAGGAACAAGTTGAAAAAAATTTTGCTCGTCTATAATCCCGTATCGGGTCATGCGGCGTTCAAAAATAAACTCGACGCCGTGATAGAAAATTTTCAGCGTCGGGGAATTTTTTTATCAGTTTATCGAACTCAAGCCGACGACAATTTAGCCTTCGCCGATTGCTTGAAATTTTCGGGTGCTGAAGGCGTGATTGCTGCGGGTGGCGACGGAACTTTACACGCCGTGATTAATTGGCTCAAAAAAATTTCGGCGGATTTGCCGGTTGGAGTTATCGGCAGCGGCACTTCCAACGATTTTGCCGCGCATTTGAACATGGACGACGAGAAAATTTTTGACGCCGTGGCTCAAATTCGGACGCGTCCGGTAGATTTGGGCTTGGTCAACGGGAAAGATTTTTTCATCAACGTGGCGAGCGCGGGAGTTTTCACGTCCATTGCTCATGAAGTCAATTCGCGCCTGAAAAATTTTTTGGGCAAGAGTGCTTATTACTTGCGCGGACTCGGCGAGTTGAAAAATTTTAAAACCGTGCCGCTCGACATCACCGCTGACGGAGAAAATTTTTCTGCCGACGCATTTTTATTTCTGGTGCTGAATTCTCCTTCAGTAGCGGGCTTTAAAAAAATTTCGGACGCCGCTCAAATTGATGACGGGAAACTTGATCTCCTCCTGCTCAAAAAAAATTCGCCCGGCAGTTTGATAACCTTGGCGAAAAAAATTTTAGCAGGTGAGACCGTCAATCGTGACGAGAATATTTTTTCCCTTCAAGCCGCGACGTTCGAGATTAAATCTTTCGCCGCGTTGACGAGTGATCTTGATGGCGAAGTTGGCGACGCCTTGCCGCTCAAAATTGAAACCGTTCGCCACGCATTGAATTTTTTCTGTTGACGTGATAACATTGCCGCATTGACAGTACAAGCTGTTAGCTGCTAGCGGCTAGCTGTTAGGAAAAAAGTTTAAAGCTTCCAATGAGGAGGAAAAAATTTTGTTATATCGCAAGGTTGATACCAATTTGAATTTCGCCAGTCGTGAAAAGGAAGTCGAAAATTTTTGGGCGGAAAATAATATCGCGCAAAAGGCAATCGACAATCGCGAGGGTTGCGAAGGTTATACATTTTATGACGGGCCGCCGACTGCCAACGGTCAACCGCATATCGGGCACGTTTTGACGCGTGTCATCAAGGATTTGTTCCCGCGCTATCACTCAATGAAAGGCCAAAAAGTTTTGCGCAAGGCCGGTTGGGACACTCACGGTTTGCCGGTTGAATTGGAGGTTGAAAAGCTCATCGGCATCAACGGCAAGGAGCAGATTGAAGCTTACGGCATGGAGCCTTTTATCAAGAAGTGCCGCGAATCCGTTTGGAAATATAAAACTATGTGGGAAGAGTTTAGCGGCGTCGTGGGATTTTGGGCGGACATGGACAATCCCTATATCACTTACGAAAATTATTATATCGAGTCGGAGTGGTGGGCACTCAAGCAGATTTGGGATAAGGGCTTGCTGTACAAGGGTCATAAAGTCGTGCCGTATTGCCCGCGCTGTGGAACGCCGCTTTCAAGTCATGAAGTCGCACTCGGCTATAAAGATGTCAAAGAACGTTCAGCGGTCGTCAAGTTCAAAGTCGAAGGCGAGGACGCATATTTTCTTGCGTGGACGACGACGCCTTGGACGTTGCCTTCAAACCTTTGCTTATGCGTCAATCCCAAAGTCGATTACGTAAAAATTCAAGTCGGGGACACGGTTTACATTTTGGCGGAAGCTCTCGTCGAGAAAAATTTTGAGGGCGTCGAAGGTGAACGGAAGATTTTGGCGCGCTGCAAGGGTAAAGATTTGGAGTATAAAAAATACGAGCCGCTGTATCCTTTCGCCGACGAGATTGTTAAACGTTCGGGCAAGGCAGCTCATTACGTCACCTGCGACGATTATGTTACGACGGAAGACGGCACCGGCATTGTCCACTGCGCGCCGGCATTCGGTGAAGATGATAACCGCGTCTGCAAAAAATATGATATACCGTTCGTGCAATTCGTCGACACCAAGGGCAACATGACTGCCGAAACTTATTGGGCGGGAACGTTCGTTAAGGACGCCGATCCGCTGATCCTCAAGGACTTGAAAATTTCCGGCAAGCTGTTCAAAGCTCCGCCCTTCGAGCACAGTTATCCGCATTGTTGGAGATGTGACACGCCGCTGATTTATTATGCCCGCGAATCGTGGTTTATCAAAATGACGGCGGTTAAAGACGATTTGCTTGCGAATAATGCGAAGGTTAATTGGATTCCCCCGACAATCGGCAAGGGGCGTTTCGGTGATTGGTTGGAGCATGTTCAGGATTGGGGCATTTCGCGCAACCGCTATTGGGGCACGCCGTTAAATATTTGGGAGTGCGAGTGCGGTCATCAACATTCAATCGGCTCAATCGAAGAATTAAAATCGCTGTCAACGAATTGTCCTGATGATATTGAACTGCACCGCCCGTATATCGACAAGGTAACTTTCCCCTGTCCGAAGTGCGGTAAGGAAATGCATCGCGTGCCGGAAGTTATTGACTGCTGGTTTGATTCGGGAGCAATGCCTTTCGCGCAGTGGCATTATCCTTTCGAGAACAAAGAAATTTTCGAGACGCATTTTCCCGCAGACTTCATCAGTGAGGCCGTCGATCAAACTCGCGGCTGGTTCTATTCACTCATGGCAATTTCAACGCTGATTTTCAACGACACGTCATTTAAAAATTGTATCGTGCTCGGACTCGTCCTTGATAAAGACGGTCAGAAAATGTCCAAGTCGAAGGGCAATGCCGTTGCGCCGATGGAAACTTTAGCTAAACACGGTGCCGACGCAATCCGCTGGTATTTTTATGAGAACTCCGCACCTTGGTTACCGAATCGTTTTCATGACGGCGCAGTCACCGAAGGTCAAAGAAAATTCCTCGGCACGCTGTGGAATACTTACGCGTTCTTCGTGCTGTATGCAAATATCGACGACTTTGACGCCACGAAATATCAGCTTGACTATGAAAAACTTTCCGTCATGGATAAATGGCTGCTGTCGCGATTGAACACGATGGTTAAGACTGTCGACGACGCCTTGACGAATTATAAAGTTCCCGAATCAGCGCGGGCGTTGCAAGATTTTGTTGACGAGTTGAGTAATTGGTACGTCCGCAGAAGTCGTGCACGTTTTTGGGCTAAGGGCATGGAGCAGGATAAAATCAACGCTTACATGACGCTGTACACCGCGCTTGTCACGTTGGCAAAAGCTGCCGCTCCGATGGTTCCTTTCATCACGGAAAATATTTATCGCAACCTCGTCTGCTCAATCGATAAATCTGCGCCGGAAAGTGTTCATCTGTGCGACTATCCTCAAGCCGACGAGAAATTTATTGACGCCGAATTGGAACGCAACATGGACGCGGTTTTGAAAATTGTAGTGTTGGGCAGAGCGGCTCGCAATGCGTCGAACATCAAAAACCGTCAGCCCGTCGCCAACATGTTCGTTAAGGCGGAAGCTTTGCCGGAATTTTTCGTTGAGATCATTGAGGACGAATTGAACGTTAAGCGCGTCGAATTCCGTTCAGATATGGGCGAATTCATCAAATATAATATCAAGCCGAATTTCCGCGTTCTCGGCAAAAAAGTCGGCAAGCGTATGGGCGAAGTCCAAAAGTCGTTGGCTAATCTTGACGGTGCCGCCGCTAAACTCGAACTCGATAAGACCGGTGAACTTAAACTCGGCGATATCACTTTGACGGCGGAGGACATTGAAATTATCATCACGCAGAGTGAAGGTTTCAACTGCCAGAGTGAAGGTGACGTTTCGATTGCCCTTTCCACGACATTGACGCCCGCGCTGATTGAAGAAGGTTTCGTCCGCGAAATTATCAGCAAGATTCAAGTCATGCGCCGCGAAAGTGATTTTGAAGTCACGGACAGAATTAAAATTTTCGCGTCGGGCAATGATAAACTCGCCGAAATTATCCGCCGCAATGTCTCGGAGATTCAATCCGTCACGCTTGCCAATGAAATTATCTTCGCCGAACATGCCGCCGCTAAAGTTTGGGACATCAATGGCGAAAAAATTTCTCTTGCCGTCGAAAGGATTTGAAGTCATGAAAAAATTTTTTGCGTTATTTATATTGACGTTGATTATGGCCTTTCAACCGGCCGCGCACGCTGACTACCCGCAATATTTGAACGGCGACCCCGACTATATTTTAACCGACGGACAAATGGGCACGGGTTTCTACATGAAAAAATCTTCCCTGAACGTTGAGCAATATTCGCCGCCGCTTTATATCATCTCGGTCAGTGTTTATTTCGTCAATAATGCCGACCGCGGAAATACAACTTACAATAAAGTCCAAACCTTGCGTTTCCGCTACGATTGGGACAGGCGCGCAATGCACGTTCAAAGCAATGACGGCGGTTGGCGTTACCTTGATCCTAACGGAAGCCGCTCTCAAACCATGCTAAGCTTGCCGACAGGTGAATTGGCTTTTTACGTCGCTTATCGAAAAAAATTCTACGGTAATTTCAGTGACAGCTTTTATTGGCAGGCAGATTGAGCAAAAATTTAAATCGATTGTAATTTGTTCTTCGGAGGAGCAAATTTTATGCCAAATGATGTGAGTTTCGTCCCGAAGATTTTGCTTTGTGGTGACGAGGCGAAATTTCTTTCAAAAATTGGAGACCGCCCGTTTAAAATCGTCGGTCATGCAAAAATTGCCGGCGAAGTTGACGGGCAAAAGTTCGATTTCGTTCAAGACAACAAAATTTTTTTCAACGGCAAACTTCAAGACTTGCCCGCGCTGATAAAATTTCTTCAGAGTAACGGCGCAGATTATTTCTTATTCACAAGCCTTTATGAATTGGCCGCTTTCAGGAACAATGCCTACAAACGCGGCTATCTGTCGTCGCAGGTCGGTACGCTCGACCAGCTCAAAGCTTCACCGCCATTTTTCTACGACGCAGCTGCTGATTTCCGAATCCTGCCCTACTTGAAGTCGGTCGAAATTAAAACTTTGCTCGACGTTGACAGCTACTTTGCTCAAGGAAGAGTTTTCACAAAATGGGACAACGATTTAACCGAGATTGACGCCATTTCGGAAAAGCCTCTGCCGCCGATAACCGAAAATATTTATACGCGCGTCTACAAAAATTTTGCGGATGTCGGTCTCAAGCACTACGACGCCGCGTTGATTATCGAACGCCCGCCCATTGAATTCGACAGCATGATTGCCTTCCTGGAAAATGTTGCCGACACGATTATAACTTTTGTGCGAATGGGTTCCGAACTTGAGCGGCACATTTACGACATTGCGGACAGCTTTGGCGACGTTTACGGACTGCGCGGCGGTGCAGTTAATTGGCATTTCATAAAATATCGCAAGCCGCCCGAAGATTTTTGCACATACGTCGTCACTTACAAAAATATCAAGCTTGCCGAGCCGCCCGAAGGTTACAAAATTATTCAGGCGGGACGCGCTCCCAACGGTGATTTCGGCTATCCCGGCGACGATACCGGAGACAATATCAGCCGCCTAAATCTTTACCTCAACGAAATTACCGCGCTTTACTGGTTCTGGAAAAATACGACGCATACGACGATTGGGCTTTGCCACTACCGCAGATTTTTTACCGAATCCGAAGACATCAGCTACTCCTACGATAAAATTTTGACGCGTGAAGCCGCCCTGAAGATTTTGGAACGCTACGACATAATAGTTTCAGAACTTTATTTTGGCAGTTTGACGCAGCGTGAGTGGATTGTGAACGATTGCGGCGAGCAGTTGACGAGTCTTGCCGAGGCGATTTTGAGGAAACATATTTTGCAAGCCCAGCCCGATTACTTGGAGTCGTTTGAATATGTTTTGAATTCGTCGACGCTGTACAAGTGCAATTTGTTCATCACGCGCCGAAATGTTTTGGACGCCTATTGCAAGTGGCTGTTCTCGTTTATCATTGACGCGACGGAAGAAATTTTGCGGAGGATTGATCTTGCGAGTTTTCCATTTTCACCGCGACGATTGATAGCTTTTTTCGTGGAGAGAATGTTGACGGTCTGGCTTAGGAAAAATCGTCTGCGAATCAAAGAATTAAAAATCATGTTCATCGAGGGACTTTGAATTAATGCGTAATGCGCAATGTGTAATGAAAATAACGTCGATGAAAATATGTGCGCATTCTCGATTCTTTAGTGTGGACACTACCTAAAAAGGTAATGAGCTTATGAGAAAAATTTTTTGTTGCGAATGCGGCAAGGCGTTGACTAAAGATGAAACGGCGTTGTGCAAAAAATTATTCGGCATTGACACGAACGAGTTTTACTGCCTCAATTGTCTTGCCGAATATTTGGAATGCAGCAAAGTCGATTTGGAAATTAAAATACAAGAGTTTAAGGAGCAGGGCTGTACCTTGTTCCTTTGAGGGGCGGTAATCATGAAAATTTATGCAGACAATGCGGCGACGACAAAATTGGACGCAGAAGCTTTTGAGGCTATGAAGCCGTGGTTGCTCGACGAATACGCCAATGCCTCGCAATCATATTCATTTTCCCGCAAGCCGAAAGTCGCCCTCAATCAAGCAAGAGAACTTATCGCCGCGTGTATAAATGCCGAATCGCAAGAAATTTTTTTCACGTCGGGCGGCACTGAAAGCGATAATTGGGCGATTAAATCCTCCGCGCTTGCGAATTTGAATGAACGCCCCAACATAATCACTTCCGCCATTGAACACAAAGCCGTTTTGAATTCTTGCGCCGCCATGAAAAATTTGGGTTGCAGCGTGACGATTTTACCCGTCGACAATTTCGGCACGGTCAATCCCGCTGACTTGCAAGAAAAAATTTTTCTGCAAACAAAAATAATTTCAGTCATGCTCGCCAACAACGAGGTCGGCACGATTCAACCGATTAAAACTCTCGCGGACATTGCTCATGCGTCGGGAAAAATTTTTCATACGGACGCGGTGCAAGCAGTCGGTCACATTCCCGTTGACGTGAAACTTTTGGGCGCGGATATGCTGTCGGCCTCTGCACACAAATTCAACGGGCCGAAAGGTATCGGGTTTCTTTATGTTCGTGACGGGTTGAAACTTTTGCCTTACATTGACGGCGGCGGACAGGAATTTTCACGGCGTGCGGGGACGGAAAATATTGCTTCGATTGTCGGTATGGCCGTTGCGTTGAAAAAAAATATTGACGCGCTCGACAAAAATCGGGAACACGTCAAAAATCTTGAACAATTATTTATGCGTGAGCTTGAAAGAAATCATATCCCGCACACTCGCAACGGTTCGGAACATTCATTGCCGGGGCTAATCAGCCTTTCATTTGACGGCCTTGACGGCGAAGCAATTTTTCACAGACTGGATTTAATGGGCATAAGCATTTCGACAGGTTCCGCCTGTGACAGCAAAAAAATTCAAGTTTCACACGTCCTTAAGGCTTTGCATTTGTCGGAGAGTCGCGCTAAAGGTACAATCCGCATATCCTTGGGCAAAGATAACACGTCGGAAGATGTTCACGCAATCGTTGCCGCCTTGAAAAAATGTTTTAGGGATTAGGGTTAGGGAACAGGGAGCAGATTTTAATTACGCATTACGCATTGCGCATTAATCCACGTCCGCGCAAGTTCAATTTGAATTTTGACTTGACGGGGAGAAGTGCCGCCTTGAGAATTTCGCGCAGCCACGCAAGTTTCCGGCTTAATGGCGTCGTGAATATCGACGTCAAAGAGCGGTGAAAATTTCTTGAACTCGTCTAGCGTCAAATCCTTGAGGTAAATGCCGCGCTCAATGCAAGCGTGGACGATTTTTCCGGAGACTTCGTGAGCTTGACGGAAGGGCAGATTTTTCTTGACGAGATAATCGGCCAGATCGGTTGCGTTGGAAAAATCTTCTTCGACAGCGCGGAGCATATTTTCACGGCGAACTTTCATGCCCGCGATTATCTGCGCGAAGACTGCCAGAGAAAATTTCACGGTGTCGAGAGCGTCGAAAACGCCTTCCTTATCCTCCTGCAAATCCTTGTTGTAAGCGAGCGGCAAGGCCTTAACCGTCGTCAGCAACGCCATCAAATGTCCGAAAACTCGTCCCGATTTTCCGCGAACCAATTCCGGCACGTCGGGATTTTTTTTCTGCGGCATCATTGATGAGCCTGTGCAATGCGCGTCGTCCAACTCCACGAAAGAAAATTCACGGCTGCACCACAAAATTATTTCTTCGCTGAAGCGTGACAAGTGCACCATCAAAATTGACGCGGCGGATAAAAATTCCAGCAGATAATCCCTGTCGCTTACGGCGTCGAGGCTGTTTGAATAAATTTCGGCGAAGTTCAATTCACGGGCGACAAAATTTCTGTCAATCGGAAAAGTCGTACCCGCCAATGCACCTGCTCCCAACGGCATGATGTCTGCGCGAGCGTGAACGCCTTCGAAGCGTGCAAAGTCCCTCTGCAACATTGAAAAATACGTCAGCAAGTGATGTGCAAATAAAATCGGTTGAGCGCGTTGCAAGTGAGTATATCCCGGAAAAATCACGTCGGAATTTTTTTCTGCGGCGTCGACGAGAGATTTTTGCAGGTCGAGAATCAGCCGCTGAACTTCGCGAACTTGACGGCGCATGTAAAGATGAGTGTCGAGGGCGACTTGATCATTGCGACTGCGAGCCGTGTGAAGTCTGCCGCCCGCCGAACCGATTGCCTTAGTCAATGCTGCCTCAACGTTCATATGAATATCTTCAAGCGCGACGCTGAATTCAAAGTTGCCCGCGTCAATGTCCGCCAAAATTTTTTCCAGTCCCGCACAAATCTTTTGGGCGTCATCATCAGAAATAATTTTTTGAGCCGCCAACATTTTTGCATGGGCGATTGAACCTTGAATATCTTCGCGGTACATGCGTTTATCAAAATTAATCGACGCTTGAAACTCGTTAATCATTTCGTCAGTAGATTTCTCAAAGCGTCCGCCCCAAAGTTTTTTGTTAGGAACTAGGAACTGGGAACTAGGAACTAGTGGTTTATGAGCTGTCATTTTTTGTTCACCAGGGCACGAACCTTGAGCGGCAATCCGAACAGATTTATAAAGCCCGTCGCGTCAGCTTGATTGTAAACGTCATCATGCTCAAACGTCACGAACTCTTGACTGTAAAGCGAATACGGCGACTTGCTGCCCGCCGAAATGATATTGCCCTTGTAGAGTTTGAGCTTGACTGTACCCGTGACGGTCTTTTGAGTTTCGTCGACAAATGCCGCAAGAGCTTCACGGAGTGCGCAGAACCACATGCCGTCATAAACCAGTTCGCCATATTTAACGGAAACGTGCTGTTTGAAGTGGAAAGTTGCGCGGTCAAGGCAGAGATATTCCAATTCGCGGTGAGCATAGTAGAGAATCGAACCGGCAGGATTTTCATAGACGCCGCGGCTTTTCATGCCTACAAGACGATTTTCGCAGATGTCGACGATACCGACGCCGTTACGCGCGCCAATTTCGTTGAGCTTCGTGACCAATTCAACCGCGCCGAGTTTTTCGCCATTGACAGCGACGGGGATACCGGCTTCAAAGTCAACGGAAATTTCTTCGGGCTTATCGGGGGCATCTTCGGGCGCGACGCTTATCAAGAACATTTTATTTTGCGGAGCATTCCACGGGTCTTCAAGGTCGGAGCCTTCGTGCGAGAGGTGCCAAATATTTCTGTCCATGCTGTAAGTTTTGTTGGCGGTGGCAATGGGAATGTCATGCGCCTTGGCATATTCAATTTCAGCTTCGCGGCTGTCAAGATCCCATTCACGCCAGGGAGCAATAATTTTGAGTTCGGGCGCGAGAGCCTTAACCGTCAACTCAAAACGAACTTGATCATTGCCTTTACCGGTAGCACCATGAGCCACGGCATCGCAACCTTCAGCAAGTGCAATCTCGACGAGTTTTTTGGCGATAATCGGGCGGGCAAAACTCGTTCCCAGCAAATATTTTTCCTCGTAAGTCGCGCCGGCCTTGAGTGTCGGGAAGATATAATTTTCGATAAAATCTTTTGTGAGGTCGGCAATAAAAACTTTCGACGCGCCGGACTTCAAAGCCTTGTCGTGAACGACGTTAAGTTCATCGCCCTGACCGACATCCGCACAAACCGCTACGACTTCGCAGCCGTAATTTTCTTTGAGCCACGGAATAATAACGGACGTATCGAGGCCGCCGCTGTAAGCCAACGCAACTTTTTTGACAGTATCTTTCATTTGAAAATCTCCTTTGCTGATAATGCAATGTATTTTAGCGTTGCGATAAGGGCTTGTCAATTTAATTAGGAACTAGGAACTAGATTGCGAGATTGCAAGACACTGGCAATCTGACCACTTGCAATCTAATCCCTGTTCCCTGACGTAAGAAAAAAATTTCTCAAAGTTATTGCCTGCGCCGAATGATTATGATATATTAAACGGCGGTTATTGACAGGTTGAGGATTTTTCATTTGTCGGAACCAATCAGACAGGTGGTAGAAAATGGAAGTAATCTTGTCGGAGTGTTTAGGATTTTGTTACGGCGTCAAAAGGGCGATTAAAATTGCCGAAGAGCACGCGGATGGAAAAAGTTGCACATTGGGGCCTATAATCCATAATCCGCAGATGGTCGAGCGGCTGAAGTCGAAAGGAGTCGGCACAGTCGAAGATTTGACGGCGATGGAGGAGGGCACGATAATAATTCGCTCACACGGCGTGGGGCCGCAAGTTTACAAGGAAGCCGAATCGAAAGGATTAAAAATCGTCGACGCAACCTGTCCGCACGTGAAGAAAGCACAACTTTCCGCGAAGGAACTTTTTGAGGACGGCAGGAATGTTGTAATTGTCGGCGAAAAAAATCATCCCGAAGTGAAAAGCATCTTTGAATGGTCGAAAAAGGCAGCAACTATTTTGGAGACGGAAGCTGACGCGGAAAAATTCCCGCCCTGCCCGAAACTCGGAATAGTTTCTCAAACGACGGTGAGCGGTGAAAATTTTGTCAAAATAGTGGCGCACCTGCTTGGAAAATCACACGACATAAGAATTTTACGAACTATCTGCACAGCAACTGATCAACGTCAAAAAGCAGCACTGGAATTGGCGTCGAAAGTCGATGTCATGATTGTTATCGGCGGACGCAACAGCGCAAATACTACGCGCCTCGCTCAACTTTGCGAAAAAAAATGCAGAACTTATCACATAGAGACAGCTCAGGAACTTTCACCTGAATGGTTAGAAAAAGCCAATAAAGTTGGTATCACAGCCGGAGCCTCAACGCCGGACTGGATTATCGGGGAGGTTTATAAAAAGTGTCAGAGGATTTGAAGAATGAAGAGATGGGTAATTGGCTTGATGAGTCGGAGAATTTTAAGGAGATTCACGAACACGAAGTAGTTGAGGGCACGGTCGTCCTGGTCAACCGCGACGAGGCCTATGTTGATATCGGCTACAAGCAGGAGATTGCCATTCCGAAGAAAGAATTGGCAGTTCCCGAACCCGATTCGGCGGAAGATGTTGTCAAGCAGGGCGATGTTATCAGAGTTTATATTCAGTCTCTCGGCGGGGAAAATGGCGGAGTTCTCTCGAAGATTAAGGCCGACGCTGAAGTTGTTTGGGATGATTTGCGGGCTATCAAGGCGCACAATGACGATCCCGAAGTTACCGAATTGCAGACGGTTGACGCGCACATTAATAACGTCGTCAAGGGCGGCTTGACTGCAACCGTCAAAGGACTGCGCGGCTTTATTCCCGCCTCGCAAATGGAATTGCACTTCGTCAAGGATTTGACCGGCTATGTCGGACAGACAATTCAAGCTCTGCCGATTGAAATTGAATCGCACAAACGTCGTCTCGTACTCAGCCGCCGTCAACTTTTGGAACGTGAACGCGAACTTAAGCAGCAGGAAGTTTTCAACAAGTTGCATGAAGGCGATGTCCTCAAAGGAACCGTCAAACGTCTCGTCGATTACGGCGCATTTATTGACGTGGGCGGAGTTGACGGACTTGCGCACATTTCCGATCTTTCATGGGAACGCGTCACGCATCCTTCCGACGTGCTCAAAGTCGGTCAAGAGGTTGATGTTTATGTTAAAAACGTCGACCCCGAAGCTCACAGGATTTCACTTTCCGTCAAGCAAACTCAACGCGATCCGTGGCTTGACAGGGCGGAAAATTATCATGAAGGCGACCTTATCGAGGGCAAGATTGTCAAGCTCGCGAAATTTGGCGCGTTCATGGAGATTGAACCGGGCTTTGACGGTTTGATTCCTATGGGTGAACTTAGCGACCGCCGCATTGAGAATGCTGACGAGGCCGTTCAAGTTGACGACGTTGTTAAAGTTAAAATTTTGCGTATCGACCTCAAGCGCAAACGCATTTCCCTTTCGATTAATCGCGCCCGCCGTGATGGTGTCAGGGCAAATTTCAGACGCTATCAAACTTCCGAAGCGAATGAATAACGGTTAGTTGCTAGCTGCTAGCTGCTAGTAGCTAGTCACTAAATTAAAGAGCGACCCAGTTTCCGTAATGGAGATTGAGCCGTTCTTTTTTTGTTCGCCGACAAATTGACAAAAAAAAAAACAATTATAATGATTACAGAAAGGAGGGGGCATTTATGGTTAAAAAAGTTTTTGCATCATTTCTGCTGATTGCGACTTTGCTTATCGTCGGCGGGCAAGTCAATCGGGCGGAGGCTTATTGGGGCATGGTGGTCAACTGCAGAGAGTGGATTTCATTGCGCAGCTATCGTTCGACCGAAGCTCCTCGCGTAACGACAATTCCGCTGGGCGAATGGGTTTGGATTTACAGAAATTCTTACAGAGACGGTTTCTTGGAAGCGGAATATAACGGTATGCACGGTTTCGTTTTGGATGCCTATATCAAATACGTTAAGGAATGAAATTGGAGATGATTAGAATTGCAGACGATTAAAATTATTTTTGCCGCGACATTGACGGCAATTTTTTTTTGCTTAGGTTGCATGTCCGAAGCTGAAGAAATGCAAGAAAATGTTATCATCTCCGACAAAGCGCAATTTCCTCATCAAGAGTTAATCGTTTATTCGAGTCCCGCAAAATATTCCTACGAAGATTTTTTGCATGACGTGAAAATTTTGCGCGAAAATTATCCGACGCAAATTCAAGTTTTAAAGCTGTGTGATACTGCGGACGGGCGTGAAGTTTTTGACATTGTTTTGGGCGACCTCAACGGCGAAAATCAAATTTTAATCTTCGGGGCAATGCACGCCCGCGAATATATCACGACGCAAATTGTCATGCGCCAGCTTTGTGAAAGTCTCAATGCGGTGGGCGGCAACGGCGATAATTATCGGGGCGTATCTGCCGCTGAACTTTTGCAAGGGCTGACGATTCATTTCGTGCCTAACAGCAATCCTGACGGCGTGGCGATAAGTCAATTCGGTTTGTCCGCCGTGAATAATCCTGCGCTTCGTGCACAAGTTGCGGCAATGAGTGACGATCTTGAACAGTGGAAAGCTAATGCTCGCGGCGTCGACTTGAACAGAAATTTTGACGCGGGCTGGTATGAATTTATCGGCGCACCTTATCCCGCGTCCGAAAGATACAAAGGAACTTTTCCCGGCAGTGAACCTGAAGCCGCCGCATTGATTCATTTGACGCAAGATTATCACATCAAGCGGGCGATAAGCTATCACACTTGCGGCGCGTTGATTTATTGGTACTACAAGCAAAGCGGCAATGTTTTGACGGAGTCTCAAAAGTTCGCAGAAGAAATTTCACGCACGACCGGTTATTATCTCGACGACGATTATACTGCGGTTGACGCGGCGGGTTACAAAGATTGGGCGGTTTATAAAATCGGCGTGCCGAGTATCACAATCGAAGTCGGCGCGGAAAATGGCGACTATATAAATCCCGTGCCGCAAAGTCAATTCAATGCAATTTGGTCACGAAACAAAAATGTCGTTTATGCCACGGCCTACAACTTGAAATTTGAATAGCAATTTAAAAGCGGTTCAGTTCCCGTAATGGTGATTGAACCGCTTTTTGATTTATTTGACAGTGCGTTTGTGATAGAAGATGTATTGCTGGAGAATGCCCGCGTTCTTGCCGAATTTGGTAAAAATATTTTCGCCGTTGAAGTCCTGATCAATCGCCCGCTTAATCCAAACGTCGACGGGTGCACGATTCACGCGGTGATAGGCGAACAGTGCGACGCAGTTTGCAATTTTATCCCCAACGCCGTTAATCAGCTTGAGTTCCTCAATTAAGTCGTTGTCCGAAAAAGTTTCCAGCTCCTTGAAATCAAGCGCGCCGCTCAAAACCGTTTCCACCGCCTCCTTGACATAAGCCTTGCGATAGGCAAGCCCCATGCCCTCCAAATCCTCAATCGTCACGCCTTCCATTTCTTCGGGCGTCGGGAAAAGATAAACGTCGCCGACTTCACGCCCGAAAGTTTCGCAAATTTTCTCGACGGAACTTTTGATTGACGGAATACTTTTTCGCTGGCTGATGATGAAACTTATCAACGTCTCGAAGAACTCTTGCCGCAAAATCCGAATGCCCTTGCCGAAATTTGTCGCGTCAATCAAAATTTTTTCGTAAGGTTTGCCCGCCGCAAAGTCCGCAATGTCGCGCCGAATGTCCGCATAATTCGTGTCCATGTCGAAATAATTTTTCCAGACGCCTTCCCACTCTTGCGCCGAGCAATCGACCTCAAAAATATTTTCGCCGCGTTCGCTGATGTGCAAAATATTTTCGCCGCAAATGAATTGGAAAGTGCCGCGCTCAATTTCTTTGGGGCGGAAACATTGCCCGCTGTCGACAATTTTTTTTAAGTCAAAGTCATCGTTGATTTTAATCTCCATTACACAATCCTCCTGTTAGCTGCTAGCTACTAGTTCCTAGTTCCTAATACCTTTTTGACAACATGCTCCGGAATGTCGCGGCAAATTTCCACGTCGCCGAAGTCACGCATTAAAACCCAATTCACAACGCCGCCGACAGTCTTTTTGTCGCGGAAAGTCACGGCGTAAAGTTTATCGGCATCAAGCCCCGCGCATGTCGTCATCATGCCGAAGCGTTTCAAAAGATTTTCAAGCCGCCGAACATTTTCAGCGGAAGTCTTGCCCAGTTCGCAACTTATCTGCGCCGCCGCCATCATGCCGACTGCAACCGCCTCACCATGACGATATTTTTTGTATCCGGTCTCCTCCTCAATCGCATGTGCCAGCGTGTGACCGAAATTCAAAATCCTCCGCAAGCCGGATTCACGCTCATCCTCGCCGACAACTTCAGCTTTGATTTCGCAGGAACGTTTGACGACGTGCGCCAGAGTTTTCAAGTCACGTTGCAAAATTTTCTCGGCATTGTCCTCAAGATAGCTGAAAAATTTTTCGTCACTGATGACGCCGTATTTGACAACCTCGCCCAGCCCCGATTTAATTTCGCGTTCGGGCAAAGTCTCCAAAAATTTCAAGTCGATGAAAACTGCTCGCGGCTGATGAAATGCCCCGATTAAATTTTTCCCCAACGCATGATTGACGGCAGTTTTCCCGCCGACGGAAGAATCAACCTGCGCCAAAAGTGTCGTCGGAATTTGAATCAGATTTATTCCGCGCATGAACGTTGCCGCCACGAATCCCGCCAAATCTCCCACGACGCCTCCACCCAATGCAATCACCACGGATTTTCTGTCAAGCCCCGCCTCAATCGCACGCGTGTAAATTTTTTCCGCCTCGTGAAGATTTTTTGCAGTTTCACCGTCGGGAATCAGCGCGACCTCGTAAGGAAATTTTTCTGCGCACAAGTCGAGAATATTTTTCTGCGTGACGACGAGAGCTTTACCCGTCACAAATTTTTCGACGCCGCTCAATATATTTTCTCCGATAAAAATTTCATAGCTCGCCGCGCCCAAATCTACCAAAACTTTAATCATATAAATTCCTTTCGTACATACAAAATTGCGGAATACCGGAAAAAGTTCTCCCCAAATCCGCCGCGCCGATAAATTTAAAACCGCAAGCCTCGTAAAGTTTTTTCGCGGGGAAATTTTCGGGCACAATGTCCAATCGAAGGGCGCGATAATTTTTTTCGGCGGCGTAATTTATGCAGTATTCGATAATTTTTTTGCCAAGCCCGCAATGTTGACAATCGGGGGCGACTGCTAAGGCGTGCAAAACCAGATACTCGCCCACCGCCAAATTTTTCGACCAAGCTCCTTTAGAATAATCGCCTTCGGGATTTTCGCTTAAGACGAACGCCGATAAAATTTTTTCACCGTCGACGCAGACAAATTGATTACCCGCCCGCGCCGCGTCAACAGCATAATCCGTCGTCGGGAAAACTTTATAAATCCACTTCGGATAGTTGACGCCGTTATCGTCCATGAATTTGACAATCTCGTCGTAAAACGCGCCGACCGTCGTCGCCTCTTCGACAGAACATTTCCTAATCTCCACGTCCTCAACTCCTAAACTGGCGCAGATATTTGCAAATGTCATCAATAATCTGCAACGGCGACCACTCCGTTGTGTCGACTTGATAATCCGCGCGGTCATAAAATTTTTTCCGTTCGGCAAGAAGTTTTTTAATCGTCTCCAAGCGTTCATTGCCGCCGCCGTCGAGTACGGGACGTTCACCGCGTCGCGACGTTCTGGCAAAAATTTCTTCAGGCTCCGTCGTCAAGCAAATCATCACGCCCGAATTTTTCAGCAGCTGAAGATTTTCCTCATCTTTAATCGTGCCGCCACCCGTCGCAATCACAAGCCCGCGACGTTCGCTAAGTTCTTTGACGGCAGATTTTTCAAGCGCGCGGAAATGTTCTTCGCCGAACTCCTCAAAAATTTTCGGGATTGAAAGATTAGCTTCGTCCTCAATTTTTTTGTCGATGTCAACGAACGGCCGCCCTAATCTCGTCGCCAAAAGTTTTCCCAAACTGGTCTTGCCCGTACCCATAAAGCCCGTCAATATCACATTATCTTTCATAAGCCAAAATCCCTCGCAAGCCGCTCACGATAATTTTTCAGATTGGTAAGCGTGTCACAGAGCGCGTCGCCGCCGAATTTCTCAACAATCGCGTCCGCCGTGACGATAGCCGCCATTGCCTCGCCGACAACTTCAGCCGCCCATATCGCGCAAGTGTCCGAACGTTCCTTACCGGCCGCCGTCGGAAGTTTCGTTGCAATGTCAACAGTCTGCAAGGGCTTCATCAACGTCGGAATCGGTTTCATCGCCGCACGAATAATTAAATCTTCACCGTTAGTCATGCCGCCTTCAAAGCCGCCCGCGCGATTAGTCTTGCGGAAAATTTTGCCGCCGTCAATAAAAATTTCGTCGTGAACTTCACTGCCGAGTTTGAGCGCATTGGCAAAACCGTCGCCCAGTTCGACAGCCTTAATCGCTTGAATCGACATGAACGCCGCCGCAAATTTCGCATCAAGTTTTCTGTCCCACTGAATGTGACTGCCCAATCCCGCCGGCACTCCCGAAACTTTTATCTCGAAAATGCCGCCGACCGTGTCGCCCAAAATTTTTGCCGCGTCGATACGATTTTTAATTTCAGCCTCGCCACTGACGCCGCCCACACTCAAAATTTCGCCGCTGATTTCAATGCCGCAAGCCTTGAGAAAAATTTTGCAGACTGCTCCCGCCGCAACTCGCATTGTCGTTTCACGGGCAGAAGACCTCTCCAAAATGTCACGAACGTCCGCGCGGGCAAATTTCGCCGCACCTGTCAAATCGGCGTGACCGGGGCGGGCATTTGTGACGCGTTCACCGACCTCGCAACCTTCCGCACTCATACGGTCTTGCCAATTTTGCCAGTCGCGATTGATGACGCTCAAAGTTATCGGGCTGCCAATCGTCTCACCAAAACGAATCCCCGATAAAAATTCCACGCGGTCACTTTCAATCTTCATGCGTCCGCCACGACCGTAACCACCTTGACGACGTTTGAGTTCCGCATTGACAAAATCACTTGAAACTTTCACACCGGCGGGCAAGCCTTCCAAAATGCAAACCAATCTTGAGCCGTGACTTTCGCCGCCGCTGATATATCTGATACTACCCATAATACCTCCTTAGGAACTAGTAATTAGGAACTGGGAACTAGTAGGGATTAGTTTTCTAGTTCCTAGTTTCTACTTTCAAGCATATGAACCGACGATGTAGCCGCCGTCCACGAAAAAATTTTGTCCCGTTATCCAAGCGGCGCGGTCACTTAGCAAAAACAAAATCACTCCTGCAACGTCACGAACCGTCCCCAATCCTAGCAGGTGCCGCGAAATTATTTCCTCACTGGCCGCCGCCGCGTACATTTCATTTTGGAGCATTTCAGTTTTGACCAATGCCGGTGCCACGGAATTTATCCTGTGCTTGCCGCGAATGATTTCAGCCGCGAATGATTTCACCGCCGATTGAACTGCCGCCTTTGCCGCCGAATATGCGAATAAACTTTTGCCGCTGAACTCCGCCGCGATTGAACTCATCAGCACGAATGATGCGCCGCCGTCCGAAAATTTTTTCCTCGTCGCCGCCTGAACAAATTTAACTGCGCCCCAAAAACTCGTATCAAAAATTTTGTGGGCAAGGCTCTCGTCGAAAGAATTCAGCGGCGTCAATCCCCAAATGCCCGCCGTATAAACTCCGCCGTTAATCCTGCCGACCGTGCTCGTAAAATTTCTCAAAACCTCCGCCCAATCATCGGGCGTCGCAGTGATTACGTCGAGTTGTTCGGTAAAAATTCTCGGCGGACGTTTCACCAAACTGACAGGAGAATTTTTTTTCAGTTCGGCAAGACGTTCCAAATTTCTGCCGATTGCCAAAACATTTGCGCCGCTGTGTGAAAGTTCAATCGCCGTTTGCTTGCCGATACCTGACGACGCCCCGACTACTACAAAATTTTTCCCCTTAAAATCAAAAGTTACGCTCATTAAATTTTCTCCTCAAGAATTATTCCTTAAGCAAATTATCGAACTTCATAATATCTTTGTCGAAACGCAACCGCACCGAAGTCGTCGGGCCATTACGATTTTTCGCGATGATAAGCTCCGCGACATTTTTATTTTCCGACTCGTCACGATTATAATATTCGTCCCTGTACAAAAACATGACTATATCAGCGTCCTGCTCCAAACTGCCCGACTCCCTCAAATCGCTAAGCTGCGGTTTCTTTTCAGCACGCAATTCAACCGACCTCGACAGCTGACTCAACGCCAAAACCGGTACTTCCATTTCCCTTGCCAAAGATTTCAAGCCTCGACTTATCTCCGAAATTTCTTGTTGACGATTCATTTCAGTCAGCCGCGAACGTTGCCCCTGCATCAACTGCAGATAATCTATTACGATTAAATCCAGCCCTTGATCATGCTTGAGCCGCCGCACTTTACTGCGAAGCTCCAACATTCCAATTCCCGCCGTGTCGTCGATGAAAAGATTTAACTTGCTCAAATCTTCTGCCGCGTGCAACAGCCGATCCATGTCGCCATCACTCAACCGCCCCGTGTTAATCGACAGTGAATTTACTCCGCTTGCCGTGCTCAAAAGTCTTTTGCCCAACTGACTTTTACTCATCTCCAACGAAAATATCGCCACGCTACTTTTTTTCCGCGCAGCATTGGCCGCCATGTTCAGTGCCAGCGCAGTTTTACCCATTGACGGTCGCGCCGCCAGCAATATCAAATCCGACTTGTGCAAGCCGTTCAAAACTTTGTCCAAGTCCAAATATCCCGTCGGCACTCCGCCCAATTCGTTCGGGTGATTCACCAAATATATCAGCTGTTGCATGGTCTCTTCCACGACCGTCGTCAGCTTGTCGAATCCTTGCGAACGCGTCTTGAGGCTCAAGCTTAAGATTTTTTCTTCCGCCCGACCAAGCACTTCATCTATCGTCACATTTTCCCCGTGACTGTCCTCTTCAATCTCACGCGCCGTTTGAATCAGCCGCCGAAGCAGTGACTTTTCCCGAATCGTTTTGGCGTATGATTTTACTCGCGCCGTTGAATATTCCAGTTCATTGAGCGAATACAGATAAGCCCGCTTCACTTTGACGGTATCGCCTGAACGCTCAAGTTCCTGCTCAACCAGCAAAACGTCCGCCACTTCACCGCGATTCCAAAGTTGCTGCAGGGCTTGATATATCAGCTTATGTTCCTGCCGATAAAAGTCGGGAGGTTGCAAGTAGTCATTGGCGATTATCATTGCTTCCGAGTCGCCCAGCATGAGCGCGCTAAGCAAATGTTTTTCGATTTCTATAGCTTCGGGTACTTCCGCCATTGCAAAATCTCCCTTCGGTCGATTTTTAGCTGCTAGCTACTAGCTAGTCGCTACTCAGCTAGTAGCTAATCACTAATCACTATCTGCGCCAGAACGCGTTTAACTTCTTCCATGTCAACGCGCGTATTGTAGCACGGGCCGTTCGGACGAATATTCAGCACTCCGACTGCCGGCAACGGATATACATCTTGAATACCGCTCATCAAGTCCCGCTCACACGCTATCGCCAAAACTGCTTGCGGACGCTGTTTCATCACGACTTGCCGAGCCAATGTTCCGCCCGTCGCCACGAAAAATGTAAAGCCCATTTCGTCAGCAAGTTTCATCAAGTCACCGACATTACAGCCGCCACAACGTTTACAGTTATTCGGGTCGCGAGTGATTTTGTGCGGACAACTCGACAGCTGCAGGCAATGCGGGCTTAACACCAGCAATTTTTTTGCGGGAACTTTGATTCGGCTTTTCAAGAAAATTAAATTGCTCACCGCCACGAATGATCCTTCAATCTGCCGCCGTTTTATGCCGACAATTTTTCCTAAACGCACTGCCACGGGAAATAAAATCCTGATTAGCGCGAAAGTATATCTGTGAAATAATTTCAGCGTCGGCAAACCCTTGACTGCCAAGACCATGTTGCAGACTGCCCCAAATGAAAACGTCGACACGAATATCAAAAGTGCTCCGACCACTGCCGGCAGGTACTCAAAAATATTCGCCAGCCCCGGACAACAAATCAGCCACGCGCCATAAAGTGCCAGTGCCAGAAAAAATTCCGATGCCAAAAGCAATCCCAAAAATAATCTTTTCTTCGGGCGAGCTACCGCCAATGCATTCATTATTTCTTTCATCTTAATCACCGAACAAATTTTAGCAGAAAAATCATTTGTTATCAATGAAAAATTACAGCCGCGGCGTCTAAATCGAAAATTTTTGTTGACAATCGACGGCATGCGTGTTAATATTTCAATCACGCCGAAGTGGCGGAATTGGCAGACGCAGCAGACTCAAAATCTGCCGTAGGCAACTACGTGCCGGTTCGAGTCCGGCCTTCGGCACCAATACGAAAATAATTTGTCAGACATAAAGAAAATCCCGTTCATCAGTGAGCGGGATTTTCCTTTTCAAACTTTTGACCGACGACGAGTTTTAATCGTTCAGCCTCGCCGCTCGGCAATTCAAGTGCACCCCATGCCCCGAAACATATGCTCATACCCAGCCACGGTGAAAGGTTGTGCACAATTTTTTTTATGCAAAGATTCTCGTCCAAATAAATTACGTCAATGGCAAAGCGCATGAAAAGCATATGCACGCTGTTGCACGGCTCAAGCAATAAAGCGTTGCCCTCCGAAAGCCGCCGCCGTAACATCAGCCCGCAAAATCGCTTGATGAAATTGTCGGCAAGCTCAACCTCAAGCGTCTTGCCGTTGATGAAAAATTTCTCCGTCATCTGAAATTGTTGAGCAGGGCGAAAATCACAATGCCAATCGCCAGAATCACAAAAATTATCGGGAGGGCAACAAACAATGTCAACGCGGCAAGGGCAACGATAATCAACGTCGCGGCGAATTGCGCAAGGCGATTGCCGTTGATGACTGCGCGGGCGAATGAAAGTACAGCTCTGGTGAAAATGTTCGAGCCGCCGAAATTTACGTAAGTCCTGCGGGTGCTGAAGTCGTAAGTTCTGCCTTGACGCCGAAAATTTTCTTCCGAAGAACTACCGTCTTGCGAATCGGCATCAATCGTCACGCCGTTGAAAAAATTCTTTTCGGTACGCGTCAATTCGCGGACATTGCCTTCCGAATTTTCGTAGCCGCAGAAAGTACAGCGCATGGAATTTCCCAGTTCTTTTCCGCAACGTCGACATTGCATTTCAATCGCCTCCCAAAATTTTTTCCGACAGATTTTGTATGTAAAGCTCGCGGAAATTTTTAAAACTCCCCAGCCCGTCACGAATCACGCGAATTTTATAGCCCAGTGCAGTGAGTTTCGTCCGCCAAGAATTTTCCTCGCCGTCAATATCTTCCTCGACATGAACGCCGCCATTAAACAGCAGCGGTGCCAACAAAATTTTTTCTGCGCGGGAACTTTTCAGCCGCTCGACGACATCAGAAAAATTCGGCGTGTCAGTTGATTCGATAACTCCGACGTGAATTTTATCGCCCGCCAATCGTTGTAAACTCTCGTAAATCGGATTGTGCCTGTGAGGTGAGCCGTGTCCGACCAAAATTAAATCTTCGTCGGCGGCAGGTTTGAAGCAATCCAAAATCGTCGGCAAAATTTTTTCGTCAAGCGATTCAGTCATCAGCGGCGGGATTATTTCAACGTCGTCTGCCGCGCAAGGTAAAATTTTGTTGTCGAACTCTTCACCCGGCGTTAAATGCGTCGGCAGTAAAATTATCCGCCCGAAACCTTCAGCCCGCAACTTTGCAATCGCTTCGGGCAACGTGTCGATTAAAATTCCGCGTCGTGAAAGTTTGCGAATCATGAAATTTGACGTGAACGCCTGCCGAATCTCGAACGCCGAAAATTTTTCTCGAATCTCCGCCGCCAACCTGTCGAAAATTTTTTCACGGATTGAATCATCTGCTGCCCCGAAACTCACTAAAATTATCGCGTCACGCATCGCACTTTTCGACCTCTGCGGCAATTTTGTTGCAAATGCGGTTGAGCTGATTTTTATCGGGGCCTTCAGCCATAACGCGTATCAAAGGTTCAGTCCCCGACGCCCTTACCAAAATTCTTCCGAACGTCCCAAGCTCAACTTCGCCCTCCGCTATCGCCAACTTGACTGCCTCCGATTGTTGGCAACGTTCCTTGTCCTTGACGCGCACATTCAGCAAAACTTGCGGGTACGTCGTCATCAGCGCGTTGAGTTCACTTGCCGTCGCACGGAATTTTTTCATTGCCGTTAACACCTGCAACGCCGTTATCAAGCCGTCACCCGTCGTTGAGTAGTCCGAAAAAATTATATGCCCCGACTGCTCGCCGCCGAGTTTGTGACCATTCGCACGCATATTTTCCAAAACGTATCTGTCGCCGACCGCCGTAACCTCGCAACTCAAACCGAGTTCCTCCAATGCTTGACGGAAACCGATATTGCTCATGACGGTTGTAACAATCGTTTTCTTCGGAAGTGCGCCGACTTCAAGCATGAGTTTTGCGCAGATAATCATAATGTGGTCGCCGTCGATAACTTCGCCGCGTTCGTCAATGCAAAGGCACCTGTCAGCGTCGCCGTCGTGAGCAATGCCGATGTCCGCGCGATTTTTCAAGACCTCAAGCCGCAAATTTTCCATGTGCGTTGAGCCGCAATAGTCGTTTATGTTGAGGCCGTTGGGATTGTCGCCCAGTAAAATCAAATTCGCGCCGAGCCTCTCCAAAACCGTCGGCATAGCTTTATAGGCCGCACCGTTCGCGCAGTCCAAAACAATCTTCATGCCGTCGAAGCGTTCGCTGGTCGTGTTCATGACGAAACTTATATAATCTTCCAAAAGATTTTGACGACGTTCAAGCCGTCCGACTTCCTCGCCAATCGGTCGAGCAAAAAATTTCCCGCCCTCAATGTCACGAACAATCCGCTCAATTTCGTCCTCAACTTTATCGGGGAGTTTGTAGCCGTCGCCGCCGAAAAATTTTATCCCGTTGTCTTGGAAAGGATTATGCGATGCGCTGATTACAATTCCCGCCGCCGCATGAAGTTTTCTTGCCAGATAAGCCACTGCGGGTGTAGGAATCACTCCGGCCAAAATCACGTTGCCGCCCGCCGAACATATTCCTGCCACGAGTGCAGCCTCCAACATTTCACCGGAAATTCTCGTGTCGCGTCCGATTAAAATTTGCGGCGTACCTTCCGCATGTTGTCCGAAATAAATCGTCGCCGCCCGCCCCATTCGATACGCCAACTCCGGCGGCAATTTCGTATTCGCTTCGCCACGCACGCCGTCCGTCCCGAATAATCTTGCCATTTGAGTTCCCTCCAGTTTAGCTACTAGCGACTAGCTGAATAGCAACCAGCCGGAAACTAACAGCTGGCAGCTAACCGCTTATCCCCCGCCATTTTAGCTGTTATCGACGATTAAAGCAAACTTTTTAGGGAAAAGGGAAATGGGAAATGGGAAAAGTAAAACTCCTAACTCCTAACTCCCAAGACGCCGTCCTTGTGAAGACGTTCGATTTTGACTTTCACGACCTCGCCGAGCTGAATATTTTCGTCGGGAACATAGACGCGCACATAATTTTTCGTCAAGCCGTCAACAAATCCGCCCACTGAAGTCTCCGCGATTATCTCAACCGTTTTGCCAATCAGTCGTTTAGAAAAACTTTCAGCCTTCGCCCGCGAAATTTCCAACGCCTGACTTGCACGGGATTTTTTTATCTGCGGCGGAATTTGATTCGGAAGCGTCGCCGCCAAAGTTCCTGCCCTCGCCGAATATGGGAAGACGTGAATTTTGCTGAACGGTTGCTCCTCAATGAATTTCAGCGTCTCCGAAAAATTTTCTTCAGTCTCGCCGGGGAAACCCACTATTAAATCCGTGCCGATTGAAATTTCCGGAACCTCACGAATCAGCCGCGCAGTCAGCTCCGAAAATTTTTCCGTCGTGTATGGTCGACGCATTGCCCGCAAAATTTCATCGCTGCCCGATTGTAACGGCAAATGCACATGATTGCAAATGCGCCCGTCATTTTTGAGCAGGTCAATCAGCTCGTCAGTCATCTCCGCCGACTCGATTGAACCTAATCGCAACCTTAGAGGATTGGCCGCGTCAAGGACAGTTTTAATCGCGTCGACGAGTGAAATTTTCCCGCTCAAGTCTCGACCATACGCCCCGATATGAATTCCCGTCAAGACAATTTCCTTGTAGCCCGCCGCCTTGAGCGTCAAACATTCGGCGCGAATACTCTCCAAACTGCGACTCCTCACGCGTCCGCGAACGTAGGGAATTATGCAATAGGCGCAAAAATTGTTGCAACCGTCCTCAATCTTCAGGAAAGCTCGCGTTCTGTGCGGACTGTGCGGCAACTCTTCAAACTCCCGAATATCATCAACACTGCCGACTTGAAAAATTTTCTCGCGACTTTTAATCGCCGCCTCGACCAACTCGACAATGCGCAATCTGTCCTTCGTGCCGATAATCACGTCCACGCCGTCAATCTTGGAAATTTCATCAGGTTCACTCTGCGCATAACAACCTACGACTGCCAGCACGCAATTTTTCCCGGCCGCACGTCGAATCATCTGCCGCGACTTTTGAGAACTTACCGCCGTGACTGTGCATGTGTTGACGACGACGACATCAGCCTCCGAAATTTTTTCAGCGACTTCATAGCCCGCCGCCTCGAAAAGTTTTTGCATTGCTTCCGTCTCGTATTGATTAACTTTGCAACCCAGCGTTTGGAAGAAGACTTTTCTAGGGACTAGGAACTGGGAACTAGGAACTAGGGATTTTGAACTTGTTCCTTTATCACATGCGCTCATAATTAATCATCGCCAGCACAGAAATTACAGCGGTATCAGTCTTCAAAATGCGCTTGCCCAAAGTCACGCTGATACCGCCCGCCGATTTAATCGCGGCAACTTCGCGCTCCGAAAAGCCGCCTTCCGGCCCGATAAGCACGATAATATTTTTGTCGCAGCAAGTGTTGAGCACCTCGCGGACAGTCGTATCTTGCTCCTGCTCCCAACAAAATAACAGCAACGTATCATCTTCAAGCGGCGTAATTTCGTTGAGCCAGTCCAAAAGCTCGCGTATCTTCCCAATTTCCGGAATTGTATCGCGGGCACATTGCTCGGCGGACTCTTTGGCTATTCTATTCCAACGTTCAAGTTTCGCCTTCTCGCGCAGGACATTCGGGCGGGTTATCGTCCTGTCGGAAATTAGCGGCTCAATCTTCTTGACGCCCAACTCCGTCGCCTTCTCGATTATGTTATCAAAGCGATTTTGCTTGGGCAGGCAGTCGGCAAGGATAATCGACTTATCAACCGCAACGCGCCCTACATCACCTGCGCGACGCGCCCTAATCGTCTCCTTGTCGAAGTCAATCAGCTCAAGCACCGCGCAATTGCCCGCTCCGTCAACCGCCGTAATTTTATCGCCACGTTTCGCCCTCAATGACCGCGCAAGATGATTTGCATCGCGCCCGCCTATCGTGACAATCTCCCCCGTGACATCTTCCACAAAAATCCTCTTCATGCTTTCACCTCTTTTAGGAACTAGTAATTAGGAACTAGTAATTAGTAGGAATTAGTAATCTAGTTCCTAGTTCCTAGTTCCTAGTTGCTGATTATACCACAAAAAAATCCCGTCGCAATTTCTCACGACGGGATTTTTTCTTCCCGAAGACCGTAAACGGTAAGGGGTCATGCACGACATCACGACTACGCCACATCCGTGCTTGAAAAGGGAGCGTTACAAAACCGTAAACGGTAAGAGGTCATGCACGACTCTATGATTGGAAAGAGAGAAAGAACGTTGCTGAAAGTTCATATCTCGTTACAAAACCGTAAACGGTAAGGGGTCATGCACGACATCACGACTACGCCACATCCGTGCTTGAAAAGGGAGCGTTACAAAACCGTAAACGGTAAGAGGTCATGCACGACTCTATGATTGGAAAGA
>JAFRSO010000015.1 GCA_017427545.1 Selenomonadaceae bacterium
CCCTAATCCCTAATCCCTAATCCCTGTTCCCTAATCCCTGTTACCTAAACTTCTTGTGCGACTTCAAAGGCATTTTCGATATGATTAATTTCCTCGACGCGTTCGCCGCTGAAATAAATTTCCACAACGTCAAATCGACAGGCGCAATCGAAAAAATTTTCGTCCTGCAAAAAGACGCCGGCCGCCTCGATAATTTTTTTCTGCTTGCGAAGATTAACCGCCTCGACCGGCAAGCCGTGACGAATATTCGACCGCGCTTTGACTTCGACGAAAACTATCACGTCCTCAATCTGCGCGATTATGTCAATTTCTGCCGACCGAATCCGAAAATTTCTCGCAACGATTGTATAGCCCTTCGACTCAAGAAATTTTGCCGCGCAATCCTCACCGAACTTGCCCAAAAATTTTTGCCTGCTCACAATTCGACGACAACTTCTTCAAGCTTGCGGCGGTCTTCATGACGGGCGGAAGGTTTTGCGGTTTCAGCAGGATAGCCGACGGGGAATACTGCAATCAATTCGTAGTCTTTCATTTCGGGGAAAAGCTCCTGCATTTTCGGCGCATCAAACCAGCCTACCCAAGTCGTGCCAAGTCCTTCGTCTTGAACTGCCAACATCAAATGCGTTGCAACGATGGCCGCGTCAATCTCCGCAAAATTTTTGTTGTCGAACGGGCGATCAAATGCACCGTCTTTTTTTGCGCCGATGACAAATGCCAACGCTGAACCGAAAGTGTAAGGCGTCGCCTGCTTGAGTTTGTCGAAAGCCTCGGACGATTGAATTTTCCAGATTGTGTAGCGTTGAAGATTTTTCGCCGTGGGAGCAGCAATCGCCGCCTGCAAAATACGTTCGATTTTCTCCGGCTCAATCGGCTTATCCGTCAACTTCCTGCAAGAATAACGTGTCTTTGCCAATTCATAAAAACTCATTTTAAAAGCCTCCTTAGTACTAGGTACTAGAACTAGGTACTAGGGGTTTTCTGATTCTAGTACCTGGTTCTAGCACCTAACTATTTCAAATACTCGCCGCGAATATCTTCGGTTGGCGGCGGAATGGGATAATCTCCGCTGAAACATGCCGTGCAAATCTCTCGACCGCCGGACATTTCATACAGGCAACCAATCGGCAAATAACCGAGTGAATCCGCGCCGATAATCTTGCAAATTTCCTCAACGCTCCGATTGTGCGCAATGAGTTGCTCGCTATCGGGAATGTCAATCCCAAAATAACACGGGTGACAAAATGGCGGGCTTGAAACTCTCACGTGAACTTCAGCAGCTCCCGCCTCCTTAAGCATGTTGACAATCCTGTTACTTGTCGTGCCGCGGACAATCGAATCATCAATCATCACGATTCGTTTATCTTTAACCACGTCGCGCAGAACATTGAGCTTGACTTTGACGCTTTGCATACGGCCGGATTGTTGCGGCTTGATAAAAGTTCTGCCGACGTAAGTATTTTTCGTGAAGGCAATGCCGTAAGGAATACCCGACGCCATTGAGTAGCCGACGGCCGCCATATTGCCCGATTCCGGAACTCCGACGACCAAATCAGCGTCAATGGGATGAATTCTCGCCAAAAGTTTTCCCGCAATAATCCTGGACTGCGTGACACTCATGCCGTCAAAAGTCGTATCGGGGCGACAAAAATAAATATACTCGAAGACACATCGCGCAGTTTTCTCTTTGGGCAGAGCAAGTTCCATGTTCGATTCAATTCTGCCGTTATGAAAAATCGTGACGACTTCGCCCGGTTCCACGTCGCGAATAAATTCCGCGTCGATAGTTTCAAGTGCGCATGTCTCCGAGGTTATGATATAGGCGTTGTCAAGCTTGCCGATAACCAGCGGTCGAAATCCCCACGGGTCACGGGCACCGATTAATTTTCGCGGACTGGCCACGACGAGTGAATAGGAGCCTTGAACTTTCTTCAACGCGCGGACAGTCGCCTCTTGCACGGAACGAGATTTTACACGTTCGCGGGCTATATGATATGCAATGGTTTCGGTATCAATAGTCGTCTGAAAAATCGCGCCGCCTGCAGCAAGTTCACGACGGAGTTTCGGAGCGTTGACGAGATTGCCGTTGTGAGCAAGCATAAGCGTGCCTTTGAGATATGCCAAGACGAGCGGTTGAGAATTTTCCGGAGTGGACGCGCCCGCCGTCGAATATCGAACATGACCGACGCCGAGATTGCCTTTGAGTGCGAAAATATTTTCTGCGTGAAAAACTTCATTGACGCGCCCCAATGCCTTGTGACATAAAACTTTATCGCGCCGCGTCGAAGTATCCGTAACTGCAATACCTGCACTTTCCTGCCCGCGATGTTGCAAAGCATAAAGCCCGTAATAAATCGTCTGTGCCACGTCACCGCCGCTTAAGTCGTACATGCCGAACACGCCGCACGATTCTCCTGCTGAAGTCATTCCGAAATCCATTGCCACCACCCCTTTAGCTGTTAGCTTCTAGCTACTAGTTCTAGTACCTAGTTCTAGTTCCTAGTTCCTAGTTCCTAGTTCCTAGTCAATTATATTCATGCTATTTGCCTTTGTCAAAAAAGTTTACAGCCCGAATAGCGCGTCAGCAAATTCTTTGGCATTGAACGGGCGCAAATCATCGAGCCGTTCACCGACTCCCACCCACTTGACGGGAATGTTGAGCTGTTCTTTTATGCCGATAATCATGCCGCCCTTAGCAGTGCCGTCGAGTTTCGTCAAGACAATTCCGGTTATGCCCGCCGTCTGTGAAAATAATTCCGCTTGCCGCAAAGCATTTTGACCGGTCGTGGCGTCGAGGACGAGTAAAACTTCATGCGGCGCACCGTGAATTCCCTTGCCGAGAATGCGATTGATTTTCTTAAGCTCCTCCATAAGGTTGAATTTATTTTGCAGGCGGCCGGCAGTATCGACAAGCAGCACGTCAATATTTTGTGCGACAGCTGAACGAGCCGCATCGAGTGCCACGCTTGAAGGGTTTGAGCCTTCGGAATGTTTCACGAACGCCGAACCTGTCCGATCAGCCCAAATCTCAAGTTGATCAATCGCGCCAGCCCTGAAGGTATCAGCCGCCGCCATCATAACTTTTTTTCCCTGCGACTTGTAATATGCCGCAAGCTTGCCGATAGTCGTAGTCTTGCCCGCGCCATTAACACCAATCATCAAAATCACATGCGGCGGAGTAATGTTGACTGCGGAACCTTCCTCTTCCGTCAAAATATCGCGAATTTGATTCGACAGAAAATTTTTCACGTCGGCGGGCGAATTAATTTCAGCCTTGCGGACGCCCTTGCGCAACCCCGTAATTAATTTTTCAGTCGTCGCCATACCGACATCAGAAGTTATCAAAGTTTCCTCCAGCTCGTCGAGTAAGTCGTCATCAATTTTCGTCGAGCCGTGGAGAAGTTCATCGATCTTATCAACAAATTTTTCACGAGTCTTAGCCAAGCCCGCCTTTAGTCTGTCAAAAAATCCCATAACAATTCCCCCTTGCCGAATATTTTAGCAGATTGTCAAGCTTCCCTGCAACAAAAAAGCAATGCGTTCGGTGATTCTCAAATTCTAATTGATAAAACCGCCAAAACTGGTATAATCAACTTAAAAGTCTAAGGGGGTCTCAAAATGAGCGAAAACCATCAACTGTTCGACTTAAAGGACTTGCGCGGGAAATTGTCGGAGAGCGGTTACAAGATGACGCCGCAACGTAAGGAAATCCTGAAAATTTTTGTCGAGCATTCGGAACGACACCACATGAGCGCGGAAGATGTTTACTCAATCTTGCGTGAGAACGATTCGGAAATTGGTTTGGCGACGGTTTATCGCGCCCTTGACTTGTTGAGTGACTTGGGAATTCTCGTTCGCATGGATTTTGGCGACGGTTGCGCCCGCTACGAACTCAACACTGCCGATCCGACAATTCATCATCATCACCATTTGATTTGCCTCAACTGCAAAAAAGTTATCGAGTTTGAAGAGGACTTGCTGGAAATGTTGGAGGCGTATATCGAGAAAAAATCCGGCTTCCAAATCGTAAATCATGAAGTGAAATTTTTCGGCTACTGCAGCGATTGTCGGGCGAAAGGAGAATTAAACCCTTGAGCCTAAAAATAAAAAATTTAACGCTCCTCGGACAAAACGATTTCTCAAAAATTATCGGCGACGTGCTCCGTTCCTTGAAAGTCGAGACCGTCAAAACAGGTTCGGTTGACTTCGACGGCTTGGAAATTTTTAATGAGATTGTCGGCAAGAAAGTTATCACGCGGCTGAAAATCACGGCGGGCATTGCTGAAGGTTGCCTCCGAAAAAGTTCAATCGCGCGTCCCGATGAAAGATTTGGTGCGGAAGTCAATCGCCTCGTGAAGAAAAATTTATATCTGCTCCTCGTCGACAGCCTAGGACTTGATGCGGTACCTTACGGGATTTTGCATGGCGTGCGTCCCACGAAAATTATTCAGCGGTGGATTGATGAGGGCTTCGGCGTCACAAGTCAAGGCGTCATTGATCGCGATAAAATTTCCCGACGCGTATCGGCCGATTTTCTGACCACTCGTGACAAGGCGGAACTTTTGACGGAGGTTGCTCTTCGACAGCTGAAAATTATTCATTGCGACGAGAAAAAAATTGGCGTCTACGTCGGGATTCCCTTCTGCAAAACTCGTTGCCTGTACTGTTCATTTCCGTCGAATGTCTTGCCCGCTGAAAATGTTATCGCCGAATTCATGCAGGCTTTGACGCGCGACATTGAGGCGGCGGCGAGTGCGATTAATCGTTACGGCTTTGAGGTGCAGACGATTTACATTGGCGGAGGTACGCCGACTGCCCTGCCGGAAAAATTTTTCGCCGAGATGATTGCGGCGGTTCACAAGAATTTTCACGGCGCGGGAGTCAAAGAGTTTACGGTTGAGTGCGGACGCCCCGACACAATTTCTGCCGAAAAAATTTCCGTAATGAAAAATTTCGGCGTCACGAGAGTCAGCGTCAATCCTCAAACAATGCATCAACGGACACTTGACATAATCGGGCGTCAACACACTGTCGAAGATGTCGTTAAGGCGTTCAAAAATTTACGGGCGGCGGGCGATTGGCTGATAAACATGGATTTGATAATCGGTTTGCCGGGCGAGAGATTAGCCGACTTCAAAGAGACGCTTGCAAAAGTTTTGGAGCTTGAGCCGGACGACGTGACGATTCATTCTTTGGCGATAAAGCGCGGGTCGAAATTGCAAATGCGGCTGGCCGATGAGTTGAACCGCTTGGAAGATTTTAATTTGCCTGATGACGCTGAAGTTCGCAAGATGTCCGATTATGCCGAAAAAGTTTTGTGCGGAGAAAAATATTTACCGTATTATCTTTATCGGCAGGGCTACATGAGCGGGCAGATTGAAAACGTCGGCTGGTGCAAGTGCGGCGCGGAAGGCATTTACAACGTGCAGATAATGGGCGAGCGTCAAATTATTTTGGGCGTGGGAGCGGCGGCATCAACGAAAGTTCCCGACCGCGTTGCTAAAAAAATTCAAACGGCGTTCAATGCCAAAGACTTTAAAACTTATCTGCGTGACCTGGAAAAATATATATCGAAGCGTGAAAAAATTTTGGCGCAAGTTTACGGAGGAGGGAATTGATATGGCATACGTGACACAAGATGATATGATTAAAGTTTTTCAAGATACGGAAGAATTTTGCAAGACTGACGAGAATTTGAAACGGGCAATCAACGATTCGATAAAAGCTACGAAATTTTACGGGGCAAAAGATTATCCGTCGTTGCCCGAACGCAGATTCAAGAAAACTACAATTTCAGTCGTCAAGCGGCGTTCATTCGATATGGCGGTTGCCCTTCAGCGGAAACATTTGGAGTTGAAAATCGCGGTGCACAATTTTGCTTCGGCGACAAATCCCGGCGGCGGTGTCAAAAATGGTTCGCGTGCACAAGAGGAGTCGCTTTGCAGATGTTCGACGCTTTATCCCGTGCTTGACACCGCAGCGAATTGGGAAAAATTTTACACGGTCAATCGCGAGCTTAAAAATCCTCTTCACGACGACGCCTGCATTTACACGCCCGAAATTGTCATTTGCAAAAACGATTCCGAAAGGCCTTCACGTGTGCCGCGTGAAAAATGGGAATTGGTTGACGTTGTAACGATTGCCGCGCCGAATTTGCGGAAATTTAAAATCAGTGACGAAGAACTTTTTGCCATTCACGAACAGAGATTGCGGCACATGTTCACGGTCGTAGCTCATCATGGCGCAGATATTTTCGTGACGGGAGCATTCGGCTGCGGAGCGTTCCATAATAATCCCGAAGTCGTCGCGAGTGCTTTCAAAAAAATTCTGCCGGAGTTTGAAGGCTGCTTTAAGGAAATTGTCTTCGCGATTTATTACAAGATGGGCGAAATGATTAACTACGAATCGTTCAAGAGGGTTTTGAAATGAGGCAGTTTATAGTTGACGCGTTCACGGAAAAAATTTTCGGCGGCAATCCTGCGGCGGTGTGCGTCGTAGAAAAATTCCCGCCCGAAGAGTTAATGCAAAACATAGCCCGCGAAAATAATTTATCGGAGACGGCATTTGTCATGCGGGAGAAAAATTTTTATCGGCTAAGGTGGTTCACGCCGTCAACCGAAATAGATTTTTGCGGACATGCGACATTGGCGAGCGCGTTCGTGATTTTGACGCAGGTTGAAAAAAATTTACCCGTCGTTGAGTTCGAGACGTTGAGCGGAAGATTTATCGTCGAGCGCAAGGGAAAATTTTTCGAGATGAACTTTCCCGCGTATGTGCCGAAAAAAATTCCCGTGACGGAGGCAATGTCGGACGCTGTCAATGCAAAAGTTTTGGAAGCGTATCTTGCGCGGGATTTGCTGATGGTTTTGGATTCGGCGGAGGCGGTTGAAAATTTATTGCCGGACTTCGACAAGTTGAGCAAGTTGGACGGACTGATTCAAGCGGTGACTGCTGCCGACAAAAATTTTGATTGCGTGTCGAGAGTGTTCGCGCCGAAAATAAAAATCGCTGAAGATCCTGTAACCGGTTCGACGCATTGTCTGATTGCGCCGTATTGGTCGGAAAAACTCGGCAAAAATAAAATCACGGCTCGTCAAGCATCAGCACGCGGTGGAGTTTTACATTGCGAAGTTGCAGGCGAACGCGTTAAAATTTCGGGGAGCGCGGCACTGTTCGCAACCGCGGAGTTAGCTGTCAGCTGCTAGTTCTAGTACCTAGCCCCTAAGGAGGTTTTTATGAGCTACTTTTTAAGACGGACGGAGAATAATCTTTGGCACGGGAAATTTTCAACCTTCCCCGAAGATTTGATAACTCATGCGGTATCGACGAGGCTCGGAGGTGTGAGTAAGCCGCCCTTCGACAGCTTGAATCTTGCGCTTCATGTCGGCGACGAACGGGCTGATGTCCTTGCCAATCGGAAAAAATTTGTTCAATCGCTGGGCTTCAAAGTTTCGGATATCGTCACGCCCAATCAAATTCACGGCGATAAAATTTTTCGTGTCGACGAGAATTATCGCGGCTGCGGCTGTGAAAATTATGCCGATTCGATACCCGAAACTGACGCCATCATCACGAATACGCCCGATTTGCCGTTGATGTTATGTTTTGCCGATTGCGTCCCGATATTTTTTGTCGACGCGGAAAATTGCGCAATCGGTTTGGCTCATGGCGGTTGGAAAGGTACTCTCAAGAAAATTGCCGCAAAAACTCTGCTCAAGATGAAATCAGAATTCGGGACGCGTCCAAAAAATTGTCTGATTGGAATTGCCCCGTCAATCGGTTCATGCTGCTACGAAATCGGCGGCGAAGTTATCGACAAATGCAAGGCGGCCTTCCCGAAAAATTTTGACGAACTGTTGATTAATCGTGACGGAAAAATTTTTCTCGACTTGTGGCGGGCGAATGTGATTCAACTTTTGGAAGTCGGCGTGCCTGAAGAAAATATCGACGTGGCGGGCGAGTGCACTTGTTGCGAAAGCAGCTGGTACTTCTCCTATCGTGCCGCGCAGAAAAATAATCTCGATCGCACGGGACGAATTGCCGCCCTTATCGCCCTAAAAAATTTATGAGACCTTGTGAACTTTGTCCGCGCAAATGCCGTGTCGACCGCGTGAAGCAGTTGGGATTTTGTCGTGCCGGAGAAAATTTACGCGTCGCCCTGGTAAGTCTGCACCGTTGGGAGGAGCCGTGTCTTGTCGGGGAAAACGGCGCGGGTACAATTTTTTTCTCCCACTGCAACTTGAAATGCGTTTACTGCCAAAATTTTTCAATCAGCCATGAAGGTTGCGGCGCGGAAATTTCAATCGAACGGCTTGCAGAAATTTTCATTGAGCAGCAGAATCGTGGCGCGGCAAATATCGAACTCGTGACGCCGACGCATTACACCGATAAAATTTGTGCGGCGATTGACATTGCCAAAAATCGCGGATTGACTTTGCCGATTGTCTGGAACTCGAACGCCTACGAAAATCCTTCGACGCTTGAACTTTTGCGTAACCGCGTCGATATTTTTTTGCCTGACTTGAAATACATTGACGACGAGCCTGCAAAAATTTTTTCCAACGCGCCGAATTATTTTTCAACCGCAACCGCCGCCGTCAAAAAAATGTTTAAACTTGTCGGAGCCGCAAAAATTGTAAACGGGCAGATGATTCGCGGAGTTATCGTTCGACATTTGGTTTTGCCGAATTTCAGACGCGACGCGATTAAAATTGTCGATTGGCTTCACAAAACTTTTGGCGACGAGATTTTTATCAGCCTGATGAATCAGTACACGCCGATTTATCATGCCGCCGACTTCAAAAAAATCAGCCGCCCGTTGACAACCTTTGAATACAATTCCGTTATCGAACACGCGGTCAATATTGGCGTGAAAAATTGCTTCATTCAGATTGGCAAGACCGCCGATAAAAATTTTATTCCGAATTTCAATTTGGATAACGTCAAAAAAATCAGCAACCCTGTATAATTCAGAGCTGCTGATTTTTGATTATCGAAGATTTATAGGGGGAGTGTCAGCCCCCGTTAATTACGCGAGAAAATTTGCATAGTCGACATATTCAATGCCGAGAGCTTCTGAAACTGCCTTGTTGGTGAGTTTGCCGTCAATCGTGTTGAGACCTTTTGCAAGGCCGGCGTCCTCTTGACAAGCCGCCTTCCAACCTTTACCGGCAAGCTTGAGGGCATAAGGCAAGGTTGCGTTCGTGAGGGCAAGCGTTGACGTTCTGGAGACTGCGCCGGGGATATTTGCAACGGAGTAATGAATCACGCCGTGCTTGACGAAAATCGGATCCGTGTGCGTGGTGACGTGATCGCAAGTGGCAATGGAGCCGCCCTGGTCAATGGCAACGTCGACGATAACCGAACCTTTTTTCATGGTCTTAACCATATCTTCCGTGACGAGTTGAGGAGTTTTCGCGCCGGGCACGAGAACTGCGCCGACAAGCAAATCCGCTTGCTTAACCCATTGCGCAATGTTGTAGCTGTTGCTCATGACGGTGCAGACTTTGCCGCCGAAAATGTCATCGAGGTAACGGAGCCGCTCAATCGACAGGTCAATAATCGTGACGCGTGCGCGCATACCGAGAGCAATTTTAGCCGCATTTGTTCCGACGACACCGCCGCCGATAATGACGACTTGTCCCGACGCCACACCACTCACGCCGCCGAGTAAAACGCCGCGGCCGCCGTATTGACTTTCAAGGAATTGTGCGCCGAGTTGAATCGACATGCGACCGGCAATTTCACTCATCGGGGCGAGCAACGGTAAACTTTTTCCGTCACGACCGACGACCGTCTCATAAGCAACGCCCGTAACTTTTTTGTCGAGCAGAGCTTTTGTAAGGGCAGGTTCGGGCGCAAGGTGCAAGTAAGTAAAAAGAACTTGCCCTTCGTGGAAAAGATCGTATTCGGCTTCAAGCGGCTCTTTAACCTTGATGATCATTTCCGAATCATCAAAGATTTTTTTCTTATCCGCAATGATTTCTGCACCGACAGCCGTATAACTTTCGTCCTCAAAACCGGAGCCGATACCCGCAGTCTTTTCGACAAGAACTTTATGACCCGCCTTGACGAGAGCATCAGCCCCTGCCGGTGTCAAGCCCACGCGATTTTCATTGTTCTTGATTTCTTTAGCTACGCCGATAATCATATCCGATACCTCCTATGATTTTTTACGGAAAACATCTTGCGAAAACGTCCTACTTTGCATACATGATACAGTACAAAATTGGATTGTCAACAGCTAGAACTAGGAACTAGAACTAGGGAATAGAACTAGGGAATAGAACTAGGGAATAGAACTAGGGAATAGAACTAGGGAATAGAACTAGGGAAAATACCTGGTACCTAATTCTAGTACCTAATCCCTAATTGTTCGTGTCGTTGCCCAGGAAAAGCCCGTTGATAATCATCCACCAAGCAACAGTCCTCATTGCGCCGATAATTTCCAAGGCATGTGCGCGTTCGTCAGTGAGATTTACGTCGTTGAGTTCATTTGAGGCGACGTGCGGCAAAAGTTCCATGACGTCCGAATCAATCTGCCCGGCAACCTTCGACGTGAGGAAAACTGCGTTGTTGAAGCCGACACCGTCACTTTCAAACAGGCTCGGAGCAATCGAATAATACGCAAAATCTTTCGGGGCGATAAGTTCAATCAGCGTCGGGACAATCGAAATGTGATCGCCGACTGCATCGGGCGGAAGAATTTCTTTCGTGACGCCGGCACCATACAATACGAAAGGCACGCTTTGATGTTCAAAAAGCGTCGGGTGAGTGGAAGGATCGCAGCGGACTGCATGATCGCCCGTCACGACAAAAATACTTTCGGGGAATTTTTCACTCGCGGCGCGGACAAAATTTGTGATAACCTCGTCCATGTACCAGTAATGCCCCAACTCAACCGCAAGCTGATTCACGTCGTCGACACTCGGAATTTTTTTCAACGCTTCGGTGACCGCGTCAATGTCGTAACCTTCTGCCGCCAAGTCCAAATTATACGGCGGGTGATTCGTCGTCGTCATGATTAAATGAACGGTCGGAGGCTCGTCGGGAAGGTGTGCAAGTAAGGCGTTAAATAAATTTTCGTCCTTCGTGCCCCAAGTCGTTTGCTTAGGCGCGTTGAAGTCGGGGTAGCCGTAAAAATTATCAAATCCCTGCGCCAATGACATCTTTGCGATTGAATCCCAACTGGGCATACCGCCATACCAAAAATCGACCTTGTAGCCCAATTCCTTGAACGCGGGAGCCATTGCCGTAATATAAAGTTTTTCGTAAGTGCGCGCCTGATAGTTGACTTTGATATTCACGTCGGGCAAGCCGGTTACAAGTCCCGTTATCGCCGTGGAAGTAAAATCGCCGTTAGGCATAAAGTTGCGACTGTAGTAGCAATTTTCCTCCGCGATAAGTGATTTAATCCCCTCCGCAATCAAAAGTTCATCGTACTTGCCCAGCATCGGCCATTGCATGAAAGTTTCACCGAGGATTATAAAAATATGCTTGGGCTTTTGAATATGTTCGCCCTTAGCTTTTCGTTCAAGGTAAGGGGCAAGATTTTTTTCGGTCAGTTCATGATTCGTGGCGATAAGCTGCGCGGACTCCAAAATTTTATTCGCGTCGACGCCGGAAATTTCGCCCGCCTCCATACGTTTAGCCATAGCCCGCGCCCGATAAAGTGCCTGCGCGTCGTCAAGTATGCACTCGTTCAAAAAGTCATCAGTCGTGACGCCGGCATTTTCCCAATTTATACCGCTGCCGTAAGTGAAACTCCCTCCGAAGCGCACAAACAATCCGAACAAAATTATTCCGACGCCCAGACCCGCTCCGAAGAAATATTTTTTCTTGCCGTCAAGTTCGGGAAGCGGAAAAGTTTTTATTATCAGCAGCCGACTCAATGCCGCAATGCAAAGCAGCGTTAAAATCAGCGCGACGATAAATCGCCAAAGTATTCCGTACTCTTGGAACATCGTGACGATTATCGACCAAATGTCGTCATGAAAACCTTGCACGACCTCAAGCCCGAACGTCGATTGAAATGCCCGATAATATGGGAATCGTAGCATGAACAGTAACGAGAAAATAAATGACGCCGCTATTCCAATGACGAGCCGCAATCTTTGACGCAAGCCGACGATTGTCACGAAGACAAACGATATTAAAGTTACCGCGCCGGCAGTCTTCAAGCTCAATCGCAAGCCCGTGAACATTGCCGAAAAAATTTGTGCCGCGCCGGAATCTTCATTCATATAACTCGACATGAAGACGATAAACAGTCCGCGATAAACTTCAAGCAGAATCAGCACGAATAAAAATAATCTTGCGTCACGTTGAACGCCGTCGAAAAATCTTTTTAGGAACTTCAAGCCGCAAGCCCCTTTCAATGGAATTTTTATCATTATAACAGATTTTATTGTCCGCGTAAATTTCTGTTGACGCCAATAGATTTTTTGCTAAAATAATTTCAAATTCGTGATGAGGAAGTTTTAGCTTGAATATATTTTTGCTGTTGACAATCGCGCTGGCGATAATAATCGTGCTGTTGCGATTCAAAATCCAAATCGGCTTGTGCATGTTGGTGAGCGGAATTTTTATCTGGGCTATGCGTTCGGCAAGCCCAATTTCTTTACTGCAAGCCTTTTACGAGACGTTCACATTGGCGCGGACTTACGACATAATTTTTGCGCTTTACTTCGTGATGTGCCTGGAAATTGAGTTGCGATTGAGCGGCGCATTGACTGACATGGTTAAAGCTTTGCGGCGAATGTGTTCAGACGTGAAAATTTTGTTGGCTGCAATGCCGGCATTTTTGGGATTGTTGCCCAGTGTCGGCGGAGCAAGATTTTCCGCGCCGATTGTCGAGGAGTTAAGCGCGGGCATAAAAATTTCACCCGAACATAAAGCCGCAATAAATTTCTGGTTCCGACATCTGTTCGAGTTTTCAAGCCCGATAATCCCCGGAATGATTATGGCGTGTTCAATCGCGGGCGTGACGTTCGGAGAATTCATCAGTCATTTATGTTGGGTGACGGTTTTAGCAATCGCAGTCGGCTGGCTGATTTTGATTCGTCCGATAAAAATTCCCGTCGCGCAGAAAATTTCCGAATCGGCAGCGGAGATTCGTCACGAACGCAACGGATTATTGCTGGCGTTAATGCCGGTCGCGTCAGTTTTTATGGTCGTAGTTTTCGGCGGACTGAACGCGTCAATTTCAACGGGCTTGGTCGTAGCAGCATGGGTATTTGTCCTCGCGGCAGTCAAACGTCCCGTTGGCGTGAAAGAAATTTTCCTCAGCGCATTTGATTGGAAAATGACACTCAACATTTGCTGTATCCTATACTTTATCCAAATCCTTTCCGTAACAGAAGTACTCGGAGAAATCGTCGCGGCATTTCAAGCGTCGCCACTGCCAATCCCCGTGATAATCGCTTGCGTGTCGCTGATAATCGGAATTTTAACGGGCATGAGTCAAGGTCACGTGGCAATAGTCATGCCGATAGTCGCGGCAATGGGCACGGGTGATTTAAATTTGGCGGGCGTGGCAATGGCATTCGGCGTCGCGGGACAAATGCTCACTCCAACTCACGTCTGCTTAATCGTGACGATTGATTATTTCAAGGCGGATTTATTCGGCACGCTGAAACCCGTCCTGCTCGGCGAAATAATTTTGCTGGCAATCTTCAGCGCGTACACGTGGTTGACGTGGTGAAACGTTCAGCGGATAAATTGTTCGATAGCTTTGTTGAGGCGTTCAATCTCGGCAGTGTCACCGGTTTTTACGGCGTCAACAATGCAATGTTCGATGTGGTCTTTCAAGATGATTCGCCCGACGGCTTTAATTGCGGCGTCGACGGCTGACAGCTGAATCAAAACTTCGCTGCAGTCGCGCCCGTCCTCAATCATTTTTTTTGTCGATTCAAGATGACCGATAAGCCGCGCCATTCGATTCAAAACCGCTTTAGTTTGCGTGTGCGTGTGACTGTGACGAATTATCGTTCCGTCTTCAAGTTTATGTTCGTGCATATGTTGCCCTCCGAAAAAATTTTATAACATTGGAACGCGGCGAGCTACTCTAATTCATGAGCGGCACGGCGCGCTAACTGGATGCAACGTCACGTTGCCCCTCCGAAAAAATTTTTGGGGAAATTTTATTTTATGTGATTGACGGCGTCAAGAAAATTTGCTACAGTTTTGACGAGGTGATTGTTATGGCAAAACCGAATCTCGCGGGTAAGTTGAAAAATTTGGCTCGTGACTTGAAGGACGAGGAAAAAAATTCAGACGTTAAAAAAGACGCGTCGAAGTCCGAAGTCCGCAAAAAGCAAAATATCAGCGATGAAAAAATGTCCGGCCGCAAAGGCTGAAATCAAAAAGCACTCTCAAAAATTCGAGGGTGCTTCGTCATTTTAGGATAAATTCAGCTGTCTTCATAAGGTCGAATCCTCAAGGTTAAGCCGCGGTCGTCACAAATTTTTTGGCAGACGGCAATTTCTTCGGGCGGCGTGACATGATCGACGACGGTTAAAATGACATGCGGCACAAAATTTTTCATGTGCTCTGCGAAAGTCAACATGGCGTCGAAAGATTTTATCCCGTAAGCGGCGCGAGTCAGCTTGAAATATTTTTCGGCAGTCGCGGCATTGAGACTGATTGACGCCGTGTCCAAAATGTTTTTAAACTCCGACGCAATTTCCCGCCCGTGATAAAGTTCGCCCAGACCGTTTGTATTTAGACGCGTCGACATTTGCGGACGAATTTTTTTCACGTAGGCCAGCAACTCTACAAGTTCGGCAAATCTTATCGTCGGCTCACCGAATCCGCAGAAGACAACTTCCTTGACGACTTGCCAGGGCGCAGCGTCCAATTCGGCTTGAACTTCGGCGACAGTCGGTTCACGCTCCAACCAAAGACTCGACTCCTTCGCCATAGATTTTTTTTGCCGCAAACAGAAGACGCAATCGCAGTTGCAACGGTTGGTTAAATTTATGTAAAGCCCGCGCGGCGTCGACGAATCAATTTTCAAACTCTCGGCGAGCGGCAAATATTTTCCGCCCTTGTGCGTCGCGTAAACAATCATTAAAATCTCTCCTTGACTTATTTTATGACGTGTGATAAATTTTCTCTGCTTGAATTAATCGTTAAATTAATTTAAGTGCCGTTGTAGCGGCTTCAATAAGATTATGATGAAATGTTTTTGCTTTAAAGACAATTTTATTGGCAGGCAGTCGATTGTAACGCGTCGGCTCCTTCCTCGTACTAAACAAAACTAGTTAAATCGATTCAGAGCCGGGGCAAACGGCTTATTTTTTTCCTTTGAAGAACGTCAGCAACGCGATGATGAACGTCCCGATGTTAGACACGTGGTCAATCCAGTCGAAGAAATCCATACGCGTCACCTCCTTCCTTCGAGGAAGAAGCCGAAGCATCGAACTGCCTGCCGCGCCAAATATTATCATACGTTCAGAAAAGTTTCAAGCTAAAATATTGATTGACACGCTCAAAGCTTAGTGATACATTTTCGCTAAGCTTAAATTTTTTGGGAGGGATTCGTATGAAAAAGCTCATCAACTCGATTGACGCGGTGGAAGAGCAGATGATTTTGGGGCTGGTAAAATCCGCGCCCGATAAACTCTGCAAACTCGATTGCGGCAATGTCGTCGTCCGCGCGCAGAAAAAATCCGCCGATAAAGTTGCACTCGTCAGCGGCGGCGGCAGCGGTCATGAACCTGCGCATGGCGGCTTCGTCGGAAAAGGTATGCTCGACTGCGCGGTTGCAGGAGCGGTTTTCACTTCGCCGACACCCGATAAAATTTTTGAGGGAATCAAAGCCGTTGCGACTGATGCGGGCGTCCTGTGCATAGTAAAAAATTACACGGGCGACGTCCTCAATTTTGAAATGGCAATCGATATGGCCGCCGACGAAGATATTAAGGTTGATCATGTTGTCGTTAATGATGACGTGGCCGTTCAAGACAGCCTGTATACTACGGGGCGTCGCGGCGTCGCGGGAACAATTCTCGTCCACAAAATCGCCGGTGCCAAGGCCGAAGAAGGTGCCTCGCTTGAGGAAGTCAAAGCCGTTGCTGAAAAAGTTATCGCCAATGTTCGGACAATGGGCATGGCAATTTCACCTTGCACAGTTCCCGCCGCAGGTAAACCGGGCTTTGAACTCGCCGAAGATGAAATGGAAATCGGTATCGGTATTCACGGCGAACCCGGCACTCATCGCGAAAAAATTTCTTCGGCGGACGAAATCGCCAAATCTCTCCTCGATAAAATTCTTGCCGACATCGACTACAAAAATCAAGAGGTCGTCGTCATGGTCAACGGCATGGGTGCGACGCCGCTCATGGAACTTTACATCATCAACAATTTCGTGCAGGATTATCTTAAGGCGGCGGGCGTCAAAGTTTATGATACAATGGTTGGCAACTTCATGACTTCAATTGAAATGGCAGGATTTTCGCTGACGTTGTTGCGCCTTGATGACGAGTTGAAAAAACTTTACGACGCGGCGGCCGATACTCCCGCGCTCAAGAGGTAAGCACATGGATACGAAAAAAATTCTCGCGATTATTGCCGCCATTGCCAAAAAGATTGAGGCGGAGAAAGATTTTCTGACGCAACTCGACAACGAAATTGGCGACGGCGATCACGGCATAAATCTTGCTCGCGGCTTCAAAAGCGTTGAGGAAAAACTTTCGACTTTCGCGGACAAGGATATAGGCGCGATTTTAAAAGGCGTCGGCACTCAGCTTGTTTCCACAGTCGGCGGGGCATCGGGACCGCTTTACGGTACAGCGTTCATGAAGGCCGGCAACGTCTGCAAGGGCAAAACTGAACTCACGGACGCGGAATTTGCAGCGGCACTTGAAGCGGCCATTAACGGCGTCAAAATGCGTGGCAAGGCTGTCGAAGGTGAAAAGACTATGCTTGACGCACTTTGTCCCGCGTATAAAGCTCTCAAGGACGGTCTCGACGCCGGCAAAAATTTGGTCGACGCGTTGAGTGACGGTGTTGACGCGGCGGCTAATGGCGTTGAGTACACGAAAACAATTATTGCCACGAAGGGTCGCGCCAGCTATCTCAAGGAACGCAGCTTGGGTCATCAAGATCCCGGCGCAACGTCATCACTTTTCATGTTGCAGACGATGCTTGAAGTTTTGCGGGAGGCTTAAACATGGTCGGAATTGTTATCGTCTCGCACAGTCAAAAACTCGCGGAAGGTATCGTGGAAATTTCTCGCATGATGGCAAATGCTCCGATTGCAGCGGCTGGTGGTTTGGAGGACGGCAGTCTCGGCACAAGCTACGAAAAAATTCTGGCCGTTATCGAAGAAGTTTATTCGGCTGACGGCGTGGCAATTTTAATGGACATGGGATCCGCCGTCATGACAACTGAAATGGTGCTTGAGGATTTTGATAAACCGAACGTGAAAATGCTTGACTGTCCGCTTGTCGAAGGAGCAGTTTTGGCGGCAGTGGAATCGGCCGGCGGTCGAACTTTGGAAGAAATTTCAACGCTCATTGAAGATTCTCGCACGACTAAAAAATTTTAAGCAAAAAACCGACTTGACCAAGTGCCGAGTCGGTTTTCTAATAATAGCATATTCTATTGGAAAGAGGCCGTCATGGATGGCGGCCGCCGCGACCACGACGCAGGAAGCGTCGTTAGCGGCACTCTACTTTTCGGGTGGTCTTAACGTTGAAGTCACGAGGACTAACGCCCCTGCGAGGCGTCTTTTCTTTTTGCTACTTTTTCTTTGGACGCGCAAAGAAAAAGTAGTTCAATAAACCAAAAGTAGATTTAAACATAAAATCATTACCAAGGCTTAATTTTCGACAGGATCATCAAAGCCGATAATCCACGTGGCGATAAATCCGACAATATACGATATGACCAGCCCAATTAAGTAGACGGGAACATTATTTGTAGTGGCGGCAAGCGGCAATCCAGAAATGCCTAACGTCGCGGCACCGACAGTGAATGACGCCACAAATGCTCCGCCGAATGCCCCGCCTATGCACGCGCAAATAAACGGTTTGAACAGCGGGAAAGTCACGCCGTAAATCAGCGGTTCACCGACACCCATCATGCCGACGGGTAATGCTGAAGCTATCGTTTTCTTGAGGAATTTATTTTTTGTCTTGAAGTAAACCGCGATTGACGCGCCGACTTGACCTGCACCCGCCATTGCCAAAATCGGCAACAAAATTGTCACGCCGAATTGCGCAATTAAATCGACGTGAATCGGCGTCATTGCCTGATGAATTCCCAACATGACCAGCGGCAACCATACTCCCGCCAAAATGAATCCGACGAATGCTCCGCCCGATTGAATTGCAGTTGTGGCCGCCGAGCCGATTGCGTCCGAGACTGCGCCGCCGACAGGTTGCAATAATAGGACTGCCGCCGCCCCCGCGATTAAAACTGTCACCAGCGGCGTCAAGAACAGGTCGAACATTTCGGGGATAATTTTATGCAATTTCCCTTCGAGCCATGAAGCGAATGCCGCCACGATTATTACCGAGATAACTCCGCCGCGTCCGGGGACAAATGGCGTGTTGAAAATGCTTATATTGGCAAGACCGGGATGCGTCATCAATGCCGCCAATACTCCGCCCAAAATCGGTGTGCCGCCGAAAATTTTTGACGCGTTGATTCCGACGAATAAATTCATGCCCCAAAAAACTGCATTGCCGGCAACCATTGCAAGTTGAATTCCCTTTTCATTGGCAAGCGCGGGAGAAATTTTTATCATCACACCGACGATACCTGTTATCAAGCCGCACGCGATAAATCCCGGTATCAGCGGCGTAAATATACTCGAAATTTTCTTGAAGAACAACTTCACGGGCGTAGCATTTTGCTTGCGAATTTTTTCATGGAGAGCTTTACCGTCGCCGATTTTAATTTCACCGACCTTGACGGTATTTGTCGCCTCCAAAATTTTATTGACCGCGCTGGTGACAGTCGTCGCCCTTCCAACGCCGAGGATAACTTGAACTTCGTCGCCGTCCTCATTGACGCCCAAAACGCCGTCGATTTTCTTCAACGCCTCAATCATGTACTCGTTCTTTTCAATCAGTTGAAGTCTCAAGCGCGTCATGCAATTCGTCGCCTGAATCACGTTGGAGTAAAGAACGTTGCCGCTGCCGCCGACCGTGTTTAAAATGTTCTTTGCCAGCTCGTCAGTCTTATCTGTCTTGTTAATCGTAATCGTCTCCCTTTTAGCTGCTAGCTGCTAGCTGTTAGAAAAACTCCTAATTCCTAACTCCTCACTCCTAACTAATAAAGCGGCTCAAAATATCCCCAACGCACTTCAGCATCATAATAGGCACCGGGCGTATCGTCATAAGTCACGCAAAATCGATAGTAGCTGCTGCCGCCGATATTGTCATCAATCTGCGGGTCGAAAACATATTCCACGCCGTCAATCGCAATGACGCACCAGATATGCCCCGTGTAACCGCCGTTAGCGCGCGCCGTCTGGCCGTAAACCGTGTAGCAATTCAAGCCGATAGCCCTCGTCAATGCGGCAAATGCACAGGAATAATCATCGCAAGCCCCGACGTGTCCGACTAACATTCCGTAAGCGCGGGCAGGTCCGTTTGCTTCGGGAAATTCAAGCCTCAAAACGTTGTCGCCGTAAGTGCAGGTGTCGACGAGATAATTATAACATGCCAAAACTTTATCGTAGGTAGACATGCCGTCGTAAGTTATCTGATTGAGCGTCTGCCAAACAATTTCGTCGCAATAGTCCGCGCCCGTCGATGTCGGATAAAGTTCCGCGCTGTTCAAAACATATTCAGCTTGAGCCGCCTTCGCCGAACCCGTCATCAAAATCAAAATCGCCGCGCAAGCTACAAAAAATTTTTTCATCGGTCAACCTCCCGCAACCACTCACTCCACTGCAAGCCGATTTGCTCCGAACGCGTACCTTGCACAAAATCATAGAACAGCCGAATTTTTTTAGCACGGTCGCGAGCCATTTTCGCGTACCAATCGTTGCCTTCAGGCTCAAGCAAAAGATTCGATCCGCCCAAAAGATAATGACGCTTGCAAATTTCCTCCAAAGACACGTCGGGATTTTTCATGATGTCGTACATGACCAGAAAAGTTGTCGTCCGACCATGACCGGCTTGACAGTGGAAATGCAACCAGGCATTTTCGGGAAGATTGGCTACAAAAATTATAAAGTCGTCGACAATTTCAGGCGCGGGGAATTGCATATCGGCCGCCGCAAATCTGACGTACTCGAAGCCGATTTTTTCGGAAGCATCGCGTTCAGTCTGAACCACGCGCGGAATTATCATTATCGGCTTGAAAAGTTTCGTGTCAGCATTGCCCAAAGGCTTGAAAGTCGTTTCCACGCCGCGAAGTTTTTTCAGCTGCTCAACTTCAATCGCCATAACCTCGGAAGTATTTTTACCGGCATTGGCGGCATTGTGATCCGAATACCAACTTACCGGCAATGAGTTCGCGAAGCCGTGACTTTCCTGCCGCAAATCAAGCAGAAAAATTTTTGCGTCGGGTTCAAGGTCGTGAATTTTTTCTTGAAGCGTCTTCAATGCGGCTAAGGAAGGTTGCCCGCTCGCCGAAGCATGAAGATTTTCCATGCCTTGACGCGTCGGTTCATTTCCGCGAAGAGTATTTTGCCAATCGTCCGTCATCAACCGAAAATCTCTCAACTCGGCGGAAGCTGTCCCGTCCAATCGCCACGTGTCGGGTATTTTTTTTGCACTCGTCACAGAAAAAATCGACGCGCTTAAAAATAAAATCAGCACGCCGAAAAAAATTTTCCTAGCCACAATATTTCACTCCCCGAAAACTTTTTCAGGTTATTTTAATGTATCAGCCGCCGTTCCGTCAAGTTCAATCGGTATTCAGCGGGTCAATGTCAATGATAACGTCGTTGCGCTTGTGCAGATTATGAGCTTGCAAAAATTTTCTCACGGCGGACAAATTCTCCGACTTAATCAGCAGCACAAACCGATAAATTCCGCGCAAGTTGGCAATGGCGGCGGGAATCGGCCCGAAAATTTCTTGACGCCCCGAAGGATTTTTTGCAATCTCCTCCTTGAAGGCGTCGCGAATTTCTTTTGCAAAATTTTTGGCTTTATCCTCGTTCTTGTGCATGAAAATCAGCTTCACCATTCGGCAAAACGGCGGGAAAAAAATTTCTTCGCGATTAGGAATTTCGTTTAAATAAAATTTTTCGTAATTCTGCTCGCAACCGCAACGAATCGCCGACGCGTTCACGTCATAGGCCTGCACGATAACTTTGCCGGGCAAATCCGCTCGACCTGCACGACCTGCCGCCTGCGTTATCAGCTCAAAACAAGTTTCAGCCGCCCGAAAGTTTGAAAAGCTCAAAGCCGCGTCAGCATTCAAAACACCGACCGCCGTTACTCCGCTGATATCGTGACCTTTCGCGACCATTTGCGTCCCAAATAAAATGTCGTACTCGTGAGCCGCGAAGGCGTCCAAAATTTTTTTATGCCCGAACTTACCGCCCGTCGAATCTCTGTCCATGCGCAAAACCTTGGCCTTGGGCAAAGAATTTTTCAACATCAGCTCCAATTTTTCAGTGCCCGTGCCCAAAAATTTTATGTGACGACTGCCGCATTTCGGACAAATTCTCGGCGGAATAATTTCAATTTCGCAATGATGACACCTCAACTTTCCGTCTGCGTGATAAGTCATCGGCAAGCCGCAATCGGGGCATTTTATAACCTCGCCGCATGATCTGCACATTACGACCGTTGACCAGCCCCGCCGATTTAACAGCAATATCGCCTGTTGACCTTCCGCCAAAGTTTTTTTCAACATCTCAATCAACGCTCGGCTCAAAACTGAACGATTGCCCGCTTGAAGTTCGCCGCGCATGTCCACGCATTCAACTTGCGGCAACGGATTGTTCAGCACCCGTCGCGGCATTTTTAACGGAATCAATTCGCCCTGCTCGGCTCGATAAAAATTTTCCAAACTCGGCGTCGCTGATCCGAAAACTATCGCCGCGTTGTGAAATTTTGCAAGCTCCTCGGCGACAATGCGGGCATGATAATACGGCAATTTTGTATTCTGCTTGTAAGAATTATCCTGCTCCTCGTCGACGACAATCAGCCCGACATTATCAATCGGCGTGAAAAGTGCCGACCTCGCCCCGATAACAATTCCGACTTCGCCATTGCGTATCTTGTGGAAAGTGTCGCTCCGCTCGCCAATGCTCAACCGACTGTGAATAACCGCAACGTCCTCGAAATGCGCCTTGAAATTCTCGACCGCTTGACCCGTCAAAGCTATCTCCGGCACCAAAATTATCACCCGTCGACTAAGTTGCCGCGTTATTTTTGCCAGCTCAATATAAACTTGCGTCTTGCCCGAACTCGTCACGCCGTGCAATAAAAATCCTTTGAACTTCCCCGCCGTCAAAAATTTTTTTACCGCCTCAATCGCCGCGACCTGTTCGACCGTCAATTCAAAACTTTTCGGAACAGGTTTTATCTTTGAGTAGCTGTCGCGGAAATTTCTTCGCTGCACAACCTTAACAAAACCTGCCTCGACCAATGCTTTTATTGTCTTTGCGGAAATTTTTCGTTCCTTCAACTCCGACGCTGAAAGTTCACTCACCTCCGCCAAAAGTTTTAACAGCTTTAATTGCGCAGGAGCTTTCTTGAAATTTTTCTCGTCGAATTTTTTTGCAAGCCTCAAAAATTTTTCGTAGCGCACGGAAATTTTTTTGCATTTAGAGCCGGGCATAAACAAAGTCATCGTCTTTGACAGCGGGCAAAGATAAAATTCCGACATCCAACGTGCCGCGCCCATCATGCTCGACGTAAACCACGGCTCCTCGTCGATAACGTCAAAAATTTTCTTCAGCGCGAATTCAAATTTTGTAGCGTCGTCAACTTCACGCACACTCATAACAAAACCGTCGACTTTTACTTTCCCGAAAGGAACAATCACCCTCCAACCCGCCGTTAAAAATTTCAAACTTTCCGGCACAAGGTAAGTAAAATTTTTATTGATACTGTTCGCCGCGACATTAACGCAGACTTCAGCAATTACCATTCGTCTCCTCCAAAAAATTTTTGACCGCCTCATAAAACTCGACCGCGTGTTGATATTGAATTTCCGCCTGCTGTATTGACGCAATGAAAAAATCCTCATAATCGCAGTTATTTCTGGAATCAAAAGCATCCCCGATATAATCAGAAAATTTCACGTCAAAGATACCCGACTTAACATATTCGCGACGAAAGTAACTGATAACTGCCGAATGTTTTTTGAAATCAATTTCTCTTTCTGCCAACAGTGCACGAGCTGCATTAAATATCGCGTAGTAAGAATTACTTATAGAAATTTTGTAGCGACTTGTTTCTATCATTTCTGCAGATACTTCCAAACGTTCTTTAGCAGAGTCTAATCTGTACTTAGTCAAATCACGCAAGACGAATCCCTTCTTTTAAAATATTTCTGTAGTAAGGAAGTTCATATTTGTATTTGTCAAACTCTCCTGCCGGAATAGCTGCTGCCGAAGTTATGATATCAAGTTCCAAGTCCATTCTGTTTATATCAGACCGAACAGCCCAACGCTTTTTTTGCACGTCCAATCTTTCGCCCTTGACAATCGCGGCAAAATCAATATCCGAATCCTCGTCGAAATCGCCGCGAGCATAGGAGCCGTAAAGATAAATCGCCTCAATGTCGGAGCCGTAAGCCTTGCGATAAGCCGCCACCACTCGTCGACAAATTTCATCCATATGCGGCATTGCGTTCATATCAATTCCCCCAAAAATTTTTTCAGCGGCAAGTATATCACTTTTTGAGCCTCTCGAACAGGCGGAAGTTTTCTGCTACAATCGGCGCGGAGGTGAAAACTTTGCTCAACATAAAAATTTTCGGGATTGTGCAAGGCGTAGGATTTCGTCCGTTCGTGAAAAATCTTGCAGACGCCAATAAAATTTTCGGCAACGTCGCCAATCGCGGTTCATACGTCGAAATTTTTGCTCAAGGTTCCGACTTCGACTTGAAAAATTTTCTCGACGCGCTCCAAAGTCAAAATCCTCCGCGCTCCACGATTTTAAAACTCGACGTGAATCATCTGCCCGACAAAAATTTTGACGACTTCCAAATTATCGACAGCGTTCACGAGGCGGGAGATATTTTCGTTTCACCCGACATTGCCATTTGCGAAAAATGCGCCGCTGAACTTTTCGAGCCGAACAATCGCAGATATTTGCACCCGTTCATAAATTGCACGGCTTGCGGGCCGAGGTTGACGATTTTAAAAAACATGCCTTACGACCGCGAACGCACTTCGATGAGTGATTTTCCAATGTGCGACGCTTGCGCCGAAGAATATTTTAACCCGACTTCGCGACGCTTCGACGCTCAACCCGTTTGCTGTAATGATTGCGGCCCCAAAGTTTATCTAATTAGGAGTGAGGAGGTAGGAGTTAGGAGTTGGGAGGCCATTAAGCACGTCCGAAAAATTTTGGCGAGTGGCGGCATTGTCGCGATTAAAGGTATCGGCGGATTTCATTTGGCTTGCGACGCTAAAAATTTTTCTGCAGTTCAACGCCTACGCGATTCCAAAACTCGTCCGACGAAACCTTTTGCCGTCATGTTCAAAGATATTTCTTCCGTCGAACGCAAATGTTTCCTATCCGACGTGGAGAAAAAATTTCTGGACTCTCCGCAAAAGCCGATTGTGTTGTTAGGGAAAAGGGAAATGGGAACCGGGAAAAGGATTGCCGAAAATGTCGCGCCGAATATAAATCGCCTCGGCGTCATGCTGCCATACACGCCGCTGCATTTGCTGATATTCAATTTCCCTGACGAAATTAAAAATTTCCCCGACGCACTTGTCATGACGAGCGGCAATCCTTCGGGCGTCCCGATTACAATTGATGACGATGACGCGCTGAAAAATTTCGACTACTGCGACGCGATTTTGAGCCATGACAGAAAAATTCTTCTGCGCGCTGATGATTCGGTTATGGATTTTATCGACGGCCGCCCGTCAATGATTCGTCGAAGCCGCGGTTATGCTCCCTTGCCGATTTTCTACGACCATGCCGCAAAAAAATCTGTCCTTGCGATTGGCGGCGAACTCAAAAATACTTTTTGCCTGGCGAAGAACAATCTGCTTTACGCCTCGCCATATATCGGAGATGTAAGCGATCTGCGCACGGTTGAAGTCTTGAAAAGTTCGATTGCCCGCATGAGTGATTTATTGGAAATTCAGCCCGAAGTCATTGCCTGCGACTTGCACCCGCGCTATCAGACGACCGCTCTTGCCGAAAAAATTTCTGCCGAACTTCAAATCCCGCTTGTGAAAGTTCAACATCATTACGCGCACATTTTGAGTTGCATGGCGGAAAATAATTTTGGCGGCGAAGTTATCGGCGTGGCATTTGACGGGACTGGTTACGGCACTGACGGGACGATTTGGGGCGGAGAATTTTTTATCTGTGACACGAAAAATTTTGAGCGGGCGGCGTCGATTGAAAGTTTCACTCAAGCGGGCGGCGATAAAAGTTCTCGCGAAGGTTGGCGCATTGCCCTTGCCCTTATGAAAAATTTTGAGCTTGCCCGCGAATTGAATCTTGCAAATGACGCTGAACTCCTCGGACAAAAATTTTTGCTGGAGAAAAATATTAATTGTGTGAAGTCGACGAGCGTCGGGAGAATTTTTGATGCGGTGGCGGCGATTTTGGGCGTGTGTAAAATTTCGAGCTACGAAGGTGAAGCGGCTATGAGACTTCAAGCCTGCGCTGAAAAAGCAATGCGAAATGCGCAAGGCGTAATGCGTAATGAAAAATTTTCTACTGCTGAAATTTTTGACGAGATTTTGACGCGGCGATTGAATGGCGAAAATATTTTTGATTTGGCGAGACTTTTTCACGAACGATTAGCCGAAATGACTGCTCAAGTTTGCGAGGAATTGAGCGTGCGGACAAAAATAAAAACCGTCGCATTGAGCGGCGGAGTTTTTCAAAATTCGTTGCTGACTTCGCTGACGATTGAAAAATTGCGACGTCGAGGTTTAAAAGTTTTGCGCCATGAATTGATCCCGCCCAATGACGGCGGAATTTGTATCGGGCAAGCCCTGTTAGCTGCTATTCCCTAGTCCCTAGTTCCTAGTTCCTAGTTCCTAAAATCAATCCGACATTCAAACATGCGGTGCCACGGATTTGACACGGTAAAATTCGTCCACTGCGGGAAATTTTTCTTGGCGAACTCCTGCATAAATTTATTTTCAAGCGGAACAACTTCAGCCTCTTGCTCGCCGAGATTCAAGAAAATTTGATAGCTGTTCGGATACTTCGTGAGGTAGTCGGCAATTTGCGTGCGGACGTTGGCTTGATAAGCCCAATCGTCAAGGTAGCGCGTTGCAAGGAGCCTGTCAATCGATTGACGGTTCATTTTTCTTGCCAAAATGCCGGTAGCGATTGCAAAGCCCGAAGTATTCGTTGCGGTATTCCAGCCGCCGTAAGATTGCAACTTGAACAGCAAATTTTTATCGCGGAGTTGCGCCATCAAAAAATTATCGGCACCATTCGCGCAAATAATATCGGCGACACCGACAGGCAGATTTTGATTGACGGCATCTTCAACTATCGCGGAAAAATTTTTGGCGTTGCGGGCGAAATATTTTTCCTGACGTTTGGTTAAAACTTGCGGCGGGCAAGAATTGTGAATTTCAAAAGTTTTGCCCTTAGGGTCGGTGTTGACGTACAGGACAAAATCAGCGCGTTTGGGATTGGGAACGAACATTGCGCCGGCAATTAAAATTTCATTGCGGATAGAGTTGCCAATTTGCTCGTCGGAATAACTCGGAACGGTTTTTGCACCGACGCCGCGATTAAATTGGACGTTGACGAACGGGAGAGTTCCCGACAAATCATTGACGGCGCGTGTCAAAAGCAACATGGCGTATTCGTCAATGCCGGCTTGAGATTGAGCTTTGGTCTTCGGAATATTTTTCATGTATTCGAGGAGCTGACGATTTTCGCGGTGAGTTTGACTTAGCGGGGCGTTATCGTCGCGGCCAATGATAAAATAATTTATTACACCGTCGGCGGTCATGTCCAAAAGTTTTTTCGTGGCAGAAAGATTTTTCGCGCGGCGAGCAAACCAATCGTCCAAAATTTCGTCGGGAATAGCTTTTTCGAGTTCGGCGAGATATTTTTTCTCCGCGCCGCTGAGCTTAGAAATTTCCTGCTTATCCAAAAGCCCCGTCAGCTGAAAAATCTGCGTACCGTATTGCCCGTAATAATCAGGCTCTTCACGATCACCGGGCGTACCGAAATACGGCGTCCTCATCAGCGACCCGAACAGATATAAATTGAGATTCGGATTTTTTTCGCGGAGGGTTTTGAAATTTTCAACGCGGGCATGAAGCGTTTCGATGGGAATTTCATGACTTCGCGAGGGAATCAATCCGCCGTAAAGCAAGGCGTCCGAAGCTACAACTGCGGCATCGACGGCGGGTGCATTTTCGTAAAACCATGGCCAAAGTTTATCAGGCTGTGTCAAAAATTCGAGTGGCGGAGAAATTATTTCATAGCCGAGTTGGGCGACGACATCTGCAGGCTGTTGACATGCGACGGGTCTATCGTCGTGCGGTATGAATAAAATTTTTTCGGCGTAAACGCTTGGCATGAGTAAAAAAATTGCGGCGAGTGTCAAGAAGAATTTCTTCAGTATAAAAATCACTCCTCAAAAAATTTTTCGGGGAAGCTTTAAATTTTGTGCATGACATCGAAAATATCTTGGTGTTGAGTTTTAATTTCGACGCCGATAGCTTCGCCCTGCTCACGGAGTTTTTGTTGAAGGTCGACGAGCCGAATTTTACTTTCCGACGCTTCGGCAAAGAGAATCATGTTAAAAAATCCGTCCAAAATATTTTGATTGATGCTCAAAATGTTGACGTTGTTATCGGCGAGAATTTTTGTCACGGCGGCGATAATCCCGACGCGATCTTTGCCGACGACTGTCACAATCAATTTCATAATATCACCTCCTTAGGTACTAGAATTAGGTACTAGAACTAGGGATTTTAACTCCTAACTCCTAACTAAAGAAGACGCCCTTAGCGGACGCCTAACTGTTCGGTTTTAATGGGGCGGTTGGTTTCATGTGGCGGTCAAGAGTGGACAGTCCGCGATAAACCGTCCCAATATCGATTGATTCGCCGCGGCTGGCAACGTAACGTTCAAGCTTGCGTTTAACTCGTTGGAGCGCGTTATCGATTGACTTGACGTGACGATTCAAACTCACGGCGATTTCCTGATAAGATTTTCCGTCGAGATAAGCCATTAAAACTTGCCATTCAAGCTCGCTTAGAATTTCGGACATTTTCTTTTCGATGGCTAAAAATTCTTCGCGGCTGATGATAAGTTCTTCGGGGTCGGCAACTTTCACGCCGCTGATAACGTCCAAAAGCGTGCGGTCTGAATCTTCGTCGTAAATCGGTTTGTTCAGCGAAATGTAAGAATTCAACGGGATATGTTTTTGACGCGTCGCGGTTTTAATCGCCGTGATAATTTGGCGGGTAACACAAAGTTCGGCGAAGGCGTGGAAACTCGACAGCTTGTCACTCTTGAAGTCACGCACCGCCTTATAAAAACCAATCATGCCCTCTTGGATGATGTCTTCCCTGTCCGCGCCGATTAAAAAATATGAACGCGCCTTTGCCCGAACAAAACTCCTGTAGCGGTGAATCAGATAATCCATTGCAGAATTATTGTTTTTTTCCTTTATCTCGACGATAAGTTCCTCGTCGGTGAGCGTTTCATATTTGGCGTACTCGTCAGCGATTTCATTTTCAAAAGAGTTTTCAGCGTTCGATTTCATTTCACGTCCTCCAATTTTTACGCGCTGATTATATCGCGCCGATTATTTTAAGTCAAATTTTTTCGGCACAAAGTAGGGATTATTGCGTATCAAGTAGAATAAGAATTTTTTTATGATTAGCAGGTTGGAGGGAAAATTTTTGGGCAAGATAATTTTGGTGACGGGCGGGGCGCGCAGCGGTAAAAGTTCATTTGCCGAAAAACTCGCGCTCAAAATCGGCAACGGTCAGGCGGCTTACATTGCCACCGCTCAAATTTTTGATGACGAAATGAATTTTCGCGTCAAGCTTCATCAATCGCGGCGTGGTGATAATTGGCGGACGTTCGAAGCTCCTTTTGTGGCGGAAGAAAAAATTTCCGAGGCCGGTAAAAATTTTAACGCGATTCTATTCGACTGCGTGACGATTTATATCAGCAATTTTCTTTGCGCGGCCGAACTTGACGACGAAAAATTTTTATACGACAAGCTGCGCGAGATGATTCAAAAAATAATCGACGCGGCATTGAACGTTGACGCCGTGACGATTTTTGTAACCAACGAGGTCGGCGGCGGCATTGTTCCCGAAAATAAATTGGCGCGACGTTTCAGAGACTTGGCGGGGCTTGCCAATCAAATGCTGGCCGCTCATGCCGAAAAAGTTTTCTTGACGGTCGCGGGGCTTGCTGTCGACGTGAAAAAATTGGAGGAAAAATTATGACTGTTGAACTTGTCCCGACGATTGACAGGGAAAATTTTATCGTGAACATTCAGGCGGCGTTTAAAAAGGCTGTTGTCGAAGAATTCGGCGACGACGGCAAGGAAGTTATCCCCCGCGAAGATGTGGAGAATTCTTTTGTTGCGGAGGGCGCGAAAATTTTTGACATAATCAACGGCGGGGAAATTGTCGGCGGCGCAATCGTCGTGATTCGTCCGAACAATCATAACGAGTTGTTGCTGTTTTATGTCAACGTCGATTGTCACGGCAAGGGAATTGGTACGGCGGCTTGGCGGGAGATTGAAAAACTTTTTCCCGAAACAAAAATTTGGGAGACTGTCACGCCGTATTTCGAGAAGCGCAATTTGCATTTTTATATCAACAAGTGCGGCTTTCATGCGGTCGAGTTTTTCAATCCTCACCACAAAGATCCGCACGAGGTTGACGAGGATTTTTCGGGCGGCGAATATGCTTTCAAGTTTGAAAAGGTGATGCGTTAATGGCAAAATATTTGATGTTTCAGGGGACAAGCTCACATGTCGGCAAGAGCATTTTGACAACGGCACTTTGCAGAAATTTTTTCCGCGAAGGTCGACGCGTGGCACCGTTCAAGGCACAAAACATGGCGTTAAATTCATTCGTGACGGCGGACGGTTTGGAAATGGGACGCGCTCAAGTAGCTCAAGCGGAGGCCGCAAATTTGTTGCCGCGCGTGGAAATGAATCCGGTTTTGCTCAAGCCGACGGGCAATCAAACTTCGCAAGTCATCATCAACGGCAAGGCGGTAGGCGTCATGAGTGCGGCGGCTTATCATCAAGGCTACTCGCTCAAGGCCTTTGAGGCAGTCAAGGCGGCTCTCCAAAAACTTTCCGCCGAATTCGACACGCTCATAATCGAAGGCGCAGGTTCGCCCGCTGAAGTCAATCTCAAGGCCAACGATATCGTCAACATGCGCGTCGCGAAATATTTAAATGCGCCGGTGATTTTGGTTGCCGATATTGACCGCGGCGGAGCTTTGGCATCATTGGTCGGGACGCTTGAACTTTTGGACGACGATGAACGCGATTTGGTTAAAGGTTTCGTCATCAATAAATTTCGCGGCGACGTGAATTTACTTTTGCCGGCCGTAGATTTTTTGGAGCGGAAAACTTCAAAGCCCGTCCTCGGAATTGTACCGTTTATTGAAAAGCTCGGCATTGATGATGAGGACAGCGTTTCACTCGACGACAAAATTTCTTCGGGCGGTGAAGTTAATATCGCGGTCGTGAGGCTCGGCAAACTCTCGAACTTCACGGACTTTGACAGTTTGGCGGGTGAGGTTGATGTTAATCTTTTTTACGCCACGACTCCCGCCGAACTCGATATTGCGGACGTGATTATTTTGCCGGGCAGCAAGAATACTTCCGAAGATTTACTTGCCTTGCAGACGAATCACTTTGCCGAAAAAATTTTGCAACGTTCAGCTCAAGGCGCGGCGATTGTCGGGATATGCGGCGGATTTCAAATGCTCGGCGGAAAAATTTTCGACCCGCTCAAGACTGAATCGAATCACGCTGAACTTGACGGCTTGAAACTCCTGCCGATTGAAACGACTTTCACCGCCGAAAAATTTACTCGACAAGTCACGCTTCCCGAAATTGATTTTGAATTTTTGGACAGCCGAATCGTCAGCAAAAATCTTGACGGCTACGAAATTCATGCGGGCGAATCAAATTTGCACGGCCGGAAAATTATTTCGGCGGGAAATGTTTTCGGCACCTACGTCCACGGCATTTTTGATAACGATGACTTCCGCCGCAAATTTCTCAACGCCGTCCGCCTGAAGAAAAATCTTGCGCCGCTAACCTCAACGCGCAATGTTCGTGCGGAGAAGCAAAAAAATTATGACCGCCTCGCCAAAATCGTCCGCGAAAATTTGAACATGAGCTTGCTGGAAAAAATCATGGCGTGAAAAATTTGCAACGAAAAATCCTCCACTCAATCGGGCGGAGGACTTTTTGTTCAGACTTCGACGATAATCGGCAAAATCATCGGACGACGGCGCGTTCTCTCGAAGAGAAATTGTGCCAGCGCGTCGCGAATGTTAAGTTTAATCGTCATCCAATCGGTAACTTGATCATCTCTGCAGCGTCGGAGAACGTGGAAAACGCGACTCCTTGCATCGTCCATGAGTTGTTCAGATTCACGAACATAAACGAAGCCGCGTGAAACAATATCGGGGCCGGAAATGATTTTGCCCGAAGCCCGATTCATTGTCACGACTACGATTAAAATTCCGTCCTGTGAAAGTTGGCGGCGGTCGCGCAGAACGATATTGCCCACGTCGCCGACGCCCAATCCGTCAACCATAATCACGCCGGAATTGACATGCCCCGCGATTTTGCCACTGTCGCGAGTGAGTTCAATGACCGCGCCGTTTTCGCCGACCAAAATATTTTCACGGTTCATGCCCATTTCCTCGGCAAGTTTGGCGTGTGCAAAAAGATGATGAATTTCGCCGTGAACGGGCATAAAAAATTTCGGCTTAACCAGATTGTGAATCAAGCGCAATTCGTCGCGGGAGGCGTGTCCCGAAACGTGAATACCTTCTTCGCGGCGGTGAACGACATTTGCTCCGAGCCGCAAAAGATTATCGACGGTTTTGGCGACGAGTTTTTCATTGCCGGGAATAGGCGTGGCGGAAATAATTACGGTGTCGCCGGGGATAACGTCAACCTGCCTGTGATCACTCATGGCCATACGAGTCAACGCGCTCATCGGCTCACCTTGACTGCCGGTCGTCACGATTACGATTTTATTCGCGGGATAATTTCTGATGTCCTCAATGTCAATGATAGTACCTTCGGGCGCGTGAAGATATCCAAGCTCAAGGCTCGTTGCGACGACGTTTACCATGCTGCGTCCCAAAATCGCCACGCGTCGACGGTATCGAATTGCCGTATCAATCGCCTGCTGAATTCTGTGGACGTTCGATGAAAAAGTTGCAACGATGATTCTTCCCGGCGCACTTTGAAAAACTCGATTGAATGCCGCGCCGACAGTCCGTTCACTTGGCGTATGACCTTCCTTTTCGGAGTTGGTTGAATCCGCCATTAAAAGCAGAACTCCACGCGCTCCCAAATCTGCGAAGCGTCGAAAATCCGTCATCTTGCCATCAATCGGCGTGTAATCAAGTTTAAAGTCGCCGGTGTGAACAATCATTCCGACGGGTGTTTTAATCGACAGTCCGACCGAATCGGGGATTGAGTGATTGACGCGAATAAATCCGACGCTGAAACAGCCGATCATAACAATTTCGCCGCTCGATACCGCACGCAGATTTTTGCACTCAACGCCGTCCTCTTTAAGCCGCCCCGATAAAATTCCCAGAGTCAATTTCGTGCCGTAAACGGGAACGGTGAGTTTCTTCAAAATGTAAGGCAATGCTCCAATATGATCTTCGTGGCCGTGCGTGAGGATTATTGCCTTGAGGCAGCTTTTATTTTCCATGACGTAGGAAATATCCGGAATAACGAGGTCGATGCCGAGCATATCATTTTCGGGGAACATCAACCCCGCGTCAATCATAATCATTTCATCGCCGTAGCGGATTATCGTCATATTCTTGCCGATTTCACCAAGTCCGCCCAGTGGAATAATTTTTAGTTTATTATCGCCTCTTTGGTCACTTCTCAAATAGAACTCCTCCTTTTAATCAGTTAGGAGTTAGGAGGTAGGAGTTAGGAGTTTAAATTCTAACAGCTAACAGCTAACAGCTTATTTCCGTACTCTCAACGCTTAGCGCATTTTATCAAATCGGCAAGGGCAATGCAATTTTAATTTTGATTATGATATAATTAGCGGCGTCGTTTATCTACTTTGTGTTTATTGAACTACTTTTTCTTTGAGCGTCCAAAGAAAAAGTAGCAAAAAGAAAGGACGTTTTGCCGCTAACGACGCTTCCTGCGTCGTGGTCGCGGCGGCCGTCATCCTTGACGGCCTCTAAGTTCGTGACGAAATTAACGATAATTTTCACAACGAGTTAATTAATACGCATTGATATTTGGCGCGATAAAAATTATAATCGGCTCGAAGGAGAAAATTTTATGAGCAACTTCATTGAGCTTGGAAAAAAAATTTACGACTTGAATAATCCTCGTGAGGCGCATCGATTTGCAGTTTTCGTGGCCAGATGTTGTCTTCACCCGCAACGCATGAATCGCCTTGAAAAATTTTTTGAGCAGTCAGAGCTGATGAAAAAAATTGCGCAAGGTTATCCGTTCGTCTATGAACAGGCGACGCGATCATTTTTCTATCATCGGTCGACATTTGAGGAGCGGGCGCGGCTCATCGAAGAGAACATGAAATTTTTGGCGGAGCGTTTCAACGAAGATTTCATGCTGAAAATTTATGGCGATAAAAAAATTGAACTCTGGCGCATGGCTTTGGACGAAACGTTAGGTGAAATGAATTTGGTTTTATGCGCCGAACCCGGTCAACGTAAGGAAGGTTTAGCGGCGGTGATGTTCAATTTGCCCGACGAAGTGCCCGTATATCAAATTTTGTTTTGGATTGCGCGGGACGAAATTATTAATCGTGACGGGGCGTGGGCAATGTGGATTGGCGCAATGCAAGGCCCAAATGTCGACGACGCAAAAGATTTGGTCAAGCGCATAACCAAAAAATGTCACGCCTACCGCACGAAAAATTTAATCCTCTACGCCGCGCAATCAGTTGCACGTTCAATCGGCGTGAAGAAAATTTTTGCCGTCACGAACGAGGGATATTACGCCAACAATCACGTCCGCCAAGACAGGAAGCTCAAAACTTCGTTCAGCGATTTTTGGACAGAAGCCGGCGGCACTCCAACGAATGATAAAAGATTTTTTGAGTTGCCGCTGATTGAAACGCGCAAGACCGTCGAAGAAATTCCGTCACATAAGCGGGCGCAATATCGGCGGCGATTTGCATTGCTTGACGAGTTGGACGCGGCGATTTTTGAAACGTTGCGGGGGTTTGAAAATGCGACTGGCAATATTTGAAAACATAATGACGCCCGGCGGTCACGAGGTCGAGTTTGACAGAATTTTGGTTGAGGAATTTCGCGCACTCGGTCACGAGGTCGAGTTTTACGTCCCGGAAAATTTTTCGTTCCAATTCGATTATCAAACGCCCGTCAATCGGCTCAAAGGTGACGCGGTGACTTACACAAATTCGCGCGGGCTGAAGAAAATTTTTGCGGCGGCGAAGCGTGAAATAAATCGGCAGCGGTGGTACAGTCAACTTTTCGAGGCGCAAAAAAATTTCGACGCGCTGATTGTCCCGACATCAACTTACAGATATTTGCGGGCATTGAATCACAGCGCGCTCAAAAAAATTTCCGTGCCGATGATTTTCATTTTACACGGCATAAATCCCGCCGAGGCTCCGAAATTTTTGGCGGCGGCAGAAAAATTCACGTCGAACAAAAATATCAAACCGGTCGTGCTGACATTCACGGACAACATTTTTGGTGAGCGACGTGAAAATATTTTCACAATCTACCCGCCGACTTACACCGCACGAGATTTAAAAGTTGAGCCGAAAATTTCTGCGGCGGGCGAAGTCTTGAAGGTTGGATTTTTCGGGCAATATCGACGTGAAAAAAATTTGCGCGGACTGCTGGAGGTTTTCTTGAAGGGCAATTATACGCGGCGGGTTGAATTGCAAGTGCAAGGTTCGACAATGCACGCGGAGGATTCGGACGACTTCGAGGAAATTATCCGACAATATCGCGGGGACGAGCGGTTGAGTTTTTTGCACAAGGGCTTAATCGGTGCGGAGTGGCAGCGGGCGATTTTGAGTGTCGACGCGCTGTTGATGCCGTATTCCGCGCCGCGTTACAAATATCATTGGGGCGGAATGCTTTTCACGGCGATAGGTTTCGGCAAGCCGGTTGTGGCAAGTGACGATATGAATCCTGAAGTTTTTGAGCTTTATCGCGTCGGTGAAACTTTCGAGAGCGGAAATGTTGACGCCCTGGCTAATGTGCTGGTTAATTTTATTAACGACTTCGACAAAAATTTTCCGACGTACTCAAAAAATCTCAAGGCGGCGGGAGAAGATTTTTCCCCCGTGAATTTTGCTCGGCGGCTTGAAAAAATTATAAGAGGCTGAATTATGGGAAGGGTGAAATATTTATGTCAATCGTTAGAGCTTTGATAAATGAGCCATTGCCGCCGACTGAAGACGAGATAAAAAAATTTAAGGAAGCGGCAATCAAAGAATTAGTTGCTTTGAATGATTCGGACGAAAAATTTTTTTGCGACGAGGAATGTCCCGAATTGACGGACGAACAACTTGCACGATTAATGCCCGTCCATATCCGCGAGAAAAATTTTTTGGAGGAACTGAATGGCTAAAATATCCGTGCTGATTTTGGCGAAGAATGAAGAAAAATTTATCGCCGCGTGTATAAAAAGCGTCAAGGATTTTGCGGACGAAGTTATTGTTATCGACGACTTCAGCACTGACGCGACTGCAAAAATTTCTGCCGAGTTGGGCGCGAGGGTGATTCAACGCGGGCTTAACGGTGATTGGGGCGGTCAACAGACTTTTGCGATTAAGCAGGCGAAGTTCGATTGGGTATTTTTCATTGACGCCGACGAACGCTCAACGCCTGAACTTTCCGCCGAGATAAAAAAAATTCTTGCGTCCGACGATAAAAAAATTGCTTGGCGGACTGCGCGATTGAGTTATTTTTGGGGACAACCTCTCAAGCATGGCGGCTGGTTCCCCGATTATGTCACGCGACTTTTCCCGACGGAAGGCAGTTACGTCACAGGCTTTGTCCATCCGCAAATTCATCACACTTGCGAAGAAAAAGATTTTCCCGAATCGGCGTACCTCGTCCACTATCCCTACCGCGACTGGAATCACTACTTCAACAAGCTGAACTTTTACACGACGCTTGCCGCTAAAAAGGCTCATGAGCAGGGCAAGACTGCAAATATTTTTGATATGATTTTGCACCCGATTTGGGCAAGTTTCCGCATGTATTTTTTGCGCGGAGGATTTTTGGACGGTATGATTGGTTTTGTATTGGCGGGCTTCCACTACTTTTACACGATGGCCAAATACGTCAAGCTTTACTATTACGGTAAGGAAAATGTTCACGTGACGGAGGCGGAAGATGTTTAAAAATATTTTAGTCAACGCGCTGGTAAATTTGGGCGACGTGGTATTGACGACTTCCGCGCTTGCCCTAATCAAAAAAAATTTCCCCGACACGAAAATTACAATGCTCGTCAAACCGGTTGTAGCTGACGCCGTGATTGATAATCCCGTTGTCGACGATGTGATTGTCCTCGATTATCGCGCCAAAGAAAATTCTTTCCAAAAGATGCGTGAACTCGTCCGCGAAATTCGGCGGAGAAATTTTGACTTGGCAATTTCATTCGACCGCAAACTTCGTCCCGCGCTGATAAATTTTTTCGCAAGGATACCTCGACGCGTCGGCCCCTCAAAAGTTTTCGACGACAATAAAAGCCGCGTGACTTTACTTTATACCGACGTTGTGGAAATTTCTCACGACCTCAACAAGACTTTGCAGGCGGAAACTTATCAAGAAATCGTCCGCAAATTTTTTAACATTGACGGTCACGCCGAACCTGTTTTCCCGAAAAAAAATTCTCCCGTCGCCGAAAAATTATTAGCCCGCCTGCCCAATGCTGAATTTAAAATCGCGCTCTGTGTCAAGGGAACTTTTCCGCTAAAGACGTGGAGTAAAGAATATTTCGCCGAAGTCGTCCGCGAGCTTAAGAAAAATTACGACGCGGCATTTTTTATTGTCGGCGCGCCCAACGATAAAACTTATGCCGACGAAGTGATTGCCGAGATTGGCGGCGGCGTGGAAAATTTTTGCGGTGAAACTTCGCTGACGGATTTGGCTGAACTTTTTCGACGCGCGGATTTATTTATCACGGTGGACACGGGCGCAACTCATATTGCCGCGACGACCGGTGTTAAGATGGTCACGATGTACGGCTGCACAAGTCCCGACCGCTGGCACCCGATTAATCCAAATGCCGTCGCACTCACGAGCCGAGAGCCTTGTTGCCCATGCACATTCAAAGCCGAGGAGTGTCCGACTTATCCGAAGCCCGCTTGCCTGCAAAATGTCACGCCCGTTCAAGTCCTCAATGCCGCGAAAAAATTTTTAACTTGAAACGGCTTGCGTTAAAAAAATTGCCCTCCGAAGTTGGAAGGCAAATTTCAAATTATCGGGATTTTCAGCGTGAAAGTTGAGCCGATACCCGGCTTGCTCCTCACGCTGATTTTTATGTTATGACGGTCGGCTATCCACTTCGCAACCGACAATCCCAGTCCGACGGAACTTTCATTATCGTTGGATTTTGTGCGAGCTTTGTCCGAGCGATAAAACCGGTCAAAAATTTTTTCACAATCGTCTTTTGGAATACCAATGCCCTTGTCGATAAATTTCAGCTTCGCCACATCGCCGCAAGTCGTCAGCTCAATTTTAACGACGGTATCGGGCGGGCTGAAACGCAAGGCATTTTCCAGGAAGGCGGCCAACATTTTTTTCAGAAACTCCGCGTCCGCCATAATTCTGCACGGCACGAGTTTTAAAATTTGCACGCGGGGCGATTGATAATCCTCGACGAATTTTTTCAGCAGCTCATCCAAGTCGACGGGCACTTTCGTTAATGGTTGACTGCCCTGGTCGGCACGAGCCAAGAACAGTAAACTTTCAACGAGACTTTGCATATGCTGCGCGGATTTTTTTATCGACGAGACAGCCTCATTGAAAAGTTCGGGATCTTCCGCGCCGCAAGCCTCCAATAACTCGATGTAGCCGCGGATTATCGTCAACGGCGTCCGCAATTCGTGCGACACGTCATTTACTAATCGTTGCTGCTTTTCAATCCCTAATCGCATAACCGACGCCTCTGGTCGTATAAATATATTTCTCGCCGAATTTGTCATCAATCTTCGTGCGCAGATAGCTGATATAAACGTCGACAACGTTGGTATCGCCGATATAATCGTAGCCCCAAACCGTTTGGAGGATTTGGTCGCGGCTTAGGACGTTGCGTTTATTTTCGACGAGATATTTCAAAAGTTCGTATTCTTTGTGGGTCAATTCGACGGGCACGCCCTTAACAGTAACTTCGTAGCGTTCGGGGTAGAGAATCATATTTTTGACGACGTAACGAGTTTCTTCCGCCTCACGAACTCTGTCATTATGCCGACGAAGTGCGCCGCGAATCCTGGCTAAAAGTTCAGGTGCTGCAAAAGGTTTAGTCATGTAATCATCTGCGCCGAGGTCGAGACCTTCAACTTTATCTTTAATTTCGTCGCGGGCAGTCAACATGATAATCGGCACGTCGCTGACTTCGCGAACGCGCTTGCAAATTTCCATGCCGTCCATTTCGGGGAGCATGACATCAAGTAAAACTAAGTCGTATTTTTCTTGCAAGATACGTTCGTAAGCTCTTCGCCCGTTAGGTTCGGAGGCAGTTTTAAAGCCTTCGCGTTCGAGAGTTAATTGGAGCAGGCGGGCAATCGGTCGTTCGTCCTCCACGATAAAAATTTTTGTAGGTTTTGTAGCATTATTTGCCATAAAAACATCTCCTTTCTTAGGAACAAGGAACTGGGAACTAGGAACTAGATAAACTAATCCCTAATCCCTACTAGTTCCTAGTTCCTAATTACTAGTTCCTACCTCACCACATGCGCCGCAAAGTTATCGACGCAGTAACGTCCTTGTCATTCTCGCCAATTTGAAATTCAGTTTCGCCGCCGATATACCAGCCGCGTGCAAATTCATTGTCCCCGCGTAAGCTGAACACGAAATGAGTTTTATCGCGCTTCTGACGAAGACGGTAGCTCGTTGAAGTGTCGCCCTCGTAGCTGATTCGCAAATCCGGATCCGCACCGGTAAAACCATGCTTGACGCCAAGTTTTATTCCGAACATTCCGTTACGATAATAACGCTTCAAGTCAAGTCCTGCCTGCGCGGCAAAATATGTGTTGCTGTCCGAGGCAACGTGTTGATTGTAAACGCCCGCGCCACTCTCATTGTAGCTGTTCTGCTTGAGGTATGACGCCTGAAAATTTACAAACGGGCTGACGTGCCAAATTTTTTTCGGCGAAAGATCGTATTTGTATTCGCCGCCAATTTCGATAATGCGGCTCTTGTAATTTGCATTAGTCGACAAGCCCAATGACGAAATGCCCCTGTGCAAGGAGTTGCGGAGTTGCCCACCGTTTATGTAAAAGTAAACGTCACTTGCGCGATTGTGCCAGCCGGCATAAAGTCCGAGGCGCGTATCATAAACTTTTGCCCGCGAAGATTCCGCACCGTAACCGATTGTGCCATAAGTCGCGAACATTCCCGCACGCCATTTCCTGCCGAAAGGTCTGTCATAACCTGCAACGATAACGCTACCGTGATAATCCGTACCGCCGCGCAGTTCGCCCCAATTTTTCATGAAGTTAATCCAGAAATTATTTTCCTGCCGCGAAGGAACTTTCACCTTAACTTTGACTTCGGGGGCAGTGTCATCACCGTCAGCCAATTTCATCGGGTGGACGCTCAATTCGATATGTTCCGGCGAAACGACATAATCCGGCGAAAAAACTTTTGTGATTCGGTCAGAAATCATTCTGTCGACGGCGGTATTTTGTTGAGCAACACTCATGACTTTTGCGGAATCATTTGAACCAATTTCCGTCAAAGTTCGTCTGGCATCGGGCGGGTCGAGATTGTAAAGGTCGCGCATTTCCTCTTGATGAATATCGCCTTCAAGCTTATCATACATGTTATTCATCGCGCCGAAAGTTTCCCGTTCTTGAGAGTTAAAACCGCCCAAATTGCTCGTGTCATGTGTCGTGACAGTCAAAGTATTGCCGACAATCGCGCCTGTAGCAGAGAGCATTGCCGAAATCGGGAAAGGTTTATCGGAAGGATTTTGGATATTGCCGCTGATTGACTTTGCAACCAAAACTGTCGCGGTTTCATTCGGGAGCATGCTGTCAGTCGTGACGGTTGAGCCTTCAATATTCGCGTCGCCGTTAACGATAATCGAACCTGCCGAACCGCCGCTTACCTTTTGCAAAAAGCCGTCGCTGATTAAGTCGCCGTTGATAACCAAATTCGTATCAGCTGAAGCCGCGCCAATCGTCCCGTGATTGATAAATTTTCCCGTCGACCTGTCCTCGAAGCCTTCAGCCATTCTTGAAGTCATATCATTAAGCGTAAACGACGTGCCGAAAAGTCTTGCCCCGCGCATAACTTCAACGTTCACAACATCCGCCGCGCCCCAAATATTCATCGTGCCGCGGTTGACGTTCAATTTAATATTGTCCGCGCCCGAAATATTGCCGCCGTAATCAAAATTCCCGTTGATGTTTAAATTCGTCACGAGGTCGGGAGCATATTCCGTCGTGTCAATCAATTTGTCGCCGTATTGAATTTTAATCGGGGAAATGTTTCCGGTGGAGTAAAAGCCGTCCGCCGACGTGAAATGTTTCCAATCAGAAGTGATATTTCCCATAATTCTTGCGCCGTCATTGACGTTGATATTTTTCACGAACGCATTTTTGCCGATGTAAATTGCATTGGCACCGCCGCGAATCGTTCCCGACAAGTCGAAATTATTTACAAGCGCGCCGTCCAATTCATTCGGCGAATAGTTGAAGACGCCGTTGGTCATTGTGAGGGGAAGATTAACTGCGCCGGTAATGGTGCCTTCCGTGTCGACATTGCGCAGATAACGCAAGTAAGAGCCGCGATATTCACCGGCCGCGCCGAGCATGTTTGAGCCGAAATTGAATTCTATGCCGTTGCCCGAAGCTGAAATTTCTCCGTCCATTTTAAGATTATGTTCGCGCCCGTAAGAAATCAAAACGCCCTTGCCGCGCAGTCCGTCTGAATTAATCATCGTGCCGAAAGGAATCGTAATTCGGTTATCGGTGCCGTCAACGCGAACTCCGACTGCCCCGTTGCCCGTCAATGAAATATCGCCGCTTTGAGTAACGTCATTTCTGTTGCCCCAAACATGCAAGCCGACCGCTAAAGGTTCGTCGCTCATGAAATTTCTGCTATTCTTGACGGTGTCGCCGCTTGAGTAAATCGACTTGCCGTAAAAATTTTTCCTGTCGATACTGTAGCCGATATCTTGGATTGCGGCAAGTTCAAGTTCCGTGAAAGTCGAATAATTTTTGTAAGGCAGGGCACTCATCAAGCCGGGGATGAGAGTTTGAACGCCGTCGAACTCGGAGCCTTTCCAAGGGTTAATCGGAATACCGCTCACGCCGTTAAAAGTCGCGCCGCCCAGCACACGCGAAACATTTTTGCCGACGAAATAAACTCTGTCCGCAACAAAATAATTACTTGCACTGGAGCCGCCAAAATTTGAGCCTGTCACGATTTGTTTGCCCGCCGAAGCTAAATTGCCGTTCGTGTCGACGAGGTGCAAAATCCAAGCGTTGTCGCTGAGGTCGTTGGAAAAATTTCTTGGCGTGTCGAGCAAAACTTCCGCGCCTAAGCCGTGAGCCATTTCCAATCGAAGAGCACCGATTAAATCTGCAGCCTGTTCATTTGTCGGCAGGATTGTATTTTCGTCGACGTTCCAGCCGTGATAAGTGCCGCTGCGAATTGCGCCGATGTTGTCGCCGATTGTCACGACGGTCAATGCCGAATCGTCAGCGGGTGATTTTGTTTGCAGGAAGGTTTGCACTTGCGCCGAAGAAATTTTTTCGTCCGCCAAATTTTTCAAATCAAACGCCGCAAGAATTTTTTTACCCTGCAACATTTGCGCAAGGTAATTGTCCTGAATCAGCGTCGATTGCTTGAAAGAAAAAGTTTTCCCGTCGATAAGCGGTTGCTCACTTGTCGTCAAAGCAATTTGCCACGGCGTGGAATTCGTCTGCAATCCGAGAAGATTTTGCCAATAAGTCGCGCTTGACCTTGCGGCAAATATCATCGGCTCGTTGAAGCTGTAATCGGAGCTGAATTCGCCGGCGTCATAAAAATTCATCTCGACGACGGGTAAATTATCCGAGAAAATATATTCAGTTTGAGAAGCGGCGGCTTGAGCGGTCGTCGCACCAACGCCGAAGAAAATAGCAACAGCAAAGAGGCGACGCCTCAATTCAAGCTCCTTTTTGGTAATCATCTCCATTTAAAATACTCCCTGTTGATTTTTTCGACTTCCGCCGGAAAATTTTTTCGACAGTTTATCACAATCCGCGGCAAAAAAAAAGATAGGCAACCGCCTCAAAGTGGCGGTTTAGCTGATTTTTAACTAAAGTTTAATGATAGCCACGGTCAGCAGAATTGAATCTGATAAAATCGGCGGGCGTAAGTTCGTAGGTATAATGATATGTGCCGCAGATTTTCCGTAATTTTCTGCTTGAACGATTCGGCGGAATTGTCGTTGCCGATTGAATATTTGATTTCGCCTTCGCCTTGTAGTATATTTTTGCCGGAAGGTTCTTCTGAGCTATGTGAACCGGCGATATGGTGCGTAGTTGAACTTTTAGAACCTGCAGAGGGATTGCCGCCGGTGTGATTCTCTAACTCTGTAGGCTTGTTCAATTCTTGGAGTTCAATATTTTTCGTGCGGCGGTTGTAGCGGAAAATTTTATTGCCATTCGCGTCGACGAGTTGATTGGCGATTTTGCTGACGACGCGCGTGTCAACTTCGCCTAAAAAATTTTTACAAATCCTGCAATAACACGCACGGCTTTTAAATAATTTTTAATCCTTCCTTAATGACAAAGGCAAAAAAAATTTGTAGAATTACTGCAACATAAGGCTTTCAAGGGAGGGATATATATGCCGCTGATATTAGCATTACTCGGAATTATTCTTGATGTTCCTCAAGAACTTGTCGGCGGCTTGTTGGCAATCTTCCTGATAGATGAGCTGGCTTGAGGAGTGATTCGTTAAATGATATTCCGACGGGCATAACTTTCCGTTTCTGATTTTTTCAGCAAAGATAATTTCTACAAGGACTGAGTTCAAATGAGAAGGTTAGCGAAAAATTTAATATTGGCGACGGCGACTGTCAGCGCAATATTTCTCGTTGACCTCTCTGCCGCCGAAGCCGCAAATGTGTACGGTGAAAAATTCTTCATCACTGAAAAAATTTGTCCGCTTTACACGGACGACAAGCAATACATAGATTTTTGGTCGAAGTTCCGCGATACGGTTATGCCCGACCCTGACGAACCGCAAAATAACAATCCTCCGAAAGAAATGCCCAATCCTAAGCCCGCCGATAAACCTAAACCTGCCGAAAAACCTAAACCGGCAACTCCGCCGCGTGCAGTCAATCCGCGACCGGCAAATTAATTTTGAATCTTGAAATCACGCTGAACGCGACCAAAACCATTTTCCACATGCAAATAATAGAACGCTTTTTTCCGATAATCGGCGACGGGATCGTTGCCGGTTTTTTCTTGGTAATGAAGCGTGTTTTCGGCGTGAGCAGAGGTGAAGCCGAATAAAATTTTCAGCGGCAGAGTTTTTCCTCGGCGCGGGATAATCGAATCGTCAGCAATGTTTAGCGGATAATAAACGCCGTCGACTTCAACCAGGAGCATGGGCGCAACTCCGTTGACAAAAGTATCATGGGGCGGCATGGCAAGAGGATAATTGCCGTCGGGCAGTGTGACAAGTTCACCGTCTTTTATGTAGCTTAGCGCGTTTGACGGGAAAATTTCTTCGTGCCAACTGGGCGGCGTGTCTGATTTCGGATAGAGCACGACTGCAAATGCCAGCGTCATGAAAACTGCGGCCGCTATGAAATAAAACTTCCGAGAAAATCTTCTGAACTCCGCCCGCTCATCGTCCAAAATTTTTTGAAGTTCTTTTAACTCGTTCATAATTGCGGCGGGAAAATCGGACGGTTTGAGTGTTCGGCAATGTCTTTGATGATGTCTTTATCGGGCTTACCCAAGACCCAACCGAGCATTTTTATTTCGGCGTGAACGGCAATTTTCTGGTCGCGCACGTCACCGGAAGTGAAGCAAATTTTTTTATAATTCTCCAGCGAAAGTTTGTAGCGGGCGTTAATCTCCTGCAATGAGCGCAATTTGTTCGGCGGATTGTGATAGCTCGCGATTAATTTCATAACGTCTTCCTGTTCAGCCATAGAAAAATCTCCTTTCTTAGGGATTAGGGAACTGGGAACAGGGATTAGGAAATAGATTTTAACTGTTCCCTGTTCCCTTCTCCCTACTCCCTAACCAGATAAAAATTCCGGCGGCAATCGTGAACGCGACAATGCTCGTGACTTGCGCGGACTTGAGCACGCCGATAACTTGATTGGTATAATCGCCCCGCAAAAATTCCAGCGCAAATCTCGCCGCGGCATAAAGCATAACATAAAGCGTGAAGCATTGACCTTTGACGTAGTTGGTGCAACGGAAAATCAACAGCAATGCAAAAATTACAATGTCAAGCTGACACTCCCAGACCTCTGCGGGGAAAAGCGGTTGATTGCCGTAAGTGCGATAGGCAAGCGTCGTGTCGGGGTAAATTATTCCGAAATTACTGCCGGTCGGAGCACCGAAGGCGTCGCCGTTCAAAAGATTGGCGCAACGTCCCAACGCTTGACCTAAAACAATCGCGGGTGCCATCAAGTCGGCAAGATGAATCACATCAAGATTTTTCGACTTGGCATAAATTGCGCCGGCCGTCACACCGAAAATAATTCCGCCCTGAACAGCCATTCCGCCCTGCCAGACGTTTAAAATTTCGTCGAGATGATTTTGATAATAGCTCCAATCGAAAAAGAACACGTCCCATAATCTTGCGCCGAGCAATCCGAAAAATCCGCCGATTAAACCGATGTCGACGATAAATTTTTCATAGCCGCGCCCGTCAACTTTCGCCATGAAGTATCCGACGCCCGTCGCCAAAAAAATCGACAGCGATAAAATCACGCCGTATGAACGAATCGGAAAGTCACCGATATAAAATAAAAATTGATGCACTCAAGTCCTCCAAGTTTTTTATGAGGATTATACCAGACGACGAAAAATTTTGAAAGGAATTTTAATCACTGCGTCGAAGTCAAAGGCGGCAAAGTAAGGTTTTGTGGAGGGATGATGTTTGGCATTTTTTTTGATAGTGCCGTCCGTCATGATAGTCAGCATTTTGCTGATTCACGCGCTGGCAAATCGGCTGGGGTTGAGAATTTTTTACCCGACGCTTTTTGCAGTGGCGGTGCTGTCGGTCATGGTCAACTTTGCAACGGTATTTTTCACGCCCGCGATAGGTCGCGAATATCTTTTGCGGCTTGGATTGATGATTTTAGCGGCGTCGTTCCTGTTGACATTGGCGAATCAATTTTTGATAAAACAACAGCGTGAGCAGGAAAGAAAATTTGACGAGGAAGTTAAAGCGGCTTACGAGGCTGAAAGGAAAAATCAGCCGGCATCACTCGCTAACGTGGAATGGGAAGAAGTTTTCACTCCACAAAAATACAATGAATCTGAACCAGTCGAAGAGAAAATTTCTGCTGACGTTGAACCTGTCGAAGAAAAAATTTCTGCCGACGTTGAGCCTGTTGAGGAAAAAATTTCTGCCGACGTTGAATCTGTCGAAGAAAAAATTTCAGCTGACGTTGAAGCTGTCGAAGAGAAAATTTCTGCGGAAGTTGAGCCAGTCGAAGAGAAAATTTCTGCTGACGTTGAAGCTGTCGAAGAGAAAATTTCTGCGGAAGTTGAACCAGTCGAGGAGAAAATTTCTGCGGAGGTTGAGCCTGTCGAAGAGAAAATTTCTGCGGAAGTTGAACCAGTCGAGGAGAAAATTTCTGCGGAGGTTGAGCCTGTCGAGGAGAAAATTTCTGCGGAGGTTGAGCCTGTCGAAGAGAAAATTTCTGCGGAAGTTGAACCAGTCGAGGAGAAAATTTCTGCGGACGTTGAGCCTGTCGAGGAGAAAATTTCTGCGGACGTTGAACCTGTCGAGGAAAAAATTTCTGCGGAAGTTGAACCAGTCGAGGAGAAAATTTCTGCGGAGGTTGAGCCTGTCGAGGAAAAAATTTCTGCGGAGGTTGAGCCTGTCGAAGAGAAAATTTCTGCGGAGGTTGAGCCTGTCGAAGAGAAAATTTCTGCGGACGTTGAGCCTGTCGAAGAGAAAATTTCTGCGGAGGTTGAGCCTGTCGAAGAGAAAATTTCAGCGGACGTTGAATCTGTCGAAGAAAAAATTTCAGCGGAAGTTGAGCCCGATAAAAATATTTCGGTCGACTTAAAGCCGCTTGAAAAATCAAAGCAACTTGAAGAATTCCCGCTGGAAGAAGTCTTTAAGCCGTTGCCCGAAGTCAAACCGGAAGAGGCTGATAAACCAATCGAACTCAAAAATGATGAAGATAATTTCCCGCTGGAAGAAGTCTTCAAGCCGCTACCCGAAGTCAAGCCGGAAAAAGTTGAGCCTCCGCCGGAATCAAAAGGCACTCCTAAGAACGCGGAACTTTTCCCGTTGCAGGAAGTTTTCCGCCCGCTGTCAGCTTTAAACCTCGACAAAATCGAAGAGATGACGCAGGATGAAAAAGATTCCGAGCAAGAATCAGAGCTTGAAGATATCCCCGAAACGCTCGACGAAATTTTGGACGAGGCCTATAATAAGCGCGATCAAGGGCAAGTCTGGCAGGCGATTGAGCTTTATAAACAGGTACTCGAACGCTATCAAAACGACGATTACGCGCCATTCGTGGCGATTGATTTGGTCAATATCTACAAGGAGCAGGCACTTTACTCCAAGGCGATAAAAACTTACGAGGAGGCTTTGAAGTTGCCATCGGTCAAGCGCAACGATTCAATCAAAAAAGAATTCGTCAGCAGCCTGGCTTATATGCGAGTTGCCCGCGATATTCTGTTGAAGCATCATGAATTGTCGACACCGTTTGGCAATTTGTCAAAAGAAATTTTGCAGGAGATTGACACCGAATTTAAAAAGGTGCAATACTAGTGGTTAGCGGGAGAGCTAACAGCTAACAGCTAATCACTAACAGCTAAACAGGAGGTATCTGAATGAAAAAAAGTATTGAGATTCTCGGCTTGCCGATTATCAGCATAACCGAAGGGCGCGAGCTTGGCGTCAGTAAATCGCTTCTAATCGACGCCAAAAACGGTGCAGTTGCGGCGATAACGATTGAAGATGACGATTGGTATCGCGGCGTTAAGCTCATTCCCTACGAATCGATTATTGCTATCGGCGAGGACGCAATTACAATCACCCACAGCGAAAATATTTTGACTTTGGACGAGGCGGGCGATTATGAACGGTTGCTTGATGAAAACATTCGCGTAATCGGCACGAAGGCGATAACTCGTACGGGTCGTATTCAAGGCAAGATCACGGAAGTTTTCATCGGCGAAGGCGGCAAGATTGAGCAATGCGAAGTTTCAACGGCGGACGGCGCGCTTAACGAAGTTACCGCCGACCAAATTTCAATCTTCGGCAAGCAAGTCACGGTTATCGACGTTGCCGCAGAAAAAAAAAATAATTTGACGGAAACGCCCGCGTTTGAACCGGCCTTTGAGACTTTTCAAGAGCAGCCCGCGCAGGATGTTTGGACGCCGCCCGAATCTGTCGTTGAGACGCCTGAACCCGAACCGGTCATTGAAGAGACGCCTCAACCTGTCGAAGAGATTCAGCCGATAGCAGAATTTTCAATCCCGACGGAAGAAAGTGTCACGTCGTCAGAAACTCAAGCGGCACTTGAAGAAGTCATGACGCCCGACCCTGAACCCGTCGTTGAAGAGGCAATCGAAGAACCTCAACCCGTTGAAGAGGCAATCGAAGAACCTCAACCCGTTGAAGAAACTGTCGAAGAACCTCAACCCGTTGAAGAAATAATCGAACCTCAACCTGTTGAAGAGATAATCGAGACTCCTCAACCTGTTGAAGAAACTGTCGAAGAACCTTCAGCGGAGGAGATAAAAATTGCGGCGATGACTCAACAGGCGGAAGATTTGAAAGCGGCTCTCAAGGCAGCGCGTGCAAGTAAACCTGCTCAAGAGGCAACCCCGATGACTTCGCAAAGACGTCAAGTCGAAAAGGCCGTTGATGAACGTCGCCGCAGAGTTTTACTCGGCAAACACGCCACTAAAACAATCACGGCGGACAGCGGTACAATCGTCGTCGAAATGGGCGCGGAAGTCACGGAAGAAGTCCTTCAACGCGCACGCCTCTCAAATAAATTTATCGAACTGTCAATGAACGTTCAATAAAATTTTCAATCAACAAAAAATCCCGGCAATCATGTCGGGAATTTTTTTTATAACTTGATGCCCGCCGCTTGAGCCAATTTCCTTAACCGATAGACGGGCAAGCCTACGACATTTGACCAGTCGCCGTGAATTTTTTCGATAAATTTAGTCGCGCCGCCCTGCAAAGCATATGAGCCGGATTTGTCGAGCGGTTCACCCGTGGCAACGTAATCGTGAATCTCATCAGCTGTCATTTCGCCGAAGAAAACTTCCGTGACTTCAGCCGCCGTAAAAATTTTTCCACCCGCACAAATCGCCAAGCCCGTAATGACTTCATGACGCTTGCCGGAAAGTCGAGCCAACATTTTTTCCGCACCGTCAATGCCGTCGGGTTTACCGAAAATTTCACCGTCAAGCACGACGATTGTATCCGCGCCGATAACTACCGCGTCGGGATTTTTTGCGGCGATTGAACTTGCTTTGAGCTTTGCATTTTCCACCGCCAAAATTTTCGGACTCGCGGCATGTTGAACTTCCTCTGCGTCGCTGACTTCGACGACAAAATCTTCACACAGCTTGCGAAGAAGTTCATGCCTGCGCGGCGAGCCTGAAGCTAAAATTACCATTGAATCATCTCCAAATTATCCGACGTCGCGTTTCTTGAATCGTTCGGGAAACTCCCGCCATCCACATTTCCTTGGTAATGTAGCGCGTGTTGTATTTGCGCATGAGATAGCGAATTTCTTCATGCTTTTCCTTACTCATGGGCGGACAGTCTTCGTCGTAAACAATCGGACGATCTTTGAGGGCGGCAATTTCAGCTTTCTCCTCCGCCGTCAAAGGTTCGCCAACTCTCCTCGTGTAATATTCAATCTCCACGCTTTGACCTCTCCTTTATCAGTGCATCAAGTTCGTTAAGCAACGATTGAATTTTAAACTTTTGCTTCTCGCGGAAGTTTTCATCATCGTAGCGCAACCAATCTGACCAAGCGTCAATATCTCTTGAAATGTCTACATACAACGCCTTACAAAAATCGAGCATTGACATATTAACGAAGTATGTTTTTGGAGGAATTGTTCCATCGTGAATGACGTGACAAAACATTTCAGTCACGGTGCAATGAATATCTGAAGTTTCGCAATCGCCATATACTGTAAAGGGACAATAATAATTTTTTTTCAAACTGTAAACAGCTGTCTCCAGCCACTCAATCGGAATGTCAGTGAGATAACTTAACTGATATTTTGCGTCGCCAATAGAAAAATCCGTCCAGCCATATTCGGGAACGCTCAACATGATTCACCCCTCCGCCTTGAAATTATATACCGGCTTCATGATTTCGACAATGTCCACGGTCTCGCCGATAACGTCGATTATGTCGTCAAGGGATTTGTAAGCTTGCGGAGCCTCGTCGAGAGTGCCTTCACTGATTGAGGTCGTGTAAATGCCCGCCATAGAATTTTTGTAATCGTCCATGTTGAGCCGAACTTTAGCGTCGCCGCGTGACATGATTCGACCTGCTCCATGTGGCGCGGAAAAATTCCAATCGGCATTTCCTTTACCGATCGCCAAAACTGAACCGTCACGCATGTTTATCGGAATCAAAACACGTTCGTCCTTGTGAGCGGCAATCGCGCCCTTGCGGATAATCATCTCGCCAACGTCAATGTAATTGTGCACCGTGTGAAAAGCCTCGCCGCCCGTAAGACCTGCCTTGCCGAGTAAAATTTTCGCAATCAATTCACGATTACGGCGGGCAAATTCCTGGCAAAGTTCCATGTCGTGCAAATACTGATGAAAATATTTTCCGTAGACGAAGCACAAATCCTCCGGCATTGACGCCTTGCGCCCGCGATATTCCTTCTCCAGATCCTTGAGTTTCGATTGAATTTCTTTCCTGCGGCCGAGTGACTTGTACACGGCGATAATCTCTTCCTTCTGCTGAAAAAATTTATCCTTGCCGCTTGCCAAATCAATTGCCAGCCGCTGATAAATTTCGGCGACCTGCTTACCCAAATTTCTGCTGCCCGTGTGAATCACCAGATAAAACGTCCCGTCTTCCGCACGGTCAATTTCGATGAAGTGATTGCCGCCGCCGAGCGTGCCGATACTCCGTTCAATGCGCCGAGTTTCTTTGAGTGAGCGATAACAATTCAGCTCTTGCAAGTCGAATTTTTCTTGCCGAAAATCCCAAACATTATGCCGAGACGGAATATAATGAGCCGCCTCATCAACGCGTGCGAAGTCAATTTCCGTGTCCTCAAGCTTGACGGTGTACATGCCGCAGCCGATATCGACGCCGACAATATTTGGAACCGCCTTATCAGTGACGGTCATTGTCGTGCCGATTGTACAACCCTTGCCCGCGTGCACGTCCGGCATAATTCGGATTTTGCTGTCGCGGGTGAATTCGTAATTGCACATGCGCCGAATCTGTTCACGAGCCGAATCCTCGACGACTTTTGCAAATGAAATTGCCGTATTGAACTTGCCTTGAATCTCTTCCACGAGAATTCTCCTTTCTGATAACGAAAAAGACGCCGACATTTTTGCCGACGCCTAAAAATTTCTAACGTTCGTGATTAAGCTTGTTTGTCAAGCAGCTCAAGTCTGCCGCTTCTGGGGTGGAACATCAGCCCGTGAATTTTTACGTCTTTCGGGATAAGCGGGTTGTCGCGCAGTTGCTTGACGACTTTAACGACGTTTTCTTCAGGCTTCTGGAAACTGTCCGTCCACTCGACAAGCTCTTTTTCGACCATTTTAATTGCGTCGGGGGAAATGCCGCGTTCCAACATTCCCGTCGTCAAGCTTTTGGAAGTGGTTTTAGCCATGCCGCATTCGTGGTGACCGATAATGGCAACTTCCTTGACGCCGAGTTCATAAATGCATACAAGCAGACTGCGCACCGTCGTATCAAAAACGCCGTTCAAGCAGTTGCCGACCGTCTTGATAACTTTAGCGTCGCCGCGTTTGATTCCGAGAGCAGGTTCCAAAAAGTTGACAAGGCGCGTGTCCATGCAAGTGACGATTGCCAAATGTTTCTTCGGCAACTTGCTATCGTGATGATCTTCGTGTTCATAGGCCTTGTACTCTTCCGGAAGATTGGCGCAAAACTTTTCGTTCGTCTGAAGAATTTCATCAATGACTGACATTAAATTACCTCCCAAAAAATTTATCGACGTTATTTTATAATTACCGTCTTTCAAAGTCAACGTGTCCGAGCTTCCTAATCAAAAATATATCGTCCAATTCGGCAATCTTTTCATCAAGATCAAAGTCAACATCGTCCTCGTCATATTGAAAAATTTCATCGCTCGTTTGAGTCTGAACATAAAGGAAACGATATTCTTCGTCATCCTCGTCCCAATCCGTGTCCAAACCGTAGCTGATAATTTCATTGGCGTTTATACGATCGTTGCCGATTTTGATAAAGCGTCGCAAATTTTCCATGACAATCCGCTCCTTTCACGACAAAAATTTTATAATCTTTACTTGCCGCTGTCAATGTTTTTGGAGTTCGGGAAGTTTGAACTTGCCCCCTGCCAATTCGATAATTTATCTTGACAGTGCCCGCCGCTTGTTATATATTAACCAAAATGAAATTTCAATGAAAGGGGCGCAAGCTCATGAAAAAACTTTTTATTGTGATGGCTGTGCTCCTGATAGCGGCAGCAGGATTTATTTTCTGGCTGTTCACAAGAGCGGCGGACGGTGTACCGATTTTGGTTTATCACCGAGTGAGCGACACCGATACGAATCCGACGACGCTCAAGGTTGCCGACTTCGATGCGCAGATGAAATTTTTGGTCGACAACGGCTACAAAGTCATAATGCCCGACGATTTACTTGACACTTGGGAGAGTGGAAAGCCTCTGCCCGATAAGCCGATTGTGCTGACTTTCGACGACGGCCACGAGGATATTTACAAAAATGTTTTCCCGATTCTGCAAAAGTATAACATGCGGGCGACGATTTTTATCGTGACTGACCATATCGGCATGAAAGATTATTTGACGTGGGATTTGGTGCGGGCATTACAAGCGGGCGGCTTCATGGATTTTGAAAGTCACACGATGAGCTATAAAACTTTGACGACGCTCAAGGGCGATAAACTCTGGAATGAAATTTACGGCTCGAAGCAGGCGATTGAGTGGGCGATTAAAAAGCCCGTGAAATTTATCGCCTATCCCGAAGGCAAATACACTGTCGACGCCGAGGACACTTCCAAAGAATGCGGATTCCGCGCGGGATTCATTGAGGATTACGGGCTTGCCATGAATGATTCGGACAATTACGTTTTGACGAGAATTCCCGTTGTCGGGAGCAATTCACATACGCTTTTGAGGTTTCAGCTTCGATTGAAAGGTTCGCCGATATTCGCGCCGATTCATCGTTTCAAAGTGGATATCGCCGTGGACAATCCCGAAGTTGCCGACTTGATTTTTATTCCGTAAGGAGCATTGATTAGATTGCCAGATTCTTGCAATCTGATTCGGAGGACGCAATGGAAAATTTTTCTGAATTGACGACGGAGAAAATAAATCCCGCGACTTTGCATATCGACGAGTGCTCGACGCTCGAAATGGTCAAGCTCATAAACGACGAGGATAAAAAAGTTGCGGCGGCAGTCGAAAAAGTTTTGCCGGAAACAGCTCAAGCGGTCGACGCCATTGCCGAAAGTTTTTCTCGCGGCGGAAGATTATTTTATATCGGCGCGGGGACTTCGGGCAGATTGGGAGTTTTGGACGCCTCGGAATGTCCGCCGACTTTCGGAGTGGAGGCCGATATGGTTCAAGGTTTGATTGCCGGTGGAGCGGGCGCGTTGATTAAAGCCGTCGAGGGCGCGGAAGATAATTTCAATCTCGCCGCCGAAGAGTTGACTGCAAAAAATTTCTGCGCGACTGATATTTTGGTCGGAATCACGGCTTCAGGGCGGACGCCTTACGTTTTGGGCGGAATTGACTTTGCAAAAAAAATCGGCGCGGTGACCGTCGGAGTCTCCTGCGTAGAAAATTCAAAACTTGCCGAAGTCGTCGACATTGCGATAACTCCCGTGACGGGCGCAGAGGCTTTGACAGGTTCAACGCGCATGAAGGCCGGCACCGCTACTAAAATGGTTCTCAACATGCTCACGACCGCGGCGATGATTAAAATCGGAAAAGTTCGCGGCAACTTGATGGTTTGTGTTCAGGCGACCAACGTTAAGCTTCGCGACAGAATCAGAAGAATCAATTTTGAGTTAGAAAGTAGGGAATAGATTAACCTACTCCCTGTTCCCTACTCCCTAATCCCTAAATGAGGAATGAGGAATCGGACATGAGAAATGGCATATCAGTTTATGCGGGGCTGGATTATGACAGCGAGGAAAATCTTTCGCTGATTGAGACGGCAGCGGATTTGGGATTCAAGCGGCTGTTCACTTCCACGCAAATTCCCGAAGCTGCGGACGCTGAAACTTTTCAGGAGGATTTGGCGGACATTTTGACGACGGCTGTAACCAACGGCTTTGAAATTATTTTGGACGTGAACGCCGAAACTTTTTCGGTTTATGACATTGACGGGATAACTTTGCGCCTTGATGACGGTTTCACTGTGGAGCAAGTTGCCGAGATCAGTCACAATCGGAAAATTCAGCTGAACGCTTCAACCGTCACCGAAGAATTTTTAGATAAGCTCCTCGAACTCAACGCGAAGTTCAGCAACATTTCCGCGCTGCACAATTTTTATCCGCGACCGGATACGGGGCTGGACACATATTTTTTCGACAACCAAAATCGAATCCTCCACGAATTTGAAATTGAAGTCGGCGCATTTGTTCCCGGTCAAGACGGCAAGCGTCGACTGCCACTGTGTGAAGGGTTGCCGACTTTGGAAGACTGCAGGCATTTTTCAACCGACTTGTCCGCAAGATTTTTGGCGGCATTGGGGACGGATTTTATCATAATCGGAGACGGGGCACCTACTGACGACGAACTTAATGCCGTCGCGCAGATAACCGACGACGAAATTATTTTTCATGCTCAACTTCTCAGCAAAGACTTGACGACTGCGGAGATTTTGAGCAATGTTTTTACACGCCGGGCTGACGTTGCAAAGTCGGTGATTCGGGCGGTTGAAGGTCGCCGATACCTTAAGGAACTCGGCGGCACAATTCCCCCTGAAGGGTCGACTATCAGGCGCAGTTTCGGTGACGTGACGATTGACAATGAAAACTTCGGGCGATATGCCGGCGAAGTGCAGATAATTCAAGATGTGTTGCCGGCCGACGGGCGTGTTAATATTGCGGCGCACATTTTGGACGAGGAGATTTTTTTAATGGGCTATCTCAAGCCGCGCCGAAAGTTTTCATTTAAATTTGTTTAGCTTTAAGCTTTGAGCTTTAAGGAAAAATCCTAGCAGCTAGAAGCTAACAGCTAACAGCTCAACTGGAGGTGATGCGATGAAGTTTAAAGCAGCAATAACCGCCGCCGCAATCATAACTTTACTAAGCGGAACAGCTATAGCTTCTCCTACCCTATCGCGAAATTCTCGCGGCAACGACGTCTTGACTTTGCAGAAAAAACTTTACCTTATCGGCTACGACATAACCGAACTTGACGGCGTTTATGGCAACGAGACTGAACGGGCTGTCGCCGCCTTTCAACACGACAACAAAATCAGCGTCACGGGTATCGTCACAAATGTCACGTGGCGCGCACTTCGTAAGGCTAAAGAGAAAAAAGGTCGTGTACTGCCCGCGCTGAAAGTCACTTCCGCAGATGTTGATACGACGCAATCGACGACGCTGGCACCTTACGGACGGACTTTTATCACGGGCAATCAAGGCAGACAAATTGTTTCGACGGCACAGACGCTTATGGGTATTCCATACGTCTTCGGCGGCACAACGACTAAAGGTTTTGACTGTTCGGGACTCGTGCAATACGTCTTCAAAATGCACGGGCTGACAATTCCGCGTCTTGCCGACGAACAATACAACCTCGGTAAAGCCGCTAAACCTTCACAACTGACGGCGGGCGATTTGGTATTTTTCTCGACGTACATGGCGGGCGTTTCACATTGCGGCATTTATATCGGTGACGGAATGTTTCTTCACGCGTCGTCAAGCAAGGGCGTCAATGTCGACCGCTTGGATAATGAATATTGGAAGGCTCGATATGTCGGGGCGCGGAAGGTGGTTAGCGATTAAATGAAAAAAATTTCTGTCGTCGGAATAGGTCCGGGCGGTTTGGACGAGATGACGCCCAAAGCTCGCAAGGCGATTGAGGAGGCTCAAGTCGTCGCGGGCTACAACACTTACATAAAGTTCATTGAAAAAATTCTCGGCGGTAAAAAAATTATCGGGCGGGCGATGATGCAAGAAGTCGAACGTTCACAACTGGCGATTGAAGAGGCTTTGACAGGTCATAACGTGGCGGTCGTATCGGGTGGCGACGCGGGCGTTTACGGTATGGCGGGGCTTGTCCTGGAAATGATTTTGGACTTGCCCGAAAAGGATCGTCCGCAACTTGAAATTATCGCGGGCGTGTCGGCAGTCAATGCGGCGGCAGCGATTTTGGGCGCACCGCTCATGAATGATTTTGCAATTATAAGTTTAAGTGATTTAATGACGCCGTGGGAAGTTATTCAAAAACGAGTACTCGCGGCGGCTCAAGGTGATTTCGTCATTGCACTCTACAATCCCAAAAGTAAACGGCGCGTCATTCAACTCGCCGAAGTTCAAAAAATTTTGTTACGGTTCCGCGAAAAAAATACGCCCGTCGGAATTGTGACTAACGCGGGACGTGACGGCGAATCTAAAATTATTTCGACGCTGGAAAATTTCACTCGTGAAGAAGTCAACATGTTTTCTCTCGTGATTATCGGCAACTCTCAAACTTTCGTGAAGGCGGGCTATATGCTCACACCTCGCGGCTATGATTTAGTTGGGAGTTAGAAGTTAGGAGTTAGGAGTTAGGAGTTAAAATCTAATCCCTGTTCCCTAATCCCTAATCCCTAATCCCTATTATGCGCTTAACGGCGCATTTTTTTGCCGAACGTTTACAAACTTCAAGCTCTTTCCTATAATGCGGCTGACAAAAAATTTACGGGTGGTGATTCATATGGTTGAAGAGCAAGAGATTAAAAGCGTTACCATATCAATTAATGATCTGATTTACGGGCAAGTTAAAGAACTCGGCAAACGTATGGACAGACTCGAAGTTCACTTGGATAAAATAGAAACTCGCATGGATAAACAGGATGAGAAAATTGAAAAGCTTGACGCAAAAATCGACAGGACTCGCAACGAACTCAACGGGCGCATTGATAAGCTCTCCGACAAAATCGACGCCATGCACAATGAGATAAAATCTTCGACGGGGCATATTTCAATCGCTAATATTTCGACGGTGGGAATTGCTCTGGCCGTCATTTATTCCGTACTTAAATGAAGTTTTTCGTAATTTGCAAACGGGAGGAATTTTCATGCAATCAATCGTTAAAGATATGTCGTTGGCACCTTCGGGTCATGACAAAATTGAATGGGTAAAAAATTTTATGCCGGTGATGAGCGCAATCGACAGGGAGTTTTCGCAGTCAAAACCGTTCGCGGGTAAAAAAATTTCGATAACATTGCACCTTGAGGCGAAGACTGCATATATGGCGGAAGTCTTCATGCACGCGGGCGCGGACGTTGTGATAACCGGCTCGAATCCGCTTTCCACTCAAGACGACGTGGCGGCTGCTCTTGCTGAAGACGGCGTTACGGTTTTTGCGACGCACGGTTGCTCGGCTGAAGAATACAACGATTATCTCAACAAGGCGGCTGATTTTGCGCCCGAAATTTACATTGACGACGGCGGCGACTTCACAGAACTTTTGCACACCACTCGACGCGACGCCCTCAAAAATATTATCGGCGGTTCGGAGGAGACTACAACCGGTGTTTTAAGACTTCGTGCCCTGGAACGTCAAGGCAAGCTTGCATATCCGATGATTGCCGCCAACGATGCTTACTGCAAATTCCTGTTCGATAATCGCTACGGCACGGGGCAATCGACTTGGGATGGCATTATGCGCACGACTAATTTGGTTGTGGCGGGAAAGACTGTTGTTATCGCCGGCTATGGTTGGTGCGGCAAGGGCGGTGCAATGCGTGCTCGCGGACTTGGGGCAAATGTCATTGTCACGGAAGTTGATCCGATTAAAGCTATCGAGGCAGTTTTTGACGGCTTCAGAGTTATGCCGATGATTGAGGCCGCTCCACTCGGCGATATTTTCTTGACACTCACGGGCGACAAGGACGTTATCACCGGCGAACATTATCCGCTGATGAAAAACGGCGCGATGCTTGCCAATGCCGGCCACTTCGACGTTGAAGTTAATATTCCCGAACTTGCCGCGCAGTCAGTCAGCAGAAAAGTTGTCCGCAAAAATGTTGAGGAATTTTTACAGCGCGACGGCAGAAAAATTTATCTGCTGGCGGAAGGTCGACTGGTTAATCTTGCGTCAGGCGACGGTCACCCCGCTGAAATTATGGACTTAAGCTTCGCAGTTCAATTTTTCAGCGCGGCTCATATCCTCCACAACTACAGCAAGCTTGACAAAAAAGTTTACCTCATGCCCGAAGAAATTAACACGAAGATTGCGGAGATTAAGCTGGACTCAATCGGCGTGAAAATCGACACGCTAACCGACGCTCAACGCGAATATCTTGGCTTATGAAAACATCAATCGACGGTCGGCTATTTGAGTGGGACGACGCCAAAAACAAAATCAACAAGATTAAACACGGTATCAATTTCAAGACGGCGGCGCGAGTTTTTAGCGACCCGTATCTCTTTATTGAAGAGGATTCCAGCCATTCTATTGATGAGGATCGTTGGAAAGCTATTGGCATGGTTGACGATATTTTGCTGGTCATCTACACTGAACGAGGTGAAAGTACTCGTTTAATTTCGGCACGAAAAGCCGGAGACGAAGATAGGAGGAAATATTATGGCGACCGTATTTTATTTTTTACCGAATCCCCCGCCGCCTTTGACGGAGGAGGAGAAGGCTGAACTTGCCGCTTTGAAAGACCGCCCGATTGTTTACGACGAAGAATGCCCGCCCACGACTAAGGAAGAAGCTGACGAAGCTATTTACCTTATGCGCAAGTACAAGACGCGTCGTATCACAAAAGAAATTTTGATGGCGGAATTCCCCGAACGTTTTCAAAAGCATAAATCGGAGGCGGCAGGATAAAAATTTTTCGCAGGTGTCTTCGGACGTCTGCTTTTTATTTACGGCAAAGAAAAACCTCCGACATTGCGCCGAAGGGATTTTGATTGTTTTGCGACCGTGACGCCGAATTATCGACGAGCCGCGATTATTTCCGTGTTGAACGTTGCAAGATTATTAAGAGAGATCCGGCATCGGTTTGCCCAAATTTTTGGCAACGATTTTGAATGCTAATTCGCGGCTGATTTCTTGACCGTCTCTATAGTATTTGTTAGTTTTTGGCCCCCAATATTGGTCGACACGTATGCCGAACCCTTTAAAAATCTGAGAAACTTCAATTGCAGCTTCGCTGAATTTGGAAAACTCTATGAGATCTTCTGCGCTTCTTCCGGCGATTCGTAAGCCAAGTTTTTTCAGGACGCGAGTATCGGCTGCCGTTTCGTCAATTGTGCCGCCGCTTACCTCGTCGAGTTCGTCGTCTGTGAGCATTTCGTCCGCGATTTTCTTTTCTTCAGCCATAATATCAACCTCCAATCAAATAAATGTATTTTTTTCTGATTATTATCCCTGCAAGTGTTTGTTTGTCAGGTATTCAAGAACTTTTTCCTTAACTGCACCGTGGGAAATGTATTTTTTCCGGTCATTGTCCCTGTAAGTGTTCGTTTTGCCGGCGTCGTCACTGAAATTCAGGATAAATCCGGTGCTTATGTCGGCGGTTACGTTGATGTTGTCTTTCAACCACTTTTCAAGCCCCGAACGGCTCAATTTTTTTGCATCGCTGTTCCTTAAAATCTCGTAACTGAAGATTAAGTCGCGAAGTTCTTTGTATTCGCCGTAGGTGCCACCCGCCACGCCGTTGAGTTGCTCATCGGTGAGCTTTTCGTCTGCGAATTTCTTTTCTTCCGCCATAATATCAACCTCCAAAGTGTTTTATGTAGCTTACATATTCCGAAAAAACCCTCCGACATACGCCGAAGGGCTTTTGATTGCGTTGCGACCATGACGCCGAATTATCGACGAGCCGCTTGAGTATCCGAAACTTCAATTAAAAGTAATTTTGCATGTCCAATTTCGTAAAATCTTTATTGAAAGCTTTTGCGGCGATTTTCATAGCCTTGTTGCGAGAAATCTCGTTGTTGTTTTTGTCGAAATATTTGTTTTGGCCGCCCCAACTGGACACCATAGTTACGCCTGCTTTTTTCCACGCGTCGGAAACCTCGTCGCTAATGCTGCCGTACTCGAAAAAGGTTCTTGTTGCGCCGTAGCGATCGCAACCGGTTCCGATATCGTTCAAAAAGCGACTGTCGCCGGCAACTTCACTGTAAGTGCCGCCCGCAACTTGATCGAGTTCGCTATCACTCATTGCTTCGAGTTTCGCATTGATTTTCTTGATATTTTCCTCACGTGTTGCCATAGTGCTTGCCTCCAAATTGTTTTCTGCCGGTTTTTAACGCTTGACATCAAATCCGGGCACGGGGTCGACGTTCGGATTGGGATTCGGGTTGCCTATTGGCGCAGGAGCGGCTTTACTGTACTTCTGAACGTTAAATCCGGGAACGGGGTAAACGTTCGGATTGGGATTCGGGTTGCCTATTGTCAAGGGATCGACTTTAATCTCTTGCTTCAAACCAAATCCGGGAACAGGGTCGATGTTCGGATTGGTTTTCGGATCGCCCATTGTCGAAGGGTCAATGCCTGCGCCTGCCACTCTGTCGAGTTCCTCATCACTCATTGCGTCGAGTTCCGCGTTGATTTTCTTGAGGTTTTCTTCACGTGTTGCCATAATGTTTACCTCCAAACCAAAATTTTCAAACGAATCAAGTATATATATATATTGTCAAGACCTTTTTAAAATATTTTCCGGAGACAAAATCCGTGACAAATTAAATTTTGCAAGGGATTTTCTACTTTGACGCGCTGTGTTAAAATGTTTTTAATCAAACTGGGAAATGAGGAATGAATGTGGATAAAAATTTCGTAATCAGCGGTGTGAAGATGTTTAAGCCCGACGGTACTGTTGAGGTGGCGAATATTCACGTCAGCGGCGATAGGATCGTTAAGGGAAATGGGAAATGGGAAACGGGAAAAGTTATTGACGGCAGAAATAAATTTGCGACGCCGGGATTGGTCAACGCTCACACGCACGCTTCAATGACTTTGCTTAGAAGTTATTCCGACGACAAGGCGTTGATGGATTGGCTCCAAAAAGATATTTGGCCGATTGAAGACAAAATGACGCGCAAAGATATTTATTGGGGAGCGGCATTGGCGGCAGTTGAAATGATTCGCGGCGGGACGACTGCTTTTGCTGACATGTACGGCCCCGACATGAGCGAAGTTGCCAAAGTCGTCGACGAATCGGGCTTGCGTGGCAGTTTAAGTCAAGGGCTTATAAGTTTCGCCAACGGTGATAAAAAACTTGCCTCAAACGTCGAACTGTATAAAAATTTTCACGGCGCAGCGGACGGTCGAATTACCGTAATGTTCGGGCCGCACGCGATTTACACTTGCCCGCCCGATTACCTTAAAAAGGTCGTGAATGAGGCGTCCAAACTCGGCGCGGAAATTCATATGCACATGAACGAAACTCAAACCGAAATTAACGATTGCTTGAAAAATTACGGCAAGCGTCCGTTTGAAGTCGTCAACGAAACGGGGCTGTTTGATCTTGGAACTTTGGCGGCTCATTGCGTCCACTTAAGCGATAACGAAATTGAAATCATCAAGCAGAAAAAAATTCGCGTGGCTCACAATCCCGGCTCCAACATGAAACTTGCAAGCGGCATTTGTCCCGCGACGAAACTTTTGGCTCAAGGCGTGACGGTTGCAATCGGTACTGACGGCGCGTCAAGCAATAACAATCTCGACATGGTGGAAGAAATCAGATTGGCGGCATTGTTGGCAAAAGTCGACACGCTCGATCCGAAAGTTATTCCGGCAGCTCAAGCAATTCAAATGGCAACGGAATTTGGCGCGAAGGCTCTCGGCTTGCAAAAAGTCGGACGGCTTGAGGAAGGTTGCAAGGCGGATATTGTGCTTTGGGATATGGGCGGCGTTGAGTGGCAGCCGAATTATAATCCCGCGTCACTTTTGGTATATTCGGCGAACTCTGCGGCGGCGGATACAGTCATCGTCGACGGGAAAATTTTAATGGAAAATCGCGAGCTGAAAACTTTGGACGAGGAAAAAATTTTTGCGGAGTTCACGGCCTGCGCAAATCGTCTCACGAAAAATTAAGCTTGTATTTTAAAAATCAGTCGTTTATAATGCGCCCTGAAAGGAGATGTTGTAAATGGTAGGTTATACGCTTCGCCAGGAGCGCGAGCGACAGAATTTATCCATCAATGACATTGAGCAGGGCACGAGTATTCGAGCACTTTACATAGAGGCAATCGAGAACGGTGAATACGATAAACTGCCGGGCACGATTTACACCAAGGGCTTCATCAAAAATTACGCGAAGTTTTTAAACATGGACGCCGACGCGCTTGCCAAGGAGTTCATGGCTGATATAGCTGAACTTTCAGCGGACACGGCAACTGCAAATGCTTCGGCGGAAAATGACGCGGCTCAACCTCCCGAAAATAAGCCGGAAGTTAAACCCGTTAAGCAAGATAAAAAACCTTTGGGCTATTCAATTCAAGACAAAAATCGAAGTTCATCGGGCTTGTTGATTGTGGCGGCAGTCGTCATAATCGCGGCAATCGCGGGCGGTTTATGGTCGTGGCTGACAAGTTCGGAAGGCGGCGAAGTTGCCAAAGTCGATCCTCCTCAACAACAAACTCAACAGGCTCCGCAACCCGCTGCGCCCGAACCTGTTCCGCAAGAAAATCCTACACCGGTTGCAAACGCCAATCCCGCTCCACAAACTCCCGCCGATAAAGTTGCAGTGCAGGCGCGTTTCAATGATCGTTGCTGGGCACTTGTCACGGTCGACGGCAATGTTGTTCAAGAGGGCGTCATTGAGGGCGGGCAGACTCTTTCTTGGGAAGGCAAAGAAAATATTACTTTCCGCCTGGGCAATGCGGGCGCGGTTGAATTTTTCCAAGACGGCAAAAGTCTCGGCGTTCAAGGCGGCGTGGGCGATGTCGTCGACAAAACTTTTACTCGCAAATAAAAAATTCCTCGTCACTCACGAAGAGCGGCGGGGCTTTTTGTAGGGAGAAGAATTTATGAAATTTGCTTCGTGGAATGTCAACGGCTTGCGTGCTCGTCTCAAAAAAGATTTTATGCCGGCGTTCAAAAAACTCGACGCGGATATTTTTGCCGTGCAGGAAATTAAAATGCAGGCGGGCGAGGCTATCCTTGAGCTTAACGGCTATCAGCAATTTTGGAATTACGGCGAACGCAAAGGTTATTCGGGGACGGCGATTTTCTCACGCGTCGAACCAAAAGATTTCACGTGCGGAATCGGCGTTGATGAATTTGACCGCGAAGGCCGCGTTATCACTCTCGACTTCGGAGAAATTTTTTTCGTCAACGTCTACGTTCCCAACTCCCACAATCTTGAATGGCTTGAACGTCGAATGAACTGGGAAAATATTTTTCGCGAATATCTCAAGACTTTGGACGCTCAAAAGCCCGTTATCGTTTGCGGTGATTTTAATGTTGCGCATGAACCGATAGATTTAAAAAATCCCGCGTCGAATCATCATAACGCGGGTTTCAGTGACGAGGAGCGCGGCAAGTTCACCGAACTTTTGAACGCCGGCTTCGTCGATATTTTTCGTCGCCGCAATCCCACGCTCACCGGTGCTTACACGTGGTGGAGCTATCTTCGCAAGGCGCGTCTCACGAATGCCGGTTGGCGTATCGATTATTTTTTGATTTCGGAACGGCTGACTGATAACGTTGTCGACGCCGCGATTGAGAGCGACATTTTCGGCAGCGACCATTGCCCCGTAACTTTATTAATGCGTAATGCGTAATGCGCAATGCGTAATTAAAAACAACTCCTAACTCCTAACTCCTAACTGTTCAAGCTCCTCCGGCGTGACTGTCGTTGAGGAAATTTTTTTTATTTGTTCGTCTTTGGTAAGAGAAATTTTTTCTTCGGGCGCAGAAGATTTTTGCTCCTCGAAAAAATCAATCGGCTCGGCAAAAATTTTCTTGAAGGCCTCCTCCGCCGTCTCGACTGCAAAAATTTTCAAGCCCAAATGCCCTTTCGGAATATCTTTGGAATTTTCTTTCGGGATAATCAAAGTTTTAATGCCCGCCTGCTTTGCACCGTAAGCTTTCTCGAAGACGCCTCCGACAGGTCGAACTTTTCCCTGCAACGAAATTTCGCCCGTAACTGCAACGTCCTGACGAATCTTTTTGCCCGTAACAGCACTGACCAATGCCGCAAGAATCGCCGTACCTGCACTGGGGCCGTCAATGTTGCCGCCGCCGATAATGTTAATGTGAACGTCAAAATCATGAATATCCTTGCCCGTCACGCGTCGCAAAACACTTGCCGCATTGAAAACGGAATCTTTCGCCATTGAGCCGGCAGTCTCATTGAATCGAATCGTACCCTTGCCCTTTTCCGCCGAAAAAACTACCGCTTCAATCTCGATAACCGAACCGATAAAACCACTCACACCCAATCCGAAAATGTGTCCGACGGCAGGTTTGCTTGAGGCTTTTTTGGTGACAAATTGATTGAGGCGGCTGACTTGCACGACTTCATAAACGTCCTGCTTTTCAATGTTAATCGGGCGGTCGATGTGCAAAACTTTATCTTCTGCGCGATCAAGGGCGAGGCTGTAAGCGTCGGCAAGAATGTTAATCGCCTTGCGCCCCTCAATCGTGTATTCGCTGATAGTTTCGGCAAGCCCGCTTTCCAATTCGACGTTGAGTTTTTGAGCGGCATTGTTGACGATTTCGACGATATGGGCAGGTGTGAGCGGCTCGAAATAAATTTCTGCACAACGTGAACGCAATGCCGGATTGAGTGCCGAAGCGTCACGAGTCGTCGCACCAATCAACACAAAGTCAGCGGGCGCACCGTTCTCGAAAAGCATTTTGACATACGGCGGAACTTTCTCGTCAGTCGGATCGTAATAGCTCGACTCGAAAAATGCGCGCTTATCCTCCAAAACCTTGAGCAATTTATTTTGCAGCATGATATCCATTTCGCCGATTTCGTCGATGAATAAAATTCCGCCATGAGCGTCCGTGACAAGTCCCGGTTTAGGTTCGGGAATACCGCTGTCGGCAAGCTGACGTTGTGCGCCCTGATAAATCGGGTCGTGAACGGAACCTATCAGCGGATTTGTCACGTCGCGAGGATCCCAGCGTAAAGTTGTGCCGTCAGTCTCGACGAATGGCGCGTTTTCTGCAAAGGGGCTTAACTCCGTCCCGCGTACTTCCTCCAAAACCAATCGCGCAGCTGTAGTTTTCCCGACACCCGGCGGCCCGTATAAAATTAAATGTTGCGGATAAGGCGATGCCAATTTTGAGCGCAACGACTTGACTGCCCGCTCCTGACCGACAATTTCTTTCAGCGACTGCGGCCGCAAAAGTTCCATAATCGATTGCGTAAGGTGAACTTCCTCCAGCTCTTGAAGTTCCTCACGCTTCTTTTTATCTTGCGGAGATTCAGCCTTCGGATCCTCCTCGCGCAAAATCTGCATGCGAATATCCTTGACGTAATCTTGATGCTCTTTTTCGAGTTTCTCATTAATCTTGCGTTCGATTTTGTCCTCAATCTGTCGACGCGCCATGATGTCGGCAATTTCTTCGGAAAGCAGGCGCACTTCCGCTTGAAGTTCCGATTGCTTGGGCGGCGGTGAAAGTGTCGGATTTTCTTCGAGGATTCTGCGCAGGGCAAGAACTCTTTCGGCGGGATCATGTGAGCGCATATATCGAAGCGCGTCCATTTTTCCGGCCTGCAAAACCAATCTGTCCGACCCCATAACGTCAACCAAAATTCCGTAGAGTGCGGAAATTTCGCGGTCTAAGTCAGTCTCTTGCCGAGGTTCGGGAATATTTTTTCTGCCGCCAAAAAATTTTCTGAACATGATTAACCTTCGACGACTTCAATTTTAATTTTCGTCGTGACTTCGGGGTGGAGCTTGATAACCGCGTCATAAATGCCCGCGCCCGTCACGTCACCTTGAATCGAAATTTTGCGCTTGTCGACGTTGAGAGAATGACTTACCTTGAGAGCTTTAGCAACGTCACTGCCGCCGACTGAACCGAAAAGTTTACCGTCCTTGCCGATACGCACGGGAATTTTCACGGAAATTTTTTCGAGTTGTGCGCCGAGAAGTTTAGCTTCATCAGCCTCCTGTTGAGCCTTGCGAGCTTTACTTTCAGCTTTGACTTTTGCTGTATTCAAATTTGCGACGCTGGCCTCAACCGCCAACTTTCTGGGCAAAAGATAATTGCGTCCGTAGCCGTCAGAAACTTCGACGACTTCGCCTTTCACGCCAACTTTTTTTACGTCTTCCTGCAAAATAACTTTCATGATTATTCCTCCTGAACTTTCAATCATTGCTACGTTATTTTAGCAGGTTTGACGATAAACTCAAGCTTAAATGTTCGCGGCCACCGCAGATTTAAATTTGCCGTTATGAATAAAATTGATTGTACAAAGTTTTTATGTCAACAAAATATAAACGCCGCTTCGCAATATTAATATACGAGCGGTGATTGTATATGTTTAAAGATAAACTGCGCAATCTGCGCAAACATCAAGAATTATCGCAAGCTGAAGTTGCCGAGAGATTGGGAATCAGTCAACCGCGCTACAACCGTTACGAGACGGGAATTTTTCAGCCGGATTTTGACATGCTGAAGAAAATTTCAAACTTCTTCGACGTGTCGATTGATTATCTGCTGGAAAACGAGCGTTACCTTTCTGACGGCGAGGAAATGGTTGACTTGAACAATTTCATTCTCTGCGGCCGATACAGCATACATTCTCGCATACCGACCGATAAGGAGCGACAAATGCTTGAAAAAGTCGTTACGGATATTTTTGAGGGAATTAGGGAGGGGTGAATAAGTTGCCGCTCAACCGTGACGGGTTTTAGCTACTTTTCATTGCGGGTTTTATCTACTTTTCTTTGCTCGTCCAAAGAAAAGTAGCAAAAGAAAGGACGCCTCGCGGGGGCGTTAGTACTCAATGCTCCAACGTTGCGATTACCCGTGCTGTGAGTTGCCCGCGGACTTCGCATCACGCTCAGTGCGCGGGCGGAGCCGTCATCCTTGACGGCTTCAAGTATTTATTCAACAAACCCCAGTTAATCGCGGCTCAAATTTATGATCTCGTCGGCGATGTTGAAAATTTTTTCTTCGTGTGAGACAAGAAGCGTTATCCGAAAATTTTTTCCGTCAAGGAGTGCGGCGGTTAAAAATTTCAGTCCAACGTCGTCCAAATTGTTATCCGGCTCGTCCATAATCAATACGTCGGGATTTTTACTCAACGCCGCAGTGATAGTTTTCTTGCGACGTTCACCGCCCGATAAGTCGTCGTTGCGGAGAAATTCTTTCTGCTCAACGAACGAAATTAAATTCTCTCGGACGAACGGCATATCAATCAGCTTGAGCGGCAACCCGTTAAAATTTATTTGACCGTCGTCAGTCTTCATCATGCCGCACAAAAAATTCAGCAACGTAGTTTTACCGGCACCATTCTTGCCGACGATGCAATAAATTTTCCCGCGCTCAAATTTGGCGGAAAACTCCTTCAGCACACTGCGCCCGTCAATCGAACAATTCAGCCCGCGCACTTCGATAAAATTCACGCCGCTCAATTTCAAGTCGCCGTCCGTATCTTGCGGCAAGGAAGAAATTTCGATTAGCCGTTGATATGCGGCAAGAGCATTCTGCCAACCTTGACCGAAGCTCATAAAATACGCGACGGCTTGCATTGCGAAGGCGTAATATCCAATCAGCGCAACGAGATTGCCGACAGTCATATCACCCGCCAAAACATCAAGTCCGCCCAGAAGAAATACCAAAATCCTGAAGACGTCGCCAGAATTTAAATCGCTGTTCGTGAACCAAAATTTTATTCGAGTCTCACGAATTGCCGCCGAAAAATATTTCCCAAACTTCGCCTTGAAGTCGGCAAGAAATTTTTCGTTGAGGCAGTGAAGTTTAATCGAATAGGCGTAAACGAAATTGTCGGTTAGGCTCGTGAAATATTTTGAGCCGGTCTCGCGCACTGCAACCGAACGTTCAAACAGCGTCATGCTCAATTTTTTATAGGCGACGAAATGAATTGCCGCGACAATGAAAAAAATCAGCAGCCACTTGCCGCCGATTGACATCAATAAAAAACTCGCCATGACCAGCATAAAAAAATTAATGCAAACGTCAATCATGCTGTCGACGATGAAAGTCACGAGATCCGTCGCGTCGTTGTCGACACGCTTGGACAGGTAAACCATGTCGCTTTTCAAGATGACTTCGCCGCCGAGTTTGTGGACGTGCCGTAAAATTTCTTCGGTTAAATTGTTGGCGGTCGTGAGGAGAATTTTTTTTGACAGAATCGAGCTTGCGTAATGTGAAACGATTGCCGCCAGCATTATCGCGAACATCAGCAGGATAAAATTGTAAAATTCCGCGACGTTGCGGGCAACTAAAATTTCGTCGATGAATTTTGCCGTCAGGAACGGGATCATTAAATCCGTCACGGCAATCATGATTGAGCAAAATGCGATAATAAAAATCGCGCCCTTGAATTTTTTAAGACGCGTGAAGACGAATTTTATCATTGCAGCTCGCTCAATTCGACGGTGTTTATAAGTTCATGAATAATCGCAAGCTTGTTGTATTCGCAAAAATCGCCGGCTCGATCAAGGTCGCCCGTTTCCAAAAAATTTCTCGCCTGACATGAGCCGCCGCAAATTAATTTGAATTCGCAATCGCGGCACTTGTCGATATGGTCGGCGGTGTGAAATTTGATTCGATTCATTGTCGGAGAATTGTAAATTTCCGCCAAAGTGTTCTCGGTAATGTTGCCCGCCTTGAATTTCGGATTGTGCAGCAGTGCGCAAGGGTAAACGTCGCCGCTGTGAGAAATGCTGATTTGCCCTTCGCCGACACTGCATTTGAGCAAAGTTTTTTTCGTAGCGTAATGCTTGCCGATTGTCTGCAAAAATTCGTAAAGCCGAATATCTTCAGAGGCGTTGGTCATTGCGTCGAAGTACTCTTGACCGGACAATTTCAGCGCGTCATAATTTGCATTGCCTGTCGGGAAGAGCGGCTGAAAGTCAATCATCTTGCCCCATTTTTTGGTGACGTTGGCAACGTCGCTCATGTTCCTTTTCGTGACGACCATCATCAATTTGACTTCCGCGCCGTGATTTTGCAAAAGTTCAATCGCCCGTTCAGTTTTGGCATAATTGCCCTTGCCTCGATAAAAATCATGAATCGCCGCATTTGAGCCGTCAACGCTGATTTGAAATCTGCAAAAAAGTTTCGTCAGCGTCTCAAAATTATCCGCGTTAATCAAAGTCGCGTTCGTCAGCAGAGTACACTTCAAGCCGAGTTCATTTGCATATTCGGCGACGGGGATTGTCAATGGTGAAGTTAGCGGTTCGCCGCCCGTGATGATAATTTCGACGGCAGGTTTCATTGCGGCAATTTCGTCAAGCACTCGTCGATAATCCTCAAAAGAAAGTTCGCGCCGCTCCTCGACACGCAAATTATTTACGCAATAAATGCAACGCAAATTGCAACGCGCCGTCATGTTCAAGTAAACGTCGCGCAGAGGGAACGGCTTATAATCTTCAAGCTGTGTCGGCTTGGAAAAAAGCCGCTCCGACTTTGCACGCTCAAGAAATTTCAATACGGCTTCGGAAGAAAATTCCGGCACATGAACTCTGAATTCTTCCGCGATTGATTCAAAGCTCTTTTCCTCCGAATACAATTTCAGCAGTAATACGCCGTTTATGTTCGTCACGAGCCACGACGGTACGGTCGGATTCAGCACCAAAAATTTTTCTCCCTGCCGATAAACTTTGCAAACGTCGGAAAACGCCATGAACTTTCCCTCCTCGAATTAAATTATCTGCGATAAGCGGAGCAAGTGCGATTATGACTGCAATAATTTTTTGCAACCGGCAAATCGTCTTTATCGGATTTCTTTTCGACGCCGACTTTAAGTTGAGCCGACTTATTGAGTTGCGCGAAGGAAAAATCTTTCAGTGACATGCTGTACACCTCCTTTCAAATGCCGAATCGTCGCGGGAGATTCTGCAAGCATTGTACAAAAAAATAATCGCCGTGTACTTACCCCGCAGGGAAATCGGCGAAAATTTTACTCGTCCGAACTCGGTGCAGGCGGATTAAATGTCGGCGCGGTCGGGAATGATGGTGTAAATTCTTCAATCGAGGACGGAGCTTTTCCGGGGAATGACGGCTTGAAGTCGCGCAATGTCGGAGGATTTTCGGCAGGTTCAGGTTCGACAACTTCAGGTTCGGGCGTTTCATTAGCTGGCGGAGTTTCGACAACTTGGGGAGTTTCGATAGGTTCGGGAACTTCGACAACTTGAGGAGATTCGACGACTTCGGGAGTTTCGACAGGTTCGGGTTCAGGTTCGACGACTTGAGGAGTTTCGACGACTTCGGGAGTTTTGACAACTTCGGGAACTTCGACAGGCTTTGAAATTTCTTCAGGAGGAGCCACGTCCGCGGAATGATTGAACGTCAAGAAAACTTTTGCGGCAAGAAATATCGTCGCGAAGATTTTTAACGGATACGAAAATTTTCCGAGGCGCACGGCTCGTTTCAATTCGCTGACATTTTTAAATCGGCGGGCAGGGTCGAACTCAACGCACTTGTCCAGAATTTTTTTCAAGCGTCCGTTATAATTTTCGCCGAGCAAAGTTTTCATGGTGACGCCGAGAGAATAAATATCACTGCGCGAATCGGTCTGACCGCTGCCGTATTGTTCGGGCGGCGCATAACCTTTCGTGCCCAAATGCTTCGTATCTTCCTCTTGACCGTTCTTGAAAATTCTTGCCGCGTCGAAGTCAATCAGCCGAATCAAACCGTTCTGCAAAATCAAATTCGACGGCTTTATATCGCGGTGAATTATGTTATGCTCGTGAAGTTCCTTAAGCCCGTCGCAAAGCTGATTCAAAATTTCTCGCGCAAAATCCTCACTGAAAAATTTTTTCTGCTCAACCCAAACGCTCAAACTTTCGCCGCGTATATATTCTTCGACGACGACGCTATCAGTTTTACTTTCCGCGAAGAAAAAAATTTTTGCCGGCAATCGGAAGGCCGAATTTTGAATCACGCCGTAAGGTAAGCCCGTCAAGTTCACGTGTTTTAAAATGACAAGCTCGCCGCTCGCAATATCTTTCGCAAGCCAGACTTCACCCTTGCCCGAAGATTTGAGCAGTGTCAATTTTTCGTAGCTGAACTCGATAAATTCCGCGATATTTTTATCCACGGGCGCACCTTGCCTTTCAAAAAAATTTGCGTTATATTTTACAAAATTTCCGGAGGCGAATGCAATGCCTGAAAAGAATACCGATGAACTTGAACACGAATTGCAGACGGCTGACAATTTGAATACCTTCGACGAGGAGAACGCAGAATTTTTCCGCCAATATACGCTTGCCGAATATCTTCAAAAATTGCTGGAAGATAAACAGTTGGTCAAGGCGCAAGTCATCAGAGATTCACATTTGGACGAGATTTATGCGTATCGAATTTTCAACGGTGACAGAAAAAATACGTCGCGGAAAAATATTTTGTCGCTGGCAATCGCAATGAAGCTTTCGCCTAAGGAGACGGATTATCTGCTTTACTACGCGGGGCATAAAAAATTGTACGTGAAAGACCCGTGGGATCACATAATTTGGTACGCGTTATCGAAGGGAAAAAATATTTTGGAGACGAACGAACTTTTGGAGGCGGGCAAGCATTCGACGTTGCTAGGCAAAATGGATTGATATAAAAATCCTTCGGCAGTGATTAAAATCACTTTCGAGGGAAATTTTTTTTGCTAGACTAGGAACTAGTAGCTAGTAGCTCAAAGCTAAAAGGAGAGTGATAGCGTGGGCAACATTTTAAAGAAACTCAAATATCTAAGTCCCCTTGAACGCGGCGACCATCAGCAGATAAATAAGGGCGGGCGTGATTGGGAAAATATGTATCGTGACCGCTGGTCGTTCGATAAATGCGTTCGCTCGACGCACGGCGTAAATTGCACCGGCTCTTGCAGCTGGAATATTTACGTCAAAAACGGGCTTGTGGCGTGGGAAAATCAAGTGCACGATTATCCCGAAACGTCACCGGAAATGCCTGACTTTGAACCGCGCGGCTGTCCACGTGGAGCAAGTTTTTCGTGGTATCTTTACAGCCCGCACAGAATCCGCTATCCGTATCTTCGCGGAGAATTGGCGGAACTTTGGCGGGAGGCTCGGAAAAATTATCCGACGGCTTATGAGGCGTGGCAGTCGATAGCCAACGACCCGTCCAAGATGAAACGCTATAAAGAGGCTCGCGGCATGGGCGGATTTGTGCGCTCGAATTGGGATGAAGTTTCCGAACTCGTCGCGGCAAGTGTCTTGCACACTGCAGAAAAATATGGCCCCGACAGAATTTTTGGATTCAGCGTCATTCCCGCAAAGTCAATGTTGAGCTACGCGGGCGGCATGAGATTTATTCAACTGCTCGGCGGCGCGGGATTGAGTTTTTACGACTGGTACGCCGATTTGCCACCTGCCAGCCCTCAAGTTTGGGGCGATCAAACCGACGTTCCGGAATCTTCCGACTGGTACAACGCCGGCTACATAATCACATGGGGTTCAAACGTCCCGCAAACTCGAACTCCCGACGCTCACTTTTTGACGGAAGTCCGCTACAAGGGTACGAAGGTCGTATCAATCGCGCCCGACTACGCCGAATCTACTGCCGTTGCCGATACGTGGATCAGCCTCAAGACCGGTTCAGACTCCGCGCTTGCAATGGCTATGGGGCACGTCATCTTGAAGGAATATTATTGGGGCGATCCCGCAGAATTTTTCGTTGACTATTCGCGCAAATATAATGACTTCCCGTTTCTCGTGACAATTGATGAGCACGACGGCAAGTATAAGCTTGGCAGATTTTTGAACGCTAAGGACATGGGGCGCGATGATAAGCACGCTGAATTCAAGCATTATGTTATCGACGAAATCAGCGGCAAGCTCGTTATTCCGAACGGCACAATGGGTGATCGTTGGGACAGGCAAAATAAGTGGAACTTGCGCGAAGAAAATTCTGATACGGGCGAGGCGATTCGTCCGAAGCTGTCGATTTTGCAGGAACGTGACGGCGTTGCAGAAATTTCCTTGCCGTATTTTGGCGACGACCGCGGCTCCAATCCTATGATAACGCGCGCCATTCCCGTCAAGAAAATCAAAACTGCAAGCGGTGTTAAATTGGTCACGACGGTTTACGACCTCACGCTTGCAAATTACGGAATTGATACGGGGCTGGGCGGCGAATGTGCAAATTCTTACGAGGACGACACGCCTTATACCCCGAAATGGCAGGAGAAATTTACGGGCGTCAATGCTGACATGGTGATTCACACTGCCCGCGAATTTGCCGACAATGCCCTCAAAACTCAAGGGCGCACGATGGTTATTATGGGCGGCGGAATCAATCACTGGTTCCACGCTGATGTGATTTACCGCACGATTTTGAATCTGCTGCTGATGTGCGGCTGTGAAGGTCGTAACGGCGGCGGTTGGGCGCATTATGTCGGGCAAGAAAAACTTCGTCCGATTGAGGGTTGGGCACGCGTCATGACCGGTACCGATTGGCAGGGCGGCGCGAAATTGCAGAATTCTACGTCGTTTTATTACTTCGCAACGGATCAATGGCGCAATGAGGAAATTGATACGGCGCAACTCGTTTCACCCGACACGAAGCCCCGCTATCGTCACCCCGGCGACTATAATATTTTGGCGGCAAGATTGGGTTGGTTACCGGCGTATCCGTGCTTCAACAAGAGCGGTCAAAAAATTTTCGACGAGGCGAAGGCTGCGGGCTTTGAAGGCATTGACGGTATCAGAAAATTTGTCGCGCAGAGTTTGAAAAATCGCACGCTGGAATTTTCTTGGGAAGACCCCGACGCTCCCGAAAATTTCCCGCGCAATTTGTTTATCTGGCGAAATAATTTAATCGGCTCGTCGTCGAAGGGGCACGATTATTTTTTGAAATATCTTCTCGGCACGCGCAACAGTCTTTTTGCGGAGGAAGAATCAATCGTCAAGCCGGAGGAAATTAAATGGCGCGATGAGTCCGAACTCAAAAAATCGGGCGGAGCATTGCAAGGCAAGTTGGATTTGCTGGTTGATTTGGATTTCCGAATGGCGGCAAGTGCGTTGTATTCGGACGTGGTTTTGCCGACGGCGACTTGGTACGAAAAGGACGATTTATCTTCAACCGACATGCACCCGTTCGTGCACCCGTTTCAAGCAGCGGTTGATCCGTTGTGGGAGGCTCGAAGCGACTGGGATATTTTCCGCACACTTGCAAAGGCCGTTTCCAAAGTTGCGACGGAGGCGAAGTTGCCCGTTTATAAGGACGTGTTCGCAGTCCCGATTCAACACGATACGGAAGGTGAGACTGCTCAACCTGAAGGAAAAATTTTGGATTGGAGCAAGGGAGAATGTGAACCGATACCCGGCAAGACTATGCCGGCAATCGCGATGATTGAGCGCGACTACACGAAACTTTACGACAAGTGGGTTGGGCTTGGTCCGAATATTCAAAAGGGTAACGGCATGAAAGGTTTGGGCTGGGCGAGTGATGATTTGTATGAAGAAATTCGCACGCGCAATGGTATCGTCGAGGACAAGAATTTAATTTCATACGGTATGCCGTCAATGTTCACGGCCAAGCAAGCCTGCGATGCGGTTATGGGCTTGTCGACGACGACTAACGGGAAAGTTGCCGTTCGTGCCTGGAAAGATTTGGAACGCAAGACGGGTTTAAGCGACCTTACGAAACTTGCCAGCGACCGTGAAAGTGAACGCTTTACCTTTGAGATGGTTGCCATTCAGCCGCGCGAAACTATCACGTCGCCGACGTTCACCGGCTCGAATCAAAATCGCCGCTTTACTCCGTTCAGTGTCAGCATTGAACAGCTTGTGCCCTTCCGAACAGTCACGGGGCGTCAGAGTTTTTATCTTGACCACGAGATGATGTTTGAGTGGGGCGAAGCGATGAGCGTTTACAAGCCGATTTTGGATTTCAAGCCGCTGAAAAATCCGCTCAAGACTTCCAAGGAAATTACGCTGAAATTTTTGACGCCGCATAATAAATGGTCGACGCACTCAATGTATTTTGACAGCCAGCAACTTTTGACGCTGTTCAGGGGCGGGCAAACTGTTTGGCTTAATGAAAAGGACGCGGCTGAAATTGGCGTCAAGGATAACGATTGGTGCGAAGTCTACAACCGCAACGGCGTCGTCATAAGTCGCGCAGTCGTATCACCCAGATTACCTCGCGGCATCATGTTCATGTATCACGCGCAAGACAGGCATATCAACGTTCCCATGTCGAAAATCAGCGGCACTCGCGGCGGCACTCACAATACCCCGACGCGAATTCACATGAAGCCTACGCACATGATTGGCGGCTACGGGCAGTTGAGTTACGGCTTTAATTATTACGGTACGACGGGCAATCAGCGTGATATTTATGTTGTCGTTCGCAAGGCGGAGGAGGTTATTTGGGATTGAACTACTTTTTCTTTGCGCGTCCAAAGAAAAAGTAGCAAAAAGAAAAGACGCCTCGCAGGGGCGTTAGTCGCTCATGACTTCAACGTTGCGATTATCCGAAAGGTAGAGTTGCCCGCGGACTTCGCATCACGCTCAGTGCGCGGGCTTAGCCGTCATCCTTGACGGCTTCAAAAAAATAATTTTATGGTCGACAACTTAAAAGGAAGTGACCTGTATGAAGATTAAAGCTCAAGTCTGCATGGTGATGAATCTCGACAAGTGCATTGGCTGCCACACCTGCTCTATCACATGCAAAAATGTTTGGACGAATCGACCCGGCGCGGAATATATGTACTTCAACAACGTGGAGACTAAGCCCGGTATCGGCTATCCAAAAAATTGGGAGGATCAAAATCATTGGAAGGGCGGCTGGGAACTTGACGGCGGCGAATTGGTTTTAAAGACCGGCTCCAAACTCGGACGCCTCTTGAAACTTTTCTATCACCCCGAACAGCCCGAACTTGACGATTATTACGAGCCGTGGACGTATGATTATGAAACGCTCATCACTTCTCCGCGCAAGAAGCATCAACCGGTAGCGCGTCCGCGTTCGTTGATAAGTCAACAGCGCATGGAAATCAAGTGGGGGCCGAATTGGAATGACGATTTGGCGGGCGGCGATGATGTTCGACAAGATGTCAACTTGAAAAAAATCGGTGAGGATATCGCGCTTGAGTTCAGTGATATTTTCATGAAGTACTTGCCGCGAAATTGCAATCACTGCCTCAATCCCGCATGTGTAGCGGCCTGTCCCAGCGGTGCAATTTATAAGCGTGAGGAAGATGGCGTCGTTCTCGTGAGCCAGGATATTTGTCGTGGCTGGCGGCATTGTATACCCGCTTGCCCCTACAAAAAAGTTTACTACAACTGGAAGACCAATAAGGCTGAAAAGTGCACGTTCTGTTATCCGCGACTTGAAAACGGGTTGCCGACGGTTTGTACTGATACTTGCGTCGGAAGAATTCGTTACATGGGCATTTTGCTTTACGATATGAACGGCGTTTTGGACGCGGCAAAAACTTCAGATCCGAAGATGATTTACGCGCAAATGCTCGGACTCGTCAAAGACCCCAACGACCCTGAAGTTATCGAATCAGCTCGCAAGGAAGGCGTCTCGGAAGCAGTCTTGAATGCGGCAAAAGTTTCACCGGTTTATCAGCTCATCAAAGGTTGGAACTTGGCACTGCCGCTGCACCCCGAATTTAGATCCTTGCCGATGGTTTGGTATATCCCGCCGCTGTCGCCGATTGCAAAAAAATTCGAGGACAAAGTTTATCTGCCGCAATCGGAAGCAATGCGAATCCCCGTAAAATATTTGGCGGAACTTTTCACGGCGGGCAACACGGATATAATTTTGCAGACACTTCAACGGCTCTTGGATATGCGGACAGTCATGCGGCGTAAGGAAATCGGCGAGGCTCCTCCGCAGAATTTGGAGTTTGACGTTTACGAGTACGAGAAAATGTACAAGCTCCTTGCCATTGCGAAATATTCCGAACGAATCAAATTGCCGGCGGGCTTGCAAGGTAAAACTCATGATGAGTTGCGCGAACTTCAAGGCAGTGCCGGTTACATTTGCCCCGGAGGATTTTGTTAATTAGGAGGTAGGAGTTAGGAGTTAAAAACCTCAAAGCTCAAAGCTCAACAGGAGTAATGATTATGGATGAATATAAAATCACGTTGAAGATTGCGGCATTTCTGCTTGAATATCCCGACGAGGCATGGTGGGCAGAGTTCCCCGAATATCGCGCGGCTGCTCAAGACCTCAAGACGCCTCAAAGCCGCGAAGTTTTTTTAGACCTGTTCGATTATGTTGAGCACTTCGACCGCAACGAATATGAACGCGAATATGTCCGCAAGTTCGACTTCTCGCAAAACACGAACCTTTACTTGACGACGCACAATCGCACGGATTTTGGCAAGCAGTCAAATGAAATGCTCGACTACAAAAAATTATTTCTGGAAAACGGCTTCGACCTGCAAAAAGAATTGCCCGACTATTTGCCCGCAGTTTTGGAGTTGGCAGCGACCGTCGAACCTGTTCAGGCAAAAAAAATTCTCGACACGGCACGCCCGAAAATTGAACTCCTGCGCGACCGATTCATTGAGGCGAAGTTACCGCAAGTCTTTTTGCTCGACATAATCCTTTTTTTAGGAACTAGTTTAGCTAGCAGCTAATTTGGAGGTGACAAAATGAGCGGATTTTTTTGGAGCGCACTCCCCTACATCGCCTTTGCAGTTTTGATTCTCGGTACCGCTTATCGATATTGGACGGGTGAGCGCGGCTGGTCAACCAAGAGCAGTCAATTTCTCGCCAAGGACAGCTTGAAAGTTCCCATTTGGCTTTTTCATTTGGGACTTTTAATGGCGTTCGGCGGCCACGTCATCGGTATTTTGATTCCGAAGGCTTTAACGGACGGCGTTGGCATTTCGGAACATCTCTATCACATAATCGCACTTAGCGGCGGCATACCTGCGGGAGTTTTATTTCTCGGAGGATTTTTCCTGCTCATGCGTCGACGCTTCGATAATCCTCGCATGAAAGTCAACACGTCAACTTCAGACGGCGTGATTTACTTCGTTATGTTCCTCACGCTGATAACCGGTTTCGGCGGCACGCTGTTAAATGCTGTCGGACTTTTGGGCGACGAATTCAACTACCGCGAATGTATCAGCCCGTGGTTTAGGTCGATACTTGCAATGAATCCCGACGCGTCGTTGATGGCTGACGTTCCGATAATTTTCAAGTGTCATTTGATATTGGCGATGGTCACGATGATAATTTTTCCCTTCACACGCCTGATTCATTGCTTGAGTTTCCCGTTTGAATATTTTATGCGGAGCAATATAATTTATCGGCGCAAATGATTTTTAGGAGGGGATTGCATGAAAGAAATTCCCGTGCAGGACGCGGTTGGAAAAATTTTGTGCCACGACGTGACGCAGATAGTCAGAGGCGTCGTCAAGGATGCAAAATTTCGCAAGGGGCATATCATCACCGAAGCCGATATCCCCGAACTTTTGAAACTCGGCAAGGAAAATATTTTCGTCTGGGAAAATGACGACAGCAAGTTACATGAAAATGACGCGGCGGAAATTTTGCGCCAAATCACTCAAGGCGAAAATTTATCGGCGGGTGAAGTCAAGGAAGGTAAAATCGAACTCAAAGCGACTTGCGACGGAGTTTTTCACGTCGACGCCGAAAAGCTCAACGCGATTAATGATGTCAGCGAAATTTGCATTGCCACCGTCCAAAATAAAATTCCCGTTCGCAAAAATAAATCCGTGGCGGGCATGAGGGTTATCCCGCTCGTTATCGACAAAACTAAAATGGCTCGCGTCAAGGAAATTGCCGGCAATGTTCCGCTGATGAAAATTGCGCCGTATAAAAAATTCAAAGTCGGATTGGTCGTCACAGGCTCGGAAATTTTTCACGGCCGCATTGAGGACACTTTCACGCCTGTTATCGAATCGAAGTTGAAGACTTTCGGTTTGCAAGTCGACGCACGCAGAACTTCCGACGACTCAAAAGATATGACGCGTGAAAAAATTTCTGAACTGCTGAATCTCGGAATGGAAATGATTTTGTGCACGGGCGGCATGAGTGTTGATCCTGATGATAGAACTCCTGCCGCGATTAAATCGACGGGCGCAAGCGTCGTGACTTACGGCGTACCGGTTTTGCCCGGCGCAATGTTCATGCTGGCGTACCTTGACGACGTGCCGATTATGGGACTGCCGGGTTGCGTGATGTTCTGCTCAAAGACCGTGTTTGATATGATTCTGCCGCGAATTTTGACGGGCGAAAAATTGACTCGGCGCGACTTCACAACGCTGGGAGTAGGTGGTTTGTTGTAATGGAAGGAATCGAATTTGAACAGGCGATTGAACTTTTGACGGCAAATGTTGCGGTGATTGACGAGACTGAAGAAGTTTCGCTGATTGAATCGGTCGGACGCGTGGCGGCTCAAGATTATTTCGCGACCATCGATAATCCGCCATTCGACAGAAGTCCGCTCGACGGTTACGCGCTCAAATCGAATGATACGCCCGGTAAATTTAAAGTTGTCGGCGAAGAGTGCGCGGGAGATTTTTTTGACGGCGAAATTAATTCGGGCGAGGCGTTGAGGATTATGACGGGTGCCGCCATGCCGAAAGGTTCTGATTGCGTGATTCGTCAAGAGGACGTGACGTTCGACGGCGAAAATATTTCCGTCAACCAAAAACTCAAGCATCACGAAAATTATTGTTTCGCGGGCGAGGACATTAAATCGGGCAGTCAAATCATCAGCAAAGGTACGAAATTGACGGCGGCGCATGTGGCGGTTTTGGCAAGTCAAGGCGTCCCAATCGTCAAGGTTTATCGGCGTCCGAAGATTGCACTTGCCTCGACGGGTGACGAATTGATTCAACCTCACGAGAAACTTTCTGCGGGGAAAATTTACAACAGCAACATTTATCTGCTGGCGTCCCGATTGATTGAACTGGGCTTTGAGCCGAAAATTTTATACAATCTGCCCGACGACGTTGACACTTGCGCCGAAAAAATTCTTGCAATTCGTGACGAAATTGACTTGCTGATTACGACGGGCGGCGTTTCTGTCGGCAAGAAAGATATTATGCATGACGTGGTTAGGAAAATCGGCGAACGAATTTTTTGGCGCGTACTGATGAAACCGGGCGCACCTGTCATCGGTTGGAAGTGCGGGAAATTTTTGGGCGTCGCGTTGAGTGGAAATCCATTTGCGGCTTATGCAACCTTTGAACTTTTGACGCGTCCGGTATTGGCAAAACTTTCACGTCGCGCAGAAATTTTGTACAGTCGCAGTCGCGGAATTTTGGCTGACGACTTCCCCAAGAAAAGTTTCGGGCGCAGATTTATTCGAGCACGCTTCGACGGTGAAAAAATTTTTCTGCCGAATCGTCATGAATCCGGCTCGCTGTATTCGGCGGTGAATTGCAACTGCCTGGTCGATATTCCTGCAGGTTCGGACGCGCTTAAATCCGGCGCGGAGGTTGAAATAATTTTGTTATGATTGACCAATTTGGACGCGAAATCAATTATGCGCGTATTTCCGTAACTGACCGCTGCAATTTGCGCTGCCGATATTGTATGCCCGAATGCGGCGTCAAAAAAATTCCTCACGCGGAGATTTTGAGCTTGGAAGAAATTTTGCGCGTCGCTGAAATATTTTCACGGCTCGGCATAAAAAAAATTCGTCTGACGGGCGGTGAACCTCTGCTCAGAAAAAATTTGCCGTCACTCATTCGACGCCTGAAAAATCTTGCGGGCATTGAGCAAGTCACGCTGACGACAAACGGCGTCCTGCTGAAAAATCTTGCGCCCGAATTAATCGCGGCAGGTCTCGACGGCGTGAATTTGAGTTTGGACACTCTCGACGAAAAAATTTTTGCTGACTTGACGCGACGAAATTTTCTCGGCAAGGTGCTCGAAGGACTTCAATCACTCGACAAAAATTTAAGCCTCAAGATAAATTGCGTGCCACTGCGCGGCGTCAACGATGATGAAATTTTGAAAATCGCGGCTTCGGCAAAAGATAATCCCGTCAAGGTGCGATTTATCGAACTCATGCCGATTGGTTGCGCGTGGGAATCGGGATTGAAAGGTATTCCGACGGCTGAAATTTTCTCGACGCTGGAAAAATCTTTCGGTGAACTCGTCCCCGTCCGACAAAAAAATTCTCTTCAAGGGCCGGCAAAATATTTCCGCCCGAAAAATTTCGTCGGGGAAATCGGATTCATTGACGCGTTGGAGCATAAATTTTGCGGCTCATGCAATCGAATTCGCTTGACGGCGGAAGGTTTCTTGAAAACGTGTTTGAGCTTCGACACGGGGCTTGACGTGAAAAATTTATTGCGGTCGGGCGTCGATGATGAGGAGCTGGCTGAAAAAATCCGCGACGCAATTTATCATAAGCCCAAAGAACACTTTTTTGAAGGCGCGACTAAATTTCAGATGTATCAAATTGGAGGATAATTTTCTAACAGCTAGTAGCTAACAGCTAACAGCTAAAGTTGGAGGTTGAGATTTTGGGCAAAATCAATGCGATTTGTATCAGCGAACGGCGCGGCACTGCCAAAAAATTCGTTGACGCGGCTACATTCGTGACGGAATTTGGGATTGACGGTGACGCTCACGCGGGCGATTGGCACAGGCAAGTCAGTCTGCTCGGTCAAGGCGAAATCGACGCGTTCAGGGCTCGCGGGGCACTGATTGAGGCGGGCGCGTTCGGTGAAAATATTATCGCCGAAGGTTTCACGTTTAAAAATTTGCCCGTCGGTACTCGGCTCAAATGCGGTGAAGTTTTCTTCGAGATAACGCAAATCGGCAAGGAATGTCACGCTCACTGCACGATTTACCAACAGATTGGCGATTGCATTATGCCGCGCGAAGGAGTTTTTGCACGCGTACTTCACGGCGGGAAAATTTCTGTCGGCGATAATTTGGAGCTTGCCACGGAAAAAATTCCGCTCGACGCGGCGATTATCACGGTCAGCGACAGAGGCTTTCACGGCTTGCGCGATGAGGATACCAGCGGCGATAAGTGCGAAGAAATTTTGACGGCGGCGGGCTATAAAATTCATTCGCGGACGACGCTGCCTGACGTGAAAAAATTTTTGGTCGACAAGCTGATTGAGTTGGCGGACGTTGGAGTCGGATTGATTTTGACGACGGGCGGCACGGGATTTTCAATTCGCGACATCACGCCCGAAGCGACATTGGAAGTTTGCACACGACTTGCGCCGGGCATACCGGAAGCAATGCGGAGTTTGTCATTGCAAGTGACGGGGCGGGCAATGTTGAGCCGGGCAGTCGCGGGAATTCGCAAGCGGTCGCTGATTGTGAACTTGCCGGGCAGTCCGAAGGCGGTCGACGAGTGCTTAAATTTCGTCTTGCCGCAACTGCAACACGGTATAGAAATTTTGCGTGGAGAGGCTGATAAATGAATATTTCGTTGCTGATAATCGCGGGCGGGAAAAGTTCGCGGCTCGGCACAGATAAACGGTTCGTCGAAGTCGGCGGAGTTGGCTTGCTGGAAAAAATTTTGTGCAAGGCCTCTGCTGAAAACTTCGACGATATTTTTTTGTGTGTCGAGGAAGAATCGCCCGCGCTGAAAAATTTAGCGGAAAAGTTCGGCGTGAAACTTTTGGTTGACGCGGTAAAAAATTCGGGGCCGATGGCAGGGTTGGCAGTCGGGCTTGCGAACATCAAAACCGATTGGGCGTTGGCAGTCTCGGCGGATATGCCGTTTTTCGAGTTCGACGCAATGCGCCCGTTGGCTGAAAAATTTTCGACGGCTCAAGTGGTAATTCCAATAGTCAACGGGAAAGTTCAACCGCTGGCGGCATTTTATCGGCGGGAATTGGCAGAAATTTTTTTGCGGGAACTTTCACATGGTCAGCGGAAAATTTTTGCGGCAATAAAAAAAATCCCGCATGAACTCGCGGAACTTTCTTGCGAAGAAAATTTTTTCAACGTGAACACGCCCGCAGATTTAAGACTGGCTCGCGGCAGGGCTGAAAATCTTTCACGACCGACGCCGATAATTTCAATCGTCGCATCAACTTCAGGCACGGGCAAGACTACATTTATTGAGCGGCTGATTAAAATTTTTTCCGCGCAGAAAATTTCGGTCGGCGTGATTAAAAGTGACGCTCACGGCTTCAATCTCGACGTTGAGGGCAAGGACAGTTATAAATTTCAATCGGCGGGCGCAAAATCCGTAGCTGTCATTTCGCCGAACGGTTATTTTCTGGTGGAGCACGTCGCGAATCAAAATTTTTTATCCGTCGCCGAAAAGATGAGCAGTGTCGATTTGATTTTGACGGAGAGCCGCACGAAAAATTTTTCCCCGACGATTTCACTTTGGCGCGGACGCGGTAAAGTCATTGCCGACGAAAAAGTTGCCGCGATTTTCACGAGCAGCCCCATTGCCTCAAATGAAATTTATCAGTTCGGCTTGGACGACCTCACCGCCGCCGAAAAAATTTGTAAATTCCTCGCGGGATTAAAGTAAGAAATAAAAATTTTTAATTCCTACTTAATATTCGACGAAAATTTTCCGCGTCACAGCTAGCTTTATAAAAATTTTGTAGTCTACCCGTAGTCTACCGCCACGAACTCTCCGAAACTCTTCGCAATTTTATTTGTAAAGAATATCGGCCGTCAAAATGGTAACGGCCGATTAAAAGTTTGTTAGTGAATTGCCACATATAACCTTTGAAGTCATCACGAGAACCCCATTGAGCATTCCACACAGCACAACCAAGCGATTTCCAGTCAATATAGTCTTGTAACCACGAATAGGAAGCGTAGATACCGCAGTCAAGGGGTTTAATGGTGTCGAGAAAAGCGCGGCAGATGTTAACGAGCGTGTTGGTAAACTCTATAGTTGAAGCATAATGGCAGAGAGTAAAACGAATTCAAGAAACACTCAGCTAATTTGTCAAAACGAGTGGCGATGCGTCGACGATTCTTTATCCGCAAGAAAAAGCGTTCGATGACGTTACGAGCCTTATAAAGTTCTTTATCAAACTCATGCAATGCTCGCGAATTTATTTTGTCGGGAATACAAACTCTACCGCCTTGTGCTTGAATAAAATTGCGAATACGAGCCGAACAAAAAGCTTTGTCGCCCAAAACTGTTTTGCTGTCGAGATTCACCTTGCTCAAAAGGGAGGCGGCATACTCTGAATCGTGTACAGAATCCCTACCCGCCGGTCAACAACAGTCCGATGAGTTGAAAATTTTCAGTGACGAGAACATGAATTTTGGTGGTTTTGCCGCCCCGCAACACTCCTATTGCTTGATTATCATATTTTTTGAGAGCACCGGCGGCGTGCTGATGCACTTTGCAAAAGGTTGAATCAATTTGAACAAGCAGATATTTTTCCGTGTCGGTTACCAACGCTTGCAAGATATCCTTGAAAACGTCATCAGCGGACTATTTTCGGAATTTGTGATAAATGCTGTTCCAGTTACTAAATTGGGGTGGCAAATCGCGCCATGGAGCTCCTGAAGACATTATCCACAAGATTGCGTTAAAGACAATCAAAGGATTTAAGCCTGGTCGTCCAGTCTGCTTTGGTGCCGGTAACAGCGGCTTGATTATTTCCTCTTGCGTTTTTGTAAGGCAGTAACGAGTATGGTAGAATGAATTTGACATAAGCATTTCTTTGGGAGTTTTTCAATTTCATTTTACCAAAGAATTTGCTTATGTTTTATTTTTCGACTTTACCAACACGTTCTAGGTGGTCGACTTTTCGCGGAGAAAAACCTGCCTCGCCGAAAAGTTTTGCCACCCAAGAACTATTCGCATCGTATTGCAAGCAGTTGGGCAAATGTTGTTCGCCACGCGGCACAATCGGAGCCTCGCGGAAGAATGAATAATTTGCAAAAGCCTCAATGGCGGGCGTGAAAACCGTCGCTGAAATTGACGACGCGGCATTGATAAGCGGGTCTAAAATTGCCCGTTTCACTTCAACCGGCTTTTTGTCGTACATTGCGCTCAAAGCCTCGTCAGTCAAATTTGACATGAGCCTAAGCCCAACGTCCAAACCTTTCGGGATTTTCATGCCGCCGCAGATTTAATTAGGAATGAGGAATTAAAAACCTAATCCCTGCTCCCTACAAAGGAGTTAAAGTTTCGCGCCACAAGTCCAATCCTCGAATCGCGGCATTTGAAAATAGAAAAACGCGGTTGAGTTCACGCATTGAACGCCCCGATTGTGAAAAGTCAACTGACGCTTTGCGGGATTCCAGCGCGGCAAGTTGCTTGTCGGTGATTGTTGTCTTACCGTCGGCACGTTGCGCGGCTAATTTATTTTTTGCGGCTTTGTAATTGTTGAGGCGCACAATATTTTCACTAAGCTCCGAAAGTTTCTGCAGGTCGTCAAGTGCTTGTGACCAAAAATTTTTACGATAACGTTGCCG